>JANTFW010000004.1 GCA_024763245.1 Flavobacteriaceae bacterium | reverse complement strand
AAATCCTCCGGAATATATTTTTAGATTGGAAACCGCTAATTTTTCAGATACTAATGATGATACTTTTGATGATAATGCAGATGATTGGCAAGCAGTATCAGCTGCTACAACAATGACACCGGGTGTAGGCTATATTGCTATGGGAGAAGGCTCACCTATACCGGTGGTATTACCACCTACAGGTACACATGCTCAAAATGTAGTTTTTGATGGTGTATTAAATAATGGAATAATCACAGTACCTGTTAGTTTAGATGCTTATAATGCAAATAGTGGTACAGGTCATGATACGTTTAATACCAATGCAAATTTAATTGGTAATCCGTATGCCTCTGCGATAGATATTAATGCCTTGTATAATCAAAATAGTACTTTGCTAACAGGAACCTTCTATTTTTGGACCCATGATTCAGCTATTACTAATTCAAATCCCGGGCCGGATGCCTATAATTTTACCAATGATGATTATGCAACAGCAACTACTGATGGTACAACATTTAGTTCTGTTGGTGGTAGTTCCGGTACAAATGCCACACAGTATATAGCCTCAGGCCAAGGTTTTTTAGCGAATGTAACAGCTAATGGTACACTAACATTTAATAACGCAATGCGGGTTACGGGCAATAACACTAATTTTATGAGAAACTCCAATAATCAGGATAGTGATAGATTATGGTTAAACCTAACGAATGATACCGGAGTTTTTCGCCAAATAATGATTGGTTTTGTAGCAACAGCCACAGATACTTTCCAAGCAGGTCAAGATGGACAACGATTAGAAAATGGAACAAATACTGATTTCTATTCAGTTATTGCAGGAGATAATAGTCATTTTGCCATTCAAAACTTAGCCGCTTTTGAGGATATCAAAACAGTAAATTTAGGAATAGAAATCATAGAATCCGGCACCTATCAAATAGATATAGACCATTTCGAAGGAATCTTTACAGATGGACAAAAAATCTATTTAGAGGACACTTACGAAGGGATCATCCATGACTTTGCAAACGGAGCTTACTCCTTTTATTCAGAAATAGGAGATGACATAGAAGATCGTTTTGTGTTACGATTTACTCATGATGCTTTAGGGGTGGATGATGATCCACTCCATACACTTAAAATTTATCCAAACCCTTCACATGATATTTTTAACATTTCATTGCCATCTCATAAAATTGTAAGTATTGAAGTATACGACCTAACAGGAAAAATAGTAAAAAAACAATACACAGGAAACCAAATAAACCTTACCGGATATGCCAAAGGGGTTTATTTTGCTAGATTAAGTAATGATGGTGCGCAGACTGTTAAGAAGTTAGTCTTGAAATAATCAAACAATCGTCTTAATGTTACAAAAGATTAACCCATCTGGTTGGGTTTTTGTATCTTTAACCCATGCAATTTGACCACACCTATTTCATGCAACAAGCACTCATCGAAGCCCAAAAAGCCTATGATAAAAATGAAGTGCCTGTTGGAGCAGTAATCGTATTAAATGATACCATTATTGCCCGTGCACATAATCTTACGGAAACCCTACACGATGTCACTGCTCATGCCGAAATGCAGGCATTTACCGCTGCTTCTGATTTTTTAGGAGGTAAATATTTAAAAGATTGTACCCTTTATGTTACTCTAGAACCTTGTCAAATGTGTGCCGGTGCATCGTATTGGACACAAATAGGAAAAATAGTATTCGGAGCAGCAGACCCAAAACGAGGCTACCAATTTTATAAAACTACCTTACATCCAAAAACTAAAGTAGAGGGTGGTGTTTTAGAACAAGAATGTGCGTATCTGTTGAGTAAGTTCTTTATAGAAAAACGAAATTTAAATTAAAAATATTTTTACGATGAAACCCATAGCTTTAATAACCGGAGCTACGTCTGGTATCGGTGAGGCAACGGCATTATTGTTAGCCTCTCAAGCTTATAACGTAATTATTACAGGCAGACGTTTGGATAGGCTACAAGCCCTCTCTAAAAGAATTAAAGACACCTATAAAACCGAAGTCCAGACCTTACATTTTGATGTGCGTAATGCATCTGACACCAAGCGCCAATTAGAAAGTTTGCCTAAAGCATGGCAAGCTATTGATGTCTTGATTAACAATGCCGGCTTGGCCGTTGGTGCCAAAACAATTGACAAAGGAGAAATCGAAGATTGGGATAGAATGATTGACACCAACATCAAGGGGTTGTTGTACGTTTCTAAGATCGTAATTCCGTGGTTAATTGCTCAAAAAAAGGGGCATATTGTAAATTTAGGTTCCATTGCCGGTAAAGAAGTGTATCTTAACGGCAATGTGTATTGTGCTACTAAACATGCTGTAGATGCCTTGTCTAAAGCAATGCGGATTGATTTGTTACCCCATAATATAAAAGTAACTAACATAGCGCCCGGAATGATAGATACAGAATTTTCACTAGTTCGTTATAAAGGAGACAAACATAAGGCTGATGATGTCTATAGGAATATGAAACCCTTACTGGCTAAAGATATTGCAGAAGTTATTTTGTTTGCGCTTCAAAGACCATCTCATGTAACGCTGAACGATATTGTGATTATGCCTACGGCGCAAGCTAATACTTCGCATACGTATAGAAATGAGCATTAACAATCTTGTTTTTTTATTTAGATAAGATCCAATCATAGGCCAAAGTTTTCCATCTTTCTCCCTGTTTTTTATTGTGCGGGTCTAGCTATTTGATTGTAAAATAGTTAATTATTTAAAAATAAGTGTTTAAAAATTATTTAATACCCTTTTATATCACTATCTTTGCCGCTTTAATAACAATTATTTTTATAAAATGAAAAAAGGTACCGTAAAATTCTTCAACGAATCAAAAGGATTTGGATTTATTATCGAAGAAGGTTCAAAACAAGAGTATTTTGTACACGTCTCAGGTTTAATTGATGAAATCAGAGAGGGTGACGAAGTAGAATTTGAACTTAAAGAAGGTAAAAAAGGTTTAAATGCAGTAAATGTCAAAGTGATTTAATATTTATAGTTACAACTTTATTATCAGGGCTGTCTTTTTAGACAGCCTTTTTTTGTGGTTGTAACTTAAGCTTAATCATCTAATTTTAGTACAGCCATAAAAGCAGATTGGGGTATTTCCACATTACCCACTTGGCGCATTCGTTTTTTACCTTTCTTTTGTTTTTCTAGAAGTTTACGTTTTCGGGTAATATCACCACCATAGCATTTGGCGGTAACATCTTTTCGTAGCGCTTTGATGGTTTCTCGCGAAATAATTTTGGCACCAATAGCAGCTTGAATCGGGATATCAAATTGTTGTCTTGGAATCAGTTTTCGTAACTTGACAACCATCTTTTTGCCAATTGTATAGGCATTATCCGCATGAATTAGCGCTGACAAAGCATCGACAGGTTGTCCGTTTAACAAAATATCTAAACGAACCAATTTGGATTCTCTTAATCCGATTGGGTGGTAATCAAAAGAGGCATAGCCTTTAGATACGGTCTTTAATCGGTCGTAAAAATCAAAAACAATCTCAGCTAAGGGCATATCAAAACTCAATTCAACCCGGTCTGTTGTCAAATAGGTTTGATTGGTAATAATCCCACGTTTTTCAATACACAAAGACATTACCGGGCCTACAAAGTCGGCTTTGGTAATAATGGATGCTTTTATATAAGGTTCTTCCACTCGGTCTAAACCGGATGGATCAGGTAAATCCGATGGGTTATTAACCAGTATAACGGTATCTGGGTGTTTTTTGGTAAAAGCATGATAGGAAACGTTAGGTACTGTGGTAATAACGGTCATGTTAAATTCACGTTCCAGACGTTCTTGGATAATCTCTAGGTGTAGCATACCTAAAAAACCACATCGAAATCCAAAACCTAATGCTGCAGAACTTTCCGGAGTATAGACTAAGGAAGCGTCGTTAAGTTTTAGTTTTTCCATAGACCCTCTTAGCTCTTCGTATTCATCGGTATCCACCGGATAAATACCGGCAAAAACCATAGGTTTTACATCTTCAAATCCGTCTATTTGTTCTTTAGTAGGATGATCTGCTCCGGTTATCGTATCTCCTACTTTTACTTCTTGTGCTTCTTTTATACCGGTTACCAAATAACCTACATCACCGGTTCCAATAAATTTTTTGGGATATTGTGTCAGTTTTAAGGTACCTACTTCATCGGCAACATATTCTTTATCTGTTGCCATAAATTTTACCTTTTGCTTTTCTCGGATAACTCCGTTCATTACTCTAAAATAAGTCTCAACACCACGATACGGATTGTAAACCGAGTCAAAAATCAAGGCTTGTAAAGGGGCCTTAGGATCTCCTTGAGGTGCCGGAACTTGTTCAATAATGGCTTGGAGTATTTTATCTACACCAAAACCGGTTTTACCACTGGCATGAATTACTTCCGACGGGTCGCATCCTAGTAAATTGACAATATCATCGGTTACTTCTTCAGGATTAGCACTAGGTAAGTCTACTTTATTCAATACCGGTATAATCTCTAAATCGTTTTCTAAAGCCAAATATAAATTAGAAATAGTTTGCGCTTGTATGCTTTGAGCTGCATCAACAATTAATAAAGCCCCTTCGCAGGCAGCAATAGAGCGGGATACTTCGTAAGAAAAATCGACATGACCGGGGGTGTCAATTAAATTTAACACATAGGAATCACCATTGTAATGATAATCCATCTGTATGGCGTGGCTCTTTATAGTGATGCCACGTTCCCGTTCTAAATCCATGGTATCAAGTAACTGTTCTTGTTTTTGTCGTTCTGAAACGGTATTGGTATAATCCAACAAACGGTCGGCCAAGGTGCTTTTACCGTGGTCAATATGAGCGATGATACAAAAATTACGAATGTTTTTCATGGATACTTTTATAGTGGCGCAAGATAGGAAATTGAACGAAGAATTACGAATATTGATTTATGAATTATTAAGTTTGGGTGTTACGACTACTTTATTCCTTCCGTTTTATACAATTTCGTTAGCTTTGAAGTATGGAATTTAGCAAACATTTTAGAACGGTTTTACAACAATCAGAAGTTGATATTCCCTACAAAAAGATAGACTATCAATCAAAAATTGGCTTGGTAGGTTCTTGTTTTGTGGAAAATATAGGGGCAAAATTGGCATATTATAAATTTCAAAATTGGATAAATCCATATGGAATTCTGTTTAACCCTTTAGCTATCGAAAAAGCTTTTTTAGATATTCACGACATAAAAACCTATACCCAACAAGATCTCGTGCATAATCAGGATATGTGGCACAGTTTACATCATCATTCTGATTTTTCAAATCCTGATAGTCAAAAGGTATTAGATAGGATTAATTCGACGATTAAAAAGACACACGAAAACCTAAAAAAAACGACACATCTAATCATTACATTGGGGAGTGCTTGGGTGTATTATCACCTTGATGCGGCTACAGAGGTTGCTAATTGCCATAAAATACCACAAAATAAATTCGAAAAACGCTTGTTATCGGTTGAGGAAATTGTAGAGAGCTTGAGAAAGTCTATTCAAATTATTACACTAATTAATCCGGAAATTCAAGTTATCCTAACTTTAAGTCCGGTAAGACATCTTAAAGACGGTATGTTAGCTAATAGCCGTAGCAAGGCACATTTGTTAACAGCTATTCATCAAGTTACAAATGCCGATTCCATTGCTTATTTTCCTTCCTACGAATTGCTTATGGATGATTTAAGAGACTATCGATTTTATACAGAGGATATGCTCCACCCCAATACGCTTGCCACCACCTATATTTGGGAGTTTTTTAAAGAATTGCTAATTTCAAAAGAGGCTTATCCTCTTATGAAACAAGTGGACTCGGTTCAAAAAGCCTTACAACACAGACCTTTTAATCCGGATTCGGAGCACTATCAATCTTTTATGGCTAAAATAAAGGAGCAAAAAGAACATTTGGAAACCCGATATAACATACTCTTTTAACAGTCTATTTGCTTGAAGTTTTTGTCCTTATATTTTGGTATGACTTTAATTATCTTATAACTTGAGGTTGATGAATACTTGCATCGAATATGGGTTTTAGGTAAAACTACTAGATGCTTTGCAGTAAATGAAATGCCGTATCTATGGTTTTTACCTTTTCAAAACGAAGCATCAAACGCAAACCATTTTTGGTTTGTTTTTCTTTTAACTGACAACCTTGTGCGTTTTGTTTTACATAGTGTAGTACTTTTTTAAAGGTGGGGGAATTGTAATAGTCCGATTGTTGATCGGCAATAAAATAGCCTAATAACACATTCCTTTTCAGGACTATTTTTTCTAAGCCCAATTTTTCGGCTTGCCATTTTACTTGCACGCTTATCAATAAATCTTTAACCGACTTGGGTAATGTTCCAAATCGATCGCTAATGTTTTTTTCAAATTCATTCAATTCTTCTATAGTTGAGATACCACTTAAATCGGTGTATAATTGAAGGCGTTCTGAGATAATATTAATATAATCGTCGGGGATAAGGAGTTCTAAATCCGTGTCTATTTGTACTTCTTTTACATAACTCTTTTCTAGGCTTTCTCCGGTACTGCCGTATAAGTCTTTAAATTCATTTTCTTTAAGCTCTTCAATAGCTTCGTTAAGTATTTTTTGATAGGTCTCAAACCCAATATCGTTTATAAAACCACTTTGTTCTCCACCTAAAAGATCTCCGGCGCCTCTTATTTCAAGATCCTTCATCGCAATATTAAACCCACTACCCAAATCAGAAAAAACTTGAATGGCATCAACACGTTTTCTAGCTTCAGGAGTCATCACCTCATAAGGAGGTGTAATTAAGTAACAAAAAGCTTTTTTGTTGGATCTTCCTACACGTCCTCGCATCTGGTGCAAGTCAGATAAACCAAAATTATTGGCATTATTGATAAATATGGTATTAGCATTAGGAACGTCTAAGCCGTTTTCTATGATCGTGGTTGAAACCAATATGTCAAATTCGTTATTGATAAACGAAAGCATAAGTTGCTCTAGTTTTTTTCCTTCCATTTGCCCGTGACCTATGCCAATTTTAGCATCCGGAAACAGCCGTTGTAACATTCCGGCAACCTCTTTAATATTTTCTATTCTGTTATGGATAAAAAACACTTGACCGCCGCGAGAAATTTCGTAATGTAATGCATCTCTAATAATCTCTTCATTATAACGAATTACCTGTGTTTCTATAGGGTGACGATTAGGTGGAGGAGTGTTGATTAAGGATAAATCTCTGGCTGCCATTAATGAAAATTGCAAGGTTCTGGGGATAGGAGTAGCGGTTAAGGTTAAAGTATCTACATTGGCTTTAATAACTTTTAGCTTGTCTTTAATACCCACACCAAATTTTTGCTCTTCATCTACAATTAGCAGACCTAGATCTTTGAACTTTACTTTGTCATTTACCAATTGATGTGTGCCAATTACAATATCCAAACTACCATTTTCCAATGCTTCTAGTACGCCTTTTCGTTGTTTGCTGGTCCGAAATCTATTTAAGTAATCTAGGGTAACTGGAAAACCCTTAAGACGTTCATGAAAACTTCTAAAATGTTGAAAAGCCAAAATGGTTGTAGGGACAAGTACAGCTACTTGTTTACCATTATCAACGGCTTTAAAAGCAGCTCTTATCGCCACTTCGGTCTTTCCAAATCCCACATCACCACACACCAATCTATCCATAGGCTGTTCTCCTTCCATATCGGATTTGATATCTTGAGTAGCTTTAAATTGATCCGGTGTGTCTTCGTACATAAAACCGGCTTCTAACTCGTGCTGCATATAGCTATCCGGATTGTACTGAAATCCTTTTTGCATTCTACGTTTGGCATACAGCTGAATTAAGTCGTAGGCAATCTGCTTAACACGAGTTTTTGTCTTTTGTTTTAGTTTTTTCCAAGCCCCTGAACCAAGTTTGTATACCTTAGGAGCAGTACCGTCTTTTCCGTTATATTTACTTATTTTATGGAGTGAATGAATACTAATATACAGAATATCTCTATCGCCATATATCAGTTTAATTGCTTCTTGTTTCTTGCCTTCCACATCAATCTTTTGGAGTCCGCCAAATTTTCCAATACCGTGATCTATATGGGTAACATAATCTCCAATTTCCAGATTGGTGAGCTCTTTAAGTGTGATGGCTTGTTTTTTCTTAAAGCCTTTTTTTAATCGGAATTTATGATAACGACCAAAAATTTGATGATCGGTATAACATGCCAAACCTAGTGTTTGATCGATAAATCCTTGGTACAAAGGAAAAACAAGGATTTGGTATTGAATATCCTCTTCTATTTCTTGAAAGATATCCTTAAAACGTTCGGCTTGTTTTTGCGTATCACAAAAGAGAATAGTAGTGATGCCTTTTTGGGTATTTTCTTTAAAATTAGCAATTAGGAGATCAAATTGTTTGTTAAAGGCGGGTTGGGGAAGTGTATCCCAGCTAATATCCGTATGCATTTCTTTTTCGTGTGATGTAATACGAATACGGGTGCGTTTTTCTAGTTCCTGAGCTACTTTTTTACCATTCGTAAATAAGTCTGTAGGAGTACCTAGTTGTAAGGTGTTTTGTAAAGTGTTAAACGCAAGACTTGCCTTGTCAAAAAGCTTGTCCAATCGTTGGTATAATAACGCTTCATCTTTTACCCAAACCAAGGTTTTATGGCCTAGATAGTCTAAAAAACTCTGTCTCTTTTCGTGAAGATGTTTATTCGTAACATTCGACATAATCCGCATTCTGGATATTTTTTCCAGAGACAGCTGTGTTTCCACATCAAAAGTACGGATACTATCAATTTCATCGCCAAAGAACTCTAGGCGATAGGGCTCTTCATGGCTATAAGAAAAAACATCAATAATACCACCTCTCACTGCAAATTCGCCGGGTTCGGTGACAAAATCTACTTTGTTGAATTGGTATTCAAAGAGTACTTCATTGACAAAATTGAGAGAAAGAGCGTCTCCGGTATGGATCTTTAGAGTATTGCTTTCTAACTCTGATTTTGTAATTACTTGCTCAAACAAGGCATCCGGATAGCTAACGATAATAGCCGGTTTACGTCGGGAGTTGATCCGGTTTAGTACTTCTGTTCTTAGTAAAATATTGATATTGTCAACTTCTTCTATTTGATAAGGTCTACGATAAGATCCAGGAAAGAACAAAAGTTCTTTATCACCAATTAATTGTTCTAAATCATTTAAATAATAGGCTGCTTCCTCTTTGTCGCGAAATAGGATTAAAAAAGGAGTGTCGATTTGTCGAAAAACAGCTGTAATAAGAAATGATAAAGCCGATCCGCTTAAATTCGGAATGCTAATTTGTTGCTGTTCATCAGCAAGTAATCGGATGAGCTTTTGTATAGGCTCCGATTGTTGATAAGCTTTTAAAATATTCGTTACACTCAATGTCGTAGAAATTTGGGCGAAGATACTATATTATCGTGGTAAGAGATAGGTTAACTCTTACATTTTAAATCGATAAAATGTGCTGATAAACAAAAAAAAGACTACCAGTAAGCGATAGTCTTTTTTTGTTAATTCAGAAGAATAAAAGAATTATTCTCCGTGTAACCAAACTTTTTTGGCCATTAATTGCTCTTCAGTTTCTTCGAAATCTTCGTCAGGAACACAAGCATCTACTGGACATACAGAAGCACATTGAGGCTCATCATGGAATCCTTTACACTCTGTACATTTATCGGTTACGATAAAGTAGAATTCATCAGATTTTGCTTCAAATTCTTCGTCAGCATCTACAGTTTCACCGCTGTTTGGTAGTGTAACTTCTCCACTTAATGAAGTACCATCGGCATAAGACCATTCTTGATCCGGTTCATAAATAGCGGTGTTTGGACATTCAGATATACAAGCATCGCAGTTGATACAATCGTCGGTTATTTTAATTGCCATAATCTTTGTTTTTAAAATTAATGAAGTACAAAGGTACTAATTTTTGAGATTTAATGCTTAAAACTAGTAATTTAGAATGATTATAAATAATAACGCTATTACGTATAATTATAAAGTACATTAATTGTAGGGCTAATGGATTGTTGAATTACGCGAATGTTTGAGTGAAATACTACTTTAATTGGGTTGTACATGAAATGATGATAAATCCAATAAAGAGGGATTTGTGACAAAAAGTAAGAAATAAAAATTTCGTTAACTAATATCTTATTTTTTGTGCCTAAAAACCAATTCTTTTATTTATTTAAGTACTTCAACAAGAGGTGTTTTTATGATATTTATCATATAATTTAAACTTTTTTAATTTTTGCTAAAAAATTGACAAAGAAAACTTGCAAACTATAAATTTTTAGTAATTTTGGCAGTCTAAAATCAAGTTTAATTACATATTTTATGATAACTGACAGCAAAAGTAATACAACCCCTAAAGCCAATGAGGTTGTACAGAATGTAGTCATTCGTTTTGTAGGTGATTCCGGTGATGGAATGCAGCTTACAGGAACCCAATTTTCTGACACATCAGCCATGTTTGGGAACGATATTGCCACTTTCCCTAATTATCCATCCGAAATTCGCGCTCCTCAAGGTAGTTTGTATGGCGTTTCTGGATTTCAAGTTCAAATAGGAAGTTTAGATATTACCACTCCTGGAGATAGTGTCGATTTATTAGTAGCGATGAATCCGGCCGGTTTAAAAACAAATCTAAGTGCGTTAAAACCCGGACAAATGCTTATTGTCGATACGGACTCTTTTACCAAAAAGAATCTAGAAAAAGCGCATTACGATACTAACCCTTTAGAAGATGGTAGTTTGGATAACTATAAGGTTATCGAAGTAGCCATGACCACACATACTAAAGAGGCTTTAAAAGAAATGGGCTTAGATAACAAAAGTGTTATTCGAAGTAAAAATATGTTTGCTCTAGGAATGGTGTATTTTATTTACGACCGTTCTATGGATCATACGATCGAATTTTTTCAAAAGAAATTTAAAAAGAAACCCACTATTGTTGAAGCTAATACAAAGGTCTTAAAAGCCGGTTATTTCTTTGCTGAAACAATGGAAATTATTTCAACCACTTATCACGTAGGTCCTGCTACAATGGATAAGGGTGTTTATAGAATGATTAATGGTAATACGGCTACTGCTTGGGGGCTTTTGGCCGCTTCGCAAAACTCCGGTTTTGAGCTGTTCTTAGGTTCTTATCCAATTACGCCGGCAACTGATATTCTTCATGAATTATCAAAACACAGGTATTTTGGAATTAAAACCTTTCAAGCCGAAGACGAAATTGCAGGAATTACGTCCTCAATTGGAGCTTCTTTTGCAGGAGATTTAGCAATAACCACTACTTCAGGTCCGGGCTTGGCGCTAAAAGGTGAAGCTATTGGACTTGCGATGATGATAGAGTTGCCCTTGGTTATTGTCAATGTGCAGCGTGGAGGTCCTTCTACAGGTTTACCCACAAAAACAGAACAATCAGACCTTTTACAAGCCATGTATGGCCGTAATGGAGAGAGTCCTATTATTGTTATTGCGGCTAGTACGCCTAGCAACTCTTTTGATTTTGCTTACGAAGCTTGTAAGTTAGCCCTTGAACATATGACTCCGGTAATTTTATTAACCGATGGGTATATAGCCAACGGATCGGCGCCTTGGAAAATTAAAAAAGCAAGTGATATGCCTCCGATTACAAACCGTCTTGTCAAAGAGGGTGAAAATCATGTGCCCTATAAAAGAGATGAGAAATCATTAGCACGTAACTGGGCTATTCCGGGAACACCTAACTTAGAACATCGCGTAGGAGGTTTGGAAAAAGACAAAACTACTGGTAATGTGTCTCAAGAACCATTAAATCACCAATATCAAACTGAAATACGAGCTGAGAAAGTAAGACGTGTTCAGGATTATATCCCTGAAATCAAATCCGAATTTCAAGAAGAAGGTGATTTGTTAGTTGTAGGTTGGGGTGGAACCTACGGTGGTTTAAGTGCAGCTGTAAACCAAATGAATATAGAGGGTTACAAAGTAGGACATCTTCATTTTAACTATATTAACCCCTTGCCAAAAAACACCCTGGAGGTGCTTAAAAAATTTAAAAAAGTGATTGTTTGTGAGCTGAATGCCGGTCAAATGGTTAAAGTTTTACAAAATAATTATCCTGAAATTACGTATTCACAATACAATAAAGCACAAGGATTACCCTTTACGACAACCGAATTAATCGATAAATTTAAGCAAGTATTATAATCATGGAAAATACACCAATAAAATATACATTTAAAGATTTTCAAAGTGACCAAGAAGTGCGTTGGTGCCCTGGTTGTGATGATTATGTAATATTGAGATCAATACAAAAAGCACTACCCGAAACAGGTGTAAAAAAAGAAGATGTAGTTTTTATTTCCGGTATTGGGTGTTCTTCGCGTTTCCCCTATTATATGGACACCTATGGTATGCATAGTATTCACGGTAGAGCAGCGGCTATAGCTACTGGAACCAAATTAGCAAACCCCAATTTAAGTGTCTGGGTAGCTAGTGGTGATGGAGACTCTATGGCTATTGGTGGTAACCATTTTATTCATGTGTTACGTAGAAACGTAGATATTAACTATGTTTTATTTAACAATGAAATATATGGATTGACAAAAGGACAATTTTCGCCAACTTCATTATTAGGGCAAAAAACAAAAACTTCGCCTTATGGGAATACACAACCACCTTTTAATCCGGGTGAGTTAGCCATAGGGGCAAGAGCACGGTTTTTTGCACGTTTAGGTGGCAATGTTCCCAAAGATATGACGCAAGTATTTATAGAGGCCGAAAAGTTTAAAGGAACTTCTTTGGTCGAAATTTTACAAAACTGTGTTATCTTTAATGATGGATGTTATACTAAATATACAGATAAGGCCGTAAAAGACGAGATGCAAATCCATTTAGAACATGGGAAGCCCATGATTTTTGGAAAAGAGAAGAATAAAGGTTTAATCCTTAAAGGTTTAAAGTTAGAAGTAGTAAACATTGGTGAAAATGGCATTACAGAATCCGATATATTGGTGCACGATGCTAAAGAACCAGATATGACCTTGCACTCTATGTTAGTGCGTATGGAATATCCATTGGCAACCGGTGTAATACGAAGTGTTGAGGAGCCTTCTTTTGGCGAACGAGAACGTGAGTTGGTTAATCGAGTAACCGACAGTTCCAGATTTAAAACAGTAGATGATTTATTTTTCTCAGGAGAAACTTACGAAGTAAAATAATTTATAAAAGATGAGATTAATCATTCTTTTAATTTATTGATTAGAATAATTTTGTACTCTTAAAAAACAACATGTAGAATGGGAAATATAGCCATAATTGTTTTTTTTCTTTCCGGTGTAGTATTGGTGGCCGGAGCGAATGCTTTGTCGAATCTTATATCACCAAAATCCGACAACCTTTCCAAACGAGAACCCTATGAAAGTGGGATGGTAACCATTGGCCCAACTTGGGTGCAATTTAAAGTCGGTTATTATCTATATGCCATCCTCTTCTTGTTATTCGATGTGGAGGTAGCTTTTTTAGTGCCTTGGGCAGTCGTATTTAAAGATATGGGATTTGTCGCTTTGATAGAAGTATTAATATTCTTGCTTATTCTGGGCTTAGGCTTGGTTTATGCTTGGAAAAAAGAAGCCTTAAGATGGGAATAATAAAAAAGAACATACAACCCACCCCAGAAGTACCGGCAGATTTTCCGGGACAGGTAATTCCAGGTGGAAATGGAGGTAATATTGTAGTAACCAATCTGGATCAAGTAATTAATTGGGGTCGTAAAAATTCGTTGTGGTCCTTATATTTTGGAACCAGTTGTTGTGCCATCGAAATGATGCAAACCGGAGCGGCTAGAAATGATTATTCACGCTTTGGATTTGAGGTGGCTCGTCCTTCTCCCAGACAGGCAGATCTAATTATTATTGCCGGTACCATTGTTAATAAAATGGCGCCTGTATTGCGCAGGTTATACGACCAAATGGCAGAGCCTAAGTACGTTATTGCTATGGGTGCTTGTTCAATTTCAGGAGGTCCTTTTTTCTATAATAGTTATTCCGTAGTAAAAGGAGCAGACCACGTAATACCCGTAGATGTATATGTGCCGGGTTGTCCACCACGTCCGGAAGCCTTATTAGAAGGGATGATGAAATTACAAGAAAAAATAATGAAAGAACCGGCCTTAAAAAGACCAAATCCTGTAGGCGGATTTGACGAGGGTTTATAATTTTTTCAGTACTTTTTATTAAAAAGAAAGATATGACAAACAACGAACTTCAAAAAGGAATTGAACCTTGGTTTTCAGATCTTGAATTCACAGAGGAAGGAACTCAATTTCTCACGTTAACTGTTCCTAAAGAGAATTTGCATGAGTTAATGCAGAAATTACGGAATGAACCGGATATGCAATTTGATTATTTGTTTTGTGAAACAGGAATGGATTGGGGTACTAGCTTAGGGGTAATATATCATTTACGTTCAACGCTTTATGGTCATGAGATGGTTGTTAAAGTCCATACAACCGACAGAGAAAATGCACATATTGATACAGTATGCGATATTTGGAGAACAGCGGAGTTACATGAACGAGAAATTCATGACCTTTTCGGGATAGAATTTACAAATCATCCAAATATGAAGGTGTTGATATTACCTGAAAACTGGGAAGGTTACCCGTTGAGAAAGGATTATGTCGATGAGATTAATATGATTATACGTTAATAGGAATATCAGTTATTTTATATAGTTGATAAAAAATATAATTATGCCAGAAGAAACCATTGTAAAAGATCCCTTTAAAACAGAAGAGTATATGATAAACATGGGGCCGCAGCATCCTGCGACTCATGGGGTCTTACGTTTATTGTTAACCATTGATGGTGAAATAATTAAAAAAGTAGAACCGGATTTAGGCTTTATACACCGTTCTATAGAAAAAATGTGCGAACGCGATTCGTATCAGCAAATAGTGCACCTTACCGATAGAATGGATTATTTGTCTTCTCATATTAATAATGAGGCGGTTTGCTTGGCAGTTGAAAATGCCTTGGAGTTAGAAGTACCGGATCGTGTAAAGGTGATTAGAACTATTATTGGAGAATTAACACGTATTGCATCGCACACCCTTTGGTGGGGTGTAATCGGAATGGATTTAGGTGCCTTGACCACCTATTTTTACGGATTCCGTGATAGAGAGTTAATCAATGATATTTTTGAAGAAACTTGTGGTGCACGATTGACGATGAATTACAATATACCCGGAGGTTTAATGTTTGATATACATCCTAATTTTGTACAACGTACTAAAGATTTTGTCAAACATTTTAAAACAAAATTACCGGAATACGATCAATTGTTAACCGGTAATGTAATCTTTCAAAAACGAATGAAAGGTGTGGGGTTGTTAACTAAAGAAGATGCCATTAGTTTTGGTACTTCCGGCCCTGTTGCTCGTGCCTCGGGAGTTGCAAGTGATATTCGTAAAATTCATCCGTATTCTGCGCTAGATCGCGTTGAATTTAATGAAGTGTTATTTACAGAAGGCGATTCTTTTGCACGTTATCGTGTTCGTATTCAAGAGATGTGGGAATCCTTATCTATCATTGAACAACTCATAGATAATATTCCTGATGGCGATTACAAAGTACCGACTAAAGCCGTTATTAAATTACCAAAAGGAGAGTTTTATCAACGTGTAGAGACGGCGCGTGGTGAACTGGGTGTTTACATCAATAGTGATGGAAAGAAAAACCCATATCGCGTAAAATTCCGTTCGCCGGGATTCTCTAATTTATCCGCATTAAATCATATGGCCGTAGGAAGCAAAATTGGCGATTTAGTAGCAATGATGGCTACTTTAGACCTTGTGGTTCCTGATATAGATAGATAATATTAACTAACAAATGAAAACATTGTACAAAAGTACGATTGTAATAAAAAGATAAAATGATGAACATACCTTTACTATTACCAACAGAGTGGGTTCATGAATTACTGATGGGATGGATGCCCGAAACAGCAGTTAGTATTGTAGAAATGGTCTTAATAGCAGTTGTTTATTTGGCCTTTTTTGCTGTTGCCGGACTGTATTTAGTACTTTTAGAGCGTAAGGTGGCCGCTTGGATTCAGTTACGATTAGGACCAAATAGAGTTGGCTTCTGGGGAATCTTTCAAACCATTGCTGATGCTTTAAAATTGGTATCTAAAGAGCTAACCGGAACCGTAAAAGCTGATAAATTTTTGTATAATCTAGCGCCTTACTTTCCTATTGTTGCAGCCTTGATTGCCCTATCCGTTTTTCCTTTCTCTAAATCATTACAGGCCTATGATGTAAATATTGGAATTTTCTTTTTGACCGCAGTTTCTTCCATAGGGGTTATCGGTATTTTGATTGGGGGCTACGGTAGTAATAATAAATATGCACTAATTGGAGCTATGCGTAGTGGTGTGCAAGTTATTAGTTATGAACTATCGGTGGGATTATCATTACTAACTATGGTGTTATTAACAGGTTCATTGCAACTTTCAGAAATTATTGAAACACAACGTACCGGAGGGTGGTTGATTGTTCAGGGTCATATCCCTGCGCTAATTGCTTTTATGATTTATATGATTGCCGGAACGGCAGAGACCAATAGAGCTCCCTTTGATTTGGTAGAGGCCGAATCAGAGTTGGGTGCAGGATATCATACAGAATACTCAGGAATGAAATTTGCCTATTTCTTTTTAGCTGAATTTATCAATATGTTTATTATTGCCTCCATTGCTACTACCGTATTTTTTGGTGGTTGGTTATCTCCTTTTGGTATTACTGACGGTATCTTTTGGTTACAACCGATTTGGTTTATTTTAAAAGTATTTATAATCATCTTATTAATGATGTTTTTTAGGTGGACTTATCCGCGTTTGCGTATTGACCAAGTGCTGACCTTAGAATGGAAGTATTTATTACCATTAAATTTGATGAATATCGTATTAATGGCGATAATAGTTTGGTTAAAATTTACAATTTCATGGTAGTTTACTACTAATATTTTAGAGAATTATGAGTTATTTTTCAGATATATATAACGGAATTAAGACGCTTCTTAGAGGAATGCAGGTTACGGGAAAGTACTTTTTTAATGCTCGTAAAGAGATTATTACTGTACAATATCCTGAAGAAAAGCCCCATGTTTTTGAGCGCTTTAGAGGTGAGGTGGTAATGCCTCATGATGAAAATAATATGCACAAATGTACCGGTTGTCAATCTTGTGAAATTGCTTGTCCTAATGGTAGTATAGAGATTATTTGGGATAGAGTGGTCAATCCGGAAACCGGTAAAAAAGTAAAACAAATAGATAAACATATCTATCATTTTTCAATGTGTACACTTTGTAATTTGTGTATCGAGGCTTGCCCTACAAATGCCATAGTTATGGCGCCAACATATGAAAGCTCGGTATACGATCGTTCACAATTAACCAAAGTATTAAACAAACCGGGATCTAAGGTGCATCCTGATGTTAAAGAATAATTAGTATGGAAAGAGTATTTTTTTACATTTTCGCGGTAATCATTATCGTTTTTGCTATTGCATCGGTTACTAGCAAAAAGATATTAAGAGCCATTATGTATCTGTTAATGTCATTATTGGCCATAGCCGCTTTATATTTTATGATGGATTATGCCTTTTTAGGTGCCGTTCAGATGGCAGTTTATGCCGGAGGAATTATCATTTTGTTTATTTTCTCAGTACTGTTAATTCATCACGTAGAAGGAGAAATAGAAGAGCCTAGTAAGATGCGAAAAATTGGTATGGCATTACTCAGTCTATTAGGATTGGGAATCAGCTTAGCAACCATATATTCTTTTGATTTTAAAGTAGCGACAAAAACAGCAACAACCAGTGTTGAAAATATTGGTAAGGGACTGCTAAATTATGGAGAAGGGGGCTTTATTTTGCCATTTGAAGTAATCAGTATTTTGCTTTTGGCTGCGATGATTGGTGCTATTATTATTGCAAAAGGTCGTAAAAACATTTAAACTTATAGATGATGATAGAAAACATAAGTATATACGAATTATTAACCGTATCAACCATTTTATTTTTTATTGGGTTGTATGGTTTTTTAACCAGAAAAAATTTGATTGCTATGATGATGGCCATAGAACTACTGCTCAATGCAGCAGTAATTAATTTTGTGGTGATTAACAAATATCTTTTTCCGGATATGTTACAAGGTGTTTACTTCTCGATTTTTATTATTGCCGTGGCAGCTGCAGAAACAGCACTGGCTATTTCAATAATTATTAATTTATATAGATTAAAAACATCAGTGGCTATAACAGAAACTGAAACAATGAAATATTAAGAATTATGGATTTTAGTTATACAATTTTTATACTGTTGATTCCCATAACCACATTTTTATTGTTGGGATTTTTTTATAATAGAATTAAGCCTGCAGTATCGGGTTGGATAGGAGTTACTGCACTTACTATAGTAGCCGGTTTATCCTATTATACGGCTATTAAGTATTTTTTCTATACGCCTAAATTAGAAGGTAAATACCAAACCCTTTATGGTATTAAAATGAATTGGATGAACTTTACCGACAAATTACATATTGATATGGGTATCTTATTAGATCCCATTTCTATAATGATGTTGGTCGTTGTTTCAACCATTTCTTTAATGGTACACATATATAGTAGGGGATATATGGATGGAGATAGAGGCTATACCAAATTTTTTGCTTTTTTATCCCTTTTCACCTTTGCTATGATGGGCTTGGTTGTTGCGACTAACTTGTTTCAGATCTATATTTTCTGGGAATTAGTAGGGGTGTCTTCGTTTCTGTTAATTGGTTATTACTATGAAAAACCATCGGCTGTAGCAGCCGCCAAAAAAGCTTTTATTGTTACCCGTTTTGCCGATTTAGGTTTCTTAATCGGAATTTTATTGATGGGTTATTATGGAGGTAGTTATGATTTTGGCATATTAAATAATCCCGAAGGAGCAGCCATTATGAATTGGGCAAGTAGTTCTTTTATGGGATTATCTGTTATTACTTGGGCTTTATTATTAATGTTTATGGGAGGTGCCGGAAAATCGGCTATGTTTCCACTTCATATTTGGTTACCCGATGCAATGGAAGGTCCAACACCGGTTTCTGCTTTAATTCACGCGGCAACAATGGTAGTAGCAGGGGTTTATTTAGTGGCTAGAATGTTCCCGATGTTCTATTTTGTAGAGGATGGTTACGCTCTTCATGTGGTAGCTTGGGTTGGTGCAATTTCCTCTCTTATTGCCGCAATAATTGCCTTAACACAATACGATATAAAAAGGGTGTTAGCCTTTTCAACTATGTCACAAATAGGTTATATGATGTTGGCTTTGGGTGTGTCAAAATTTGATGGACATGAAGGATTGGGTTATATGGCATCTATGTGGCACTTGTTTACACACGCTATGTTTAAAGCGCTACTATTCTTAGGCGCCGGTTCTATCATTCATGCTATTCACAGTAACTTTATGCAAGATATGGGTGGGTTGCGTAAATATATGCCCATAACTCATATCACATTTTTAATTGGTGCGCTTTCTATCTCCGGTTTTCCTTTAACGGCAGGTTTCTTTAGTAAAGATGAAATTTTGGCGGCAGCGTTTGAACATAATAAACCTATCTATTTTATAACGCTATTTGTGGCTGGACTTACTGCTTTTTATATGTTTAGGTTATATTTTAGTATTTTTTGGGGTAAGAAAAAAGAATACGAACACACCCCACATGAATCTCCTTGGTCAATGAAATTTCCTTTGATGTTTTTAGCCTTTATGAGTGTGGCTGCCGGTTATATTTCCTTTAGCGAAATGGTTACTGCAGATAGAGCTATTTTTCATATACATTTCGATTTTGTAGGTGCAGCTATTGCTGTTTCTGTAGGTCTTTCGGGTATTGCCTTGGCTTGGTTTTTTTATAAAAAACCTACGGATTATCCGGAAAAAATAAGTACTGCTTTTGGAAGATTTTATACGTGGACTTTCCACAAGTTCTATATCGACGAATTGTATTTGTTTATTACAAGGACTATTATTTTTAAATACATTTCCGGTTCATTTGCTTGGTTTGATCAAAACGTTGTAGATGGATCTATGCGTGGTATTGGTAACAAAACAGTTTCATTTTCAAAACTTATTAAAGGGCTACAGTCGGGTAAATTGCAGGATTACGCAGTAGCTTTTGCAGGAGGGGCTTTTATTTTGGTTTTAATCGTTTTATACGTTTTATAATATGGATATTTTAACACTTTTAGTAGTTGTTCCGTTCTTAACGGTTTTAGTATTAATCTTTTTTGGTAAAGGATTGGTAAAATCCAGAACGATAACATTAGTCGGATCTTTGGTGCAATTTGGATTGGCTCTTAACTTATTATTTGCCTATCTAAAAGAAAGAGCTATAAACGATAGTATTATGCTTTTTTCAAGAGATATAATGTGGTTTAAGTCCTTTAACATTCACTATGCTATAGGCGTAGATGGTGTTTCTGTCGCCTTGATTCTTTTAACCGCTATCATTGTACTTGCAGGCGTGTTTATTTCTTGGAAAATAGATCAGTTACCCAAAGAGTTTTTTATATTTCTAGTTATTTTGGCGGCAGGTGTCTATGGATTCTTTATCTCTGTGGATCTTTTTACCATGTTCGTTTTTTATGAGATTGCCGTAATACCTATGTATCTGTTAATTGGTATTTGGGGTAGTGGGCCCAGAGAAAACTCTGCTATGAAATTGACCTTGATGTTAATGGGTGCTTCGGCTGTACTTTTAGTAGGTATTTTAGGGCTATATTTTAATTCCAATGCCGATGGAGGTGCTTTGACCTTTAATATTTTTGAAATTGCCAAAGTGCACATTTCAGAAGATACTCAGCGGTTATTTTTTCCTATTGTCTTTATTGGTTTTGCCGTAATTGGGGCCTTATTTCCATTTCACACTTGGTCTCCAAGTGGTCATGCTTCTGCCCCTACAGCCGTATCTATGTTACATGCCGGTGTATTGATGAAGCTAGGAGGTTATGGTATTTTTAGAGTCGCTATGTTTTTATTACCTGCTGGAGCTTTATACTGGACTAATTTTTTTATTGTTTTAGCAGTAATAGGCATCGTTTATGGCGCCTTAGCAGCCATTAAACAAACCGATTTAAAATATATCAATGCGTATTCTTCGGTGAGTCACTTAGGGATGGTATTGTTTGCTTTGTTAATGCTCAATAAAACAGCTTGGAACGGTGCTATTTTGCAATCTTTATCTCACGGATTTATGACCGCACTTTTCTTTGCCTTAATTGGGATGATTTATGGAAGAACACATACACGTGATGCAACAAAAATGGGTGGATTACTTAAAATAATCCCCTTTATTTCTATGATATATGTGGTTGCAGGATTAGCCTCATTAGGACTGCCCGGTATGAGTGGATTTGTAGCCGAGATGAATATTTTTGCAGGGGCTTTTCAACATACAGATACTTTTCATAGAGTGGCCAGTATATTAACTGTTTCGGCTATTGTTATTACAGCTGTTTATATTTTACGTGTTGTCGGTATGATGCTGATGGGCCCTATTCGTTTTGATGAATTTAAGAATTTACCCAAAGTAACTTGGTATGAAAGAGTAGGAATCTATCTATTATTAATACCTGTTGTGGGTATTGGTATAGCACCGATGTGGTTGAGTAATATGATAATGGATAGTATTGAACCTTTCTTTAAAGGAGTAGAAGTTTTAATAAATAAATAATAAGCTTAAGGCTTATATGACAAAATATAAAAGATGAATATTTCAAATTTTTTAGTAATGCGTCACGAAATCATACTCTTAGTATTGATTTTGTTTATGTTGGTGCTTGAGGTTTTTACGACTACCAAAAACAAGAAAAAATTAATAAATGTAGCTATTGGGTTATTCCTGATTCATACCATTATCGGATTTTTTCCACAGGAGACAGCGTCCTTATTTGGCGGCTCTTTTAAAACCTATGGTTTAGTTCATTTCTTTAAGAATGTATTGAACTTTGGGGTATTAATTATCTTGTTGCAATCAGCAGATTGGTTACGGGATAAAGTAGCGGCTTACAATAAAATACCGGAATTTTTTATTCTGCTTTTTTCCTCCCTTTTAGGTATGTATTTTATGATATCTTCCGGTGATTTCTTAATGTTTTATATTGGGTTAGAACTGTCTACCTTACCTCTTATTGCATTAATTGCCTACAATTCTCATGACCAACGTGCCACCGAGGCCGGTATTAAAATGATACTTTCTGCAGCCTTGGCATCCGCAATTTCTTTGTTTGGAATTAGTATGTTATATGCTACGGGTGGTTCCTTATATTTTGAAAGTATTGCCACCAGTTTACATGAATCTAATTTGGCTATTTTTGGTATGGTATTGTTCTTTGCGGGTATTGGATTTAAGATATCTTTAGCTCCCTTTCATTTTTGGACAGCTGATGTATACGAAGGAGCGCCCACGCAAATTACGTCATATCTATCGGTTATTTCTAAAGGTGCAGCCGTTTTTATATTAATGATTATCTTATTTACGGTGCTTCCTGTATTAAATGAAACTTGGAAAATAGTCGTTTATATAGTTGCAATTGCGACCATGTTTACCGGTAACTTATTTGCGTTACGTCAACAGAATATGAAACGATTTTTGGCATATTCATCCATTGCACAAGCCGGTTTTATGTTGATGGGTATTATCAATGCAGATGAATTGGGGATTTCTACTGTTGTCTTTTTTGTATTGATTTACATCTTCTCTAATTTAGGTGCTTTTGGTGTTGTACAAGCTATTATCAATCAAACAGGCAAAGAAAATATGGAAGATTATAAAGGACTGTATCGTACAAATCCTATGCTTTCATTGGTATTGTTATTAGCCTTATTTTCACTAGCAGGAATACCACCTATTGCTGGATTTTTTGGTAAATTTTTCTTGTATACTGCAGCAGCACAAAAAGGATATTTTATATTAGTATTTATTGCTGTAGTTAATGTAACCATATCGTTATATTATTATTTATTGCCGGTAAGAGCTATGTTTTTGGAGACAAGTGAAAATCCCATCCCTTATTTTAAAAGTAAAAATATGATGCGTGCCGGTTTACTACTAACTGTTGTAGGTGTATTAATTCTAGGTTTATACAGCCCACTTTATGGTTATATTGTAGAATTGAGTAAAAATATTATCAATCCTGATTTATTGACCTATTTAGCAAAGTAAATGAACAGGTAATTAGACTTTTTAAGTCTTACTATTAAATTATTAAAGAATGAATTTAGTTGGAAAACATCAATTTGGAGCTATAGGAGACACTCGAGTGACCTTTATAGAAAAAAAAATAGAGAAACAAAGAGCTGATTTTTTGCAAAAACTTCTGGAACATAATGGTTTTGAGGTTATTGTGCAAGAAGAAAAGCGTAAAAGTGAGGAAGAACCACAACTTTATACCATTGCTGTAACCGATATGGTGTTTAACCCTACGATTTGGGTTTATGAACGTAAATTAAGAACATTTGACGGGCATAAAGTTACCCCAGATTATTGGAATCAAAAAACGGAAGATACTGCTCCACAATATTGGAGAAGTAAATAGTAATAAGCTTATTTTAGCTAAGGAGTCAAAGAATGTGTATACGTTCTTTGGCTTTTTTTGTTTTCCTTAGTAAGAAATACAAAAAAATCAATATATAGTAGGAGTCCCATTATTATCGATCCTTTAGAAATCCCAGTATTTAACGTGTTAAACAAAAAAAATCCCATCAGCAGAGCTGTGGGATTTTCTTTGCGGAGAGGAAGGGATTCGAACCCTCGATACCCTTTAGAGGTATACACACTTTCCAGGCGTGCGCCTTCGACCACTCGGCCACCTCTCCTTTATGGGATTAAAAGTCTAAAGTTTAAATGTTCACTTTTAACTTTACAATCTTTCAATTAGTATCTATAATACTCCGGTTTAAAAGGTCCGTCTTTTTTAACACCTATATATTTTGCCTGTTCTTCGGTTAGTTCGTCCAGTGTTACACCCAATTTTTCTAAATGTAAACGAGCTACCTTTTCATCAAGGTGCTTGGGTAGCATATAGACTTTGTTTTCGTAACGTTCAGGATGGTTCCAGAGTTCTATTTGTGCCAAAGTTTGGTTGGTAAAAGAGTTACTCATTACAAAGCTGGGATGACCTGTAGCACAGCCCAAATTCACCAAACGTCCTTCGGCTAGTACAATAATTTCTTTACCGTCTATAGTGTATAAATCTACTTGAGGCTTGATGGTATCTTTGGTATGACCATAATTCTCATTTAACCATTTCATATCTATTTCATTATCAAAATGCCCAATATTACAAACAATGGTTTTATCTTTCATCTTTTTAAAATGCTTAGCTTGGATAATATCTTTATTACCGGTTGTAGTAATTACAATATCAGCATCTTTAATAGCATCATCCATTTTACGAACCTCAAAACCTTCCATAGCGGCTTGTAAGGCACAAATAGGGTCTATTTCAGTAACAATAATACGGGCATTACTTCCTTTAAAAGAAGCCGCAGTTCCTTTACCCACATCACCGTATCCGGCAACTACCACTACTTTCCCGGCTAACATAACATCGGTTGCCCGACGAATGGCATCTACGGCACTTTCACGGCATCCGTATTTGTTATCAAACTTAGACTTGGTGACCGAATCATTAACATTAATAGCAGGTATGGGTAAAGTACCTTTCTCCATGCGTTCGTATAATCGATGAACCCCTGTTGTGGTTTCTTCGGAAAGTCCGTTGATATTTTTTGTTAGTTCAGGGAATTTATCCAATACCATATTGGTTAAGTCTCCGCCATCATCTAAAATTAAGGTTAATGGTTTTTGTTCTTCACCAAAGAACAAGGTTTGTTCAATACACCAGTCAAATTCTTCTTCGGTCATACCTTTCCAAGCATACACAGATATACCTGCAGCAGCAATAGCGGCAGCTGCGTGATCTTGTGTCGAAAAGATATTACAAGAGCTCCAGGTAACTTCGGCACCTAATTCTACTAGGGTTTCTATTAGTACAGCCGTTTGAATGGTCATATGTAAACAACCGGCAATTCGTGCACCTTGTAGGGGTTTGCTTGCTCCATACTCTTTACGTAAACTCATTAAACCGGGCATTTCGGCTTCGGCTAACTTTATTTCTTTACGTCCCCAATCGGCTAAATTGATGTCTTTAACTTTATATTTTACAAATGTGCTGGTTTCTGAACCCATAGTTTGTATATTTGTTTGATTTTTTGCAAAAGTAAGTATTATTGTGAATTTGAGAATTCTTTCCGGATTAATTTTTCACTATTTTCTTTTTTTTGCACTTTTAGATTAGCGTAGATGCCTTTATTTAAACAAATACAACCCGATAATCATACACAGGTTTTAGTTTGGGAAATTACCGAATCTAAGGAAGATTTACGTAAAGGTCTGGTGCTCGAAGCACACAGTAAACATAGAATTAAAAGTATGCGTTCTGAGATGCATCAAAGAGGATATTTGAGTGTAAGACATTTATTGAAAGAGGCTGGTTATTGCGATTCGGATTTATTTTATACCGATGACGGCAAACCTCATTTAAGAGACGGTAAACGTATTTCAATTACCCATTCTTTTAGCTTTTCAGCTATTGCGATTAGTAATTCTCAAATTGGAATTGATATTGAAAAAAACAGAGAAAAAATTATTAAGATTGCCCCCAAATTTGTAGCCGATGAATTTGATTTTATGGCGGAAGATAATGTCGTAGCGTTTTTAACCGTGGTATGGGGAGCTAAAGAGAGTTTGTTTAAGATACATCCGGATGGCGGCTTGCTTTTTAAACATCACCTACCCATTGAGCCTTTTAAATTGAGTGATTTAAAGACAAGAGGATGGATTAAAAAAGATAATTACTATGAAGTTTATCATATATTTTTTGAAAGCTTTAAAGGGTTTACCTTGGTTTATGCTATTGGATAACATCATATAATATATTTGAGAATAAAGGATAACTAGTACATTAATATTTAAAAATGATTCTTCAAGAAAATGATATTACGCTAAGGCCATATACACTTGCTGACGCTACGGCTTTGGCTAAGATAGCTAATACGGCTAAAATTGCAGATAATCTGCGTGATCTTTTTCCACATCCTTATACAATCGATGATGCTAAGGCCTTTATTCAAAAAAATATTAATGGGGAGATAAAAGGCGTTTTTGCCATTATTTATAAGGATCAACTTGTAGGGAGTATCGGTATTCATCTCCAACCGGATGTTTATAGAAAAACAGCAGAATTGGGGTATTTTGTTGCTGAAAAATATTGGAATAAAGGAATTGCCTCTAAATCTATCGAACTAATTACCAAATATGGATTTGAAAGCTTACATTTGACACGGATTTTTGCCGGAGTGTTTCAATATAACAAAGCATCGATGCGTGTGTTGGAGAAGAACGGTTATATTTTAGAGTGTATCAAACGCAAAGCCATCTATAAAAAGAAGCAAATATTAGACGAATATTATTACGCTAAAGTCAATGAATGATTCCCTTATAGAGTACTTAAAGAAGAGTAAAAAGGCAAATGAAAAGTTGTTAGCCATTCTTTTAGATCCAGATAAATTATCATTGGATCGAATCCCTGAAAAAATGAGGTTGATTCATCAATCAAATATTAATTTTATTTTGGTAGGGGGTAGTTTGTTGTTTACCAATATATTAGATTCGTTTATCAAAACAATAAAAGAACATACTACATTACCGGTAATCATCTTCCCAGGAAGTGCTATGCAAATTAGCAATCATGCCGATGGAATCCTGTTTTTATCGTTGTTGTCCGGTAGAAATCCTGATTTTTTGATTGGAAATCATGTGCTTGCTGCGCCTATTTTACAGCATACCGATTTAGAGATTATTCCAACCAGTTACCTTATAATAGAAAGTGGACGTGAAACTACCGCATCATATATCAGTAATACCAAACCTATCCCTAGGCACAAACCCGAGATAGCTATGGCAACAGCTTTGGCTGGTCAAATGATGGGGCATCAATTGGTTTATTTAGATGGGGGAAGCGGAGCACAATATCCAGTTCCTCCGGCATTAATACAGCAAGTGGCGGCTCATGTTGTCAATCCTATAATTATAGGGGGTGGTATACAAACTAAGGAACAATTAAACGCTGCTTTTGAGGCGGGTGCTACTATGGTGGTAATTGGTACAGCTTTTGAGGAAGATGAATTAGTGTTACAAAAATTGTAAAATATGAATACAATTATAGACTTTTTCTTAGAACCCTATCAAGGTGCCAGTACGGAGAACATTTTATTAGAGTTTACGGCTGCAGTATTAGGTGTTGTAAGTGTTTTTTATGCTAAAAAGGAAAATATTTTAGTATATCCTACCGGTATTATTAGTACTGGAATATATGTGTATCTCCTATCGCAATGGAATTTATATGGGGATTTAATTATCAATATATATTATACTTTGATGAGTATTTACGGCTGGTATATGTGGAGTAAAATTATAGATGATGAGTCGCACCACATTCCGGTTACACGAACAAATGCAAGAGATACTTTAAAAGCTGTGGGTATATTTGTCTTTACTTCAATATTTGTGATTGCCGTATACCGTTACTATAATGTAATGCCCAATACGCTTAATTTTAGTGAATCGGTATCTTATGCCTTTGCAAAATTAACCTCGGGTAGTTTAAAAGATTTTAGGATGGCCACTCCATTTTTGGATACTTTTACCACAGGAGCGGCCTTTGCTGCGATGTGGTTGATGGCCAATAAAAAATTAGAAAGTTGGATATTTTGGATTGCTGTTAATGTTGTATCCGTACCTTTGTATTTTGTAAAAGGATACGGATTTACAGGAATTCAATATTTTATATTTTTAGTATTAGCAATTTATGGTTATAAAGAATGGAAAACAAGCTTAAACAAGAACAAGTTAACATTGTAAAAGTAGTACTTTTTGGCCCGGAATCTACAGGAAAAACTACCTTATCACAACAATTAGCACGGCATTACAATACCGTGTGGGTAGCGGAATATGCCCGTGAATATTTACAAGATAAATGGAATAATACACGTAAGACTTGCGAAAATTCTGATTTAATACCTATTGCTGAAGGGCAAATGAGGCTGGAAAACGAATTGGCAAAAAAAGCTGATAAAGTACTTTTTTGTGATACCGATTTATTAGAAACCAAAGTCTATTCACAAGAGTATTATGGAGGTTTTGTAGATCCAAAATTAGATGAAGCAGCCAAAGTTAACCAATACGATTTATACTTATTAACCTATATTGATACGCCTTGGGAAGCTGATGACTTGAGAGATAGACCTGAGCAGCGACAAGAAATGTTTGACGCTTTTGAAAAGGCCTTACAGACCCATAATAAAAATTATATTCTATTAAAAGGAGATAAGCAAACCCGTTTGGCAACTGCTGTAAAAGCTATTGATAAAATTATTTTGGATCGGGAAGATTTAGATAGTTTTTCAGATAATTTAGTCGATTTAGACTTTCACATAGGAGCCGGTATGAATCCTAATTTTATGAGTTAATTGATAAGGTTGCTTATTTCAATCTGCTAAAGTGTACATCCATTTGAGGAAAGGGGATGACAATGCTGTTTTTATTGAATTTATGATGGATAGTCTTTCTAATATCGCTTTTAACTTTTTCTATTCTAAAGATATCCCGGCTAAAAAAAAGTAACTGAAAATCTACAGAGGAATCTCCAAAACCGATGAGCCGAACTTCCACCTTAGACTGGTCGGTAATCTCCGGATGTGCTAAGGCGCTTTCGATTAATATTTTTGAAACCAAGTCAATATCACTTCCGTAAGCCACTCCTATATTTATTTCAAAACGAGTTTTCTTGGTTTGATGCGTCCAATTAATAACCTCATTGTTAATAATTTTAGAATTGGGTATAATTACAGAGATGTTATCCCTTTTAATTCCTTGTGACGTTCGTAAACCTATCTTTTGGATTTTAATAATATCCTTATCAACTTCTAAGATATCACCCACTCTAGTCGTGCCTTCTGCGAGTAAAATAATACCGCTGATAAAGTCATTAAAGGTCTGTTGAATACCAATACCAATACCAACGAGCAATGCCGCCGATCCGGTAACTAAAACTGTTATTTTAATACCGATACGTTCTAATATGATACTGATGGTAACAATCCAAATAACATATTTGATAATTTGAAAAAGAGCTAGGAGATTTCCATGATCTAATTTGTCAAATTTTTGAGCTTTGTAAAGTGCTTTTTTTATGAGCCAAATGATAAGTTTAGCACAAATAATAATAAAAATAATACTTAACATAGTATTGACTGTTAAGACATAATTTCCAATATCAATAAGTTTAAATTTTAGAAATTCATCAAGAGTATGCATAAGTTTTTATGTATTAATTTTATAAAGAATCAAATTCCTAACAAGCTTAGCTTGATCGTATTATTTTATGCAAAGCTAGTTAAAAATCATTTCATGATTGGATATGTGGATGCTAAGATTATCCAACACTTAAGGTCTCGAAATCCCTTTTTATTACAATTTTACTACCTGGTAGAAAGTGAAATATTTTTATTCTTTATGCTCCATTCTATCAAGTACTAGATGAATGCTATTTTTCACTTGTAAAATAATGCCTCTTACACTTTCTTCATTTGTATTTTTTATTTGGGCTATTTCTTGGGTATTTAATTTTCCAAAAACGTGTAAATCTACTACATTAGAAGCTTCCAGAGAGAGTACATTGTATAATTTGCTAAATACTTTTTTTCGTTTTTCGTCTAAATAATCCAATTCAAAGGTGTTACGGATACTATGCACACTGTCATCGTAAAGAAAGAGCTGGGGTGTAAAATCTTTTTGGTGGTATGAAATATCACTGAGCTCCTCATTCATAACAAAATCTTCATCGGCATTAAAAGTAAATTTTTCCTTTAGCTTGTTGAGCTCTTGATGTAATATTTTATCAGTACTGATTGATTTTTTATGCCAAGCTTCTTTTTTAAATAGATGATCTAATTCTTTCTTGACTAGCGTAAAGAGTTTTAGTCTAAGATCGTTGGTCGACTTAAGGGAAGAAATATCACTCCCGTAGAGATCTATGATAGCATCATCAATAACACCGGTTGCACGATACATGTTTCCAGGAATAATACCTAAGGAGTGGGCTAGGAATAATCTATGACGTACATAGGGTTTTAACTCCGGAATAAGTTTGATGATTTTTTTACCAAACTTTTTTTGTTTATTCGCTTCTTGATGTGCTTTTAATTTGGCTATTTTTTTCATAATACTATGATTTTAAAATCCTACAATAAAGATAGTGATTTTTTCTAAAAAATACAACGAGTTACTATAAAAATGAAATAGTAAGACCATATCAAAAGGCTAATATTTGTTCTAATTCGACGCCCTAGAAAAATCCAACTCTCCGTAAACAGTTAATTTTAGAGTCTAAATTTTTGATAAGGAATAAGTTGAGCATAGAGCAGGAGCTTTGTCTTATTTTTCTATATAATTTTGCAACGGTCTTACGTTATATTATGCTGAGTAAAAAGTGATTTATCCCCAACAAAATAATAAGAATCCATTCTTTAACGATTTCTACCCTACGATTTTTCGATTTACCTTCTGCTGTGTCATTAGTAGATACATGAGTAATCTGTCCATCAATATAGGTGCGGAGTTGTTCCGTATTAATGATATAAGTGCTTACTAAAGTGTTTTTATCACTTCTGCTCTTGATTTTGACAGGGGCTATATGGGTGTAAAAAACTTATCGAATGCATTCAGAATAAATACTCATAAAGTAAGAGTTTACATAAGTATTTTATTAGTAAGCAATGAATGCTATAACATAAAGCCTACAGAAAAATGGAATCCTCCACTTTTTACGGTAGAAAATTCATTTTTAGTAAGGTCTGACAAGCCTAGAACGTAACGCGTATTTAAAAATATTCCATTCGAGGCTTTGTAACCGATACCGATACCCAATCCATAATTATTCGAATCGAGTTGGTCTTTAATATCTTCGTTTGGATAAACTTCTGACTGAAAGTTGTTAGAAGCCTGTCCATGTATGTCAGCAGACACCAAGAAATCCATTTGAGGTCCAGCCTCAATATAGAGATTTTTACCCGTATAATATTTAAACATAATAGGTAAACTCATATAATTTGTGTTGATATTCGTTTTAAGATCTACCAAACCAAATTCCTCATCCTCTTCGGTACTTTTTAGCATTCCTCCCTCGGACGAATAATACAATTCCGGTTGAATCGAAAAATTATCAGACAATGTAAACTCTACTAAAGCTCCGATATGAAAAGCAGATCGGTTGTATGACATCTCATTAAACCCTGCTTCATCAGAGTTTAACTTTGAAAAATTAAGACCGGTTTTTAAGCCAAAACGAATATCTTGTGCCTTAACATTATAGGAAAGACTTGTAATAAGAATTGATAATAAAAGTAATTTTTTCATTAGGTTGAAATTTAATATTTATGCCTACTCGTAAGCTTTTCGGCAGCTGCTTTTAGTATTAGGAATCAGGATAATTGCACCTTTGCAAAGAGAATGATTCTTATAGTAGTACAAAGTTAAAAAAAATATACCTTAGCAACGTGGTTTTAGATGTAAAAAAACATATAGAAAAACAATTTCCTTTTTTAAGGAAATCCAAATCTATAGTTGCTGTATCCGGCGGTATAGACAGTGTTGTTTTAACACATATATTATATCAATTGGGGTATAGTATTGGGTTAGCTCATGTCAATTTTAACCTAAGAGGAATTGATAGCGATCAAGATCAAAAATTTGTAGAAAATTTAGCGAAAAAATTAGAGATTCCTGTTTTTATACATCAAGCCGATACAAAAGTGTATGCCAAAAACCATAAAAAATCTATTCAAATGGCAGCACGTGATATACGCTATAAGTGGTTTGAAGAACTACGTAGCGCAGAAGGCTATGCCTATGTGCTAACGGCACATCATTTTGATGATTGGATTGAGAGTTTTTTTATTAATCTAAGTAGAGGAACCGGTATAGATGGGCTAACCGGAATTCCTGAAATTAACACGAAGGTAATCCGCCCTTTATTGCCTTTTGACAGACCTAGCATTTTAGCCTATGCCAAGGATAATAAATTGGTATGGAGAGAAGATCGCTCTAATGCAGCTACCCAATATCTACGCAATAAAATTAGACATACACTAATCCCTGTTCTTAAGAACATAAATCCGGCATACCGCAAAACTTTTCTCAAAACCCAAAAACACTTGTCAGAAAGTAAAGAGTTGATTGCCGATTATATCGAATTAATAAAACCTACACTAATTAGTGAAAAAAATGATGGGTTACAAATTAATATTGAGGAAATACTAAATACACCTCATAGTAATGCAGTATTATATCAATTATTAAAAGACTATGGGTTTACACAATGGGATGACATCTATCAATTACCCAAAGCGCAAACTGGTAGAATTGTTTATTCGGACACCCATTTTTTATTAAAAGATAGGAGTAATTTGAAGTTAGGTGTTTTATCTCAATCGCCTACTTTTTCACAAAAAGTTAAAATTGGTTCAAGCTTTCAGCTTTTAGATACGAGGTATTCTGTGCAGTCATTACCCAAACCGGCAAATGTAATCTATGATAATACTTTTGAGGTACAATTTGATAAAGCATCGGTAACTTTTCCTTTATTTGTAAGGAAATGGAAAGAAGGCGACTATTTTTATCCGCTGGGGATGCAAGGACGAAAAAAAATAAGTGATTTTTTGATTGACCAAAAAGTCTCAAGAGATCAAAAAGAAAAAATTTATTTACTTTGCGATGCAGATGACCGTATTATCTGGGTGGTAGGTATGCGATTAGATAATCGATTTAAAATAACAGAGAACACAACAGAAATTTTAAAAATAACAACTGATGATAAAAAAAAATCTTAGTATAATTATCCTTTTTTGGACACTGTTTGGTTTTGCTCAATTTGGGAATACCCCACAGATTGAAGAACCGGTAAAATGGAAAACATCGGTTGAAAAAGTGTCGGACACGACTTATAATTTAGTGTTTAAAGCTAGTATTGAGGAGCAATGGCATTTATATTCGCAATACAACCCCGAAGGGGCTTCTTTGCCCATAGAATTCTATAGCGATCAGGCCGATTCTCTTTTTGTTTTTAAGGGTAAAGCCTTAGAAAGTCCTACTGAAAAAGCTTTTAATAAAACCTTTGGCAAGGAAGAAATCTTCTTTTCGCACAAAGCTATGTTAAAACAGCCTATTCGTTTGTTGAAAGCGGATGTTAAGAATATTGAGGTAACACTATACGGACAAGCTTGTAAAACTTCCTGTATTCAAATTCAAGAGAATTTTACTTTCGATTTGAGTAAGGCAACTACTACTATAGAGCCTATACCGGTTGCCGAAATAAGTGAGACAAAGTCAGTGCCCAAAGAAAAAAAAGGCACAAGTAAAAGCTTATTGGCTATTTTCTTTTGGAGTTTTTTAGGGGGGTTTGCCGCCTTACTAACACCATGTGTGTTCCCTATGATTCCTATGACCGTCAGCTTCTTTATGAAACAGAGCAAAAACAAAGCACAAGGTATTCGTAATGCGATTATTTATGGTATTTCTATTGTGGTTATTTATGTACTAATAGGGAGCTTGGTTACCTTAATTTTTGGAGCCGATGCGATGAATGAATTTTCTACCAGTGTTACTTTTAACTTGGTTTTCTTTGTTATACTGATTGTTTTTGCCCTTTCCTTTTTGGGAGGGTTTGAAATCATGTTACCGAGTTCTTGGGGAACGAAAGTGGATGAAGGTGTAGATAAAAAAGGGGGTATTGTAGGGATTTTTTTAATGGCCTTAGCCTTAGCCATTGTCTCTTTTTCTTGCACCTTACCTATTGTAGGCACAGCTCTTGCTGCCTCAGCAACTTCCGGTGGTGTAGCACCAGTTATTAGTATGTTGGGTTTTTCTACGGCCTTAGCTTTACCTTTTACCCTATTTGCGATGTTCCCGGGTTGGTTAAATGCGATGCCAAAATCAGGGGGTTGGCTAAATACGGTTAAAGTATTTCTTGGTTTTTTAGAATTGGCTTTTGCTTTTAAATTTTTATCCAATGCCGACTTAGTTTTAGATATACATTGGTTCGAAAGAGAAGCTTTTATAGCTATCTGGATTGCTGTATTTGGAGCTATGGCATTCTACTTGTTTGGTAAAATAAAATTACCCCATGACGATGAGAGTTCTCGTATTTCTGTAGGTCGTTTTACTTTAGGTTTATTGGCTTTAGCCTTTACACTATATTTAATTCCCGGATTGTTTGGTGCGCCTTTAAAGTTAATTAGTGGTTTTCCACCCCCTCTTAAATATGCAGAATCTCCCTACGGTGTAGGATTCAGTAAAAGGCTTTCCGGTGCTGTAAAACAGAAAAAATTACCCGAAGGCGCTCATCTGGGACCTCACGATATTGTGAGTTTTGATGACTATGATGAGGGCATGGCGTATGCAAAGAAAGTGAACAAACCGGTTATGCTCGATTTTACAGGAAAAGCTTGTGTAAATTGTCGTAAAATGGAAGATTATGTTTGGTCTGATCCTAAAGTATTACAGGTGTTGGATAATGATGTTGTCTTAATTTCTCTCTTTGTAGACTTTAAAGAATTGCTCCCAAAAGAAAAACAATTTACTTCAGAGATTACCGGAAAAAAGGTTAGAACTATTGGTAATAAATGGAGCGAATTTCAAACGGTAAAATATAAAACGAATACCCAACCTTATTATGTGTTACTCAACCATAAGGAAGAGGAATTAATTACGCCTTATTCGTATAGTTCGGATGTAGATGCCTTTTATGATTGGTTGCAAAAAGGTATAAAAACTTTTTAATACAATATTTACTTGGCATATTGTTAAATACCGAATTGGAGAGGCTGAATGTGGAATGGAATTAAAACCAATTTGTAAAGTTAAGTGCTATCTGTAGTTTAGAATAGCAATGGGAAAAGTCGCTCAAAATAATTATCTTTGAGCGGCTTTTCCTGTGTATGGAACAGTTGGTTAAATAAATTAAATATGAAATCAAAAGTAGTAATAGTTTGGGTACTTTTGTTTGCAGTGGCTTGTAACAAATCTTCTGAAGCGAATAAGCAATTACAACGACAAGTAGACCGTTTGGAAAAGCAAATTCAAGATACCTATACGCCCGGTTTTGGAGAATTTATGGGTGCTATACAAACGCATCATGCTAAATTGTGGTTTGCCGGGATCAATAAGAATTGGCAACTCGCCGACTTTGAAATACACGAAATAAATGAGGTTTTAGAAGCCATCAAAAAATATCAGGCAGACCGACCGGAAACGAAGTATATTGAAATGCTTAGACCTTCTATGGATAGTATTGCCAAAGCTGTTAATAATAAAGATAGTCGTTTATTCAAAATAACCTATAATCAACTAACCGTTTCGTGTAATAATTGCCATAGACAGACGCATTTTGACTTTAATTATGTAAAAGTACCTGACGAGCAAATATATAGTAATCAAGAGTTTAAGGTAGAATAAGACTTTTGTAAAGGTCTAGGATTCATTAACCTCATCCGTTTCCTCATTATTTTTGCGGTATTTTATGTCTTGGGCCACTAAACGTATTTCACCGTAGGTATAAAGGTCTCCCACTTTATTTTTTATTTCCGATAAACTGTCAAAGTTTTCTTTTTCCATAATACTTTTTAAAGTCAGGTATCTTTTTTTAGGGATTAATTCGGTAATGTCAATTTCTCCTGTAGCGATAAAATTGGCTAGATGCCCTTCGATAGTGGTTTTTGCCAAGCCTCTATTTGTAGCAATTTCAATAGTATTGAGTCCGCTTTTAAATAAATCCAAAGATTCTTTTTGTGAGCTTCCTTTTTCTGCTTTAGGTTTTTTAGGAGTAAGGGCCCTAGGTGTTAGGTTTTCTTTTTGGACATATTCTTTAATAATGTCCATAATTTCTTCACCATATTTTTGTACTCTTATTTTTCCCATTCCATTAATAGCTAATAACTGTTTCTTGTTTATGGGAAAATGCTCGCACATTTCATAGAGGCTCTGTTGCGTAAAAACTTGAAAGGGAGGAATTGACTCACTATGTGCTATAATCTTGCGTAAATCGCTTAATTGTGTAAACAATTCCTGATGTGCTGTGGTGTCTTTATATTCTTTGTGTTTCTTTGGTTTTTCTGATTGTTCAAGCACTGCCATTGCCCGGATTTTCAAAAATTTTTGTGTGGAAAATTCATCCGATACCCCTTTAAAACAGAACAACTTGTTCGCTAGTTGCTCTTCCACGAGGTTAAGGTTTTTTGTAATATCTTTTTTTAGGGTTTTATTATCGGTGGCGAAAGTTATGGCATCCAGTGCTTTCTTAATTTTTTCTTTGCTGTGTGTTGCAAAGTAAGTAATACCTTTACGTAAACGTTCCTGAATTATGGGGTTGTTTTCTGGAGAATCCTCGTTATCAGAAAGTTGTATGAGTTGTTTTTTAAAACCTGCTGCAATTTTTAGTAAAGGAATAATACCTTCATCTTGTAGGCTAAGCAGTGGGGTTATCAGATTTCCTTTTAAAATAGTTGTGTTTTTATAATACAGGTTAATAAGTCGTCTTATCGGATATAAAAAGCTTTGATAATCAAAAAGTTCATCTATTAAATGGAATTGGTAGGCTTTTTGAGATTGTGTGAGTACAGTGTTGTCAGGAGCATTTTGTGCTACCGCATCGGTAAAAGATGCTACACGTCTGTCATTAATAATACTATGATCGCTAATCTTTGTCTTTAGAATGATACCTTCTAGTGTTCTACAGCGACTCAGCGCTACATAAGTTTGTCCGTGAGCAAAAGAGGCTCCGGCATCAATAATGGCTTTGTCAAAGGTTAGACCTTGACTTTTATGAATGGTTATTGCCCAGGCCAAACGAAGGGGTATTTGAGCAAAAGAGCCAGTTATATCTTCTTTAATTTCTTTAGTTTTTTCGTCTATGGTGTAGGTAACATTTTCCCATATTTCCGGAGTAACCACTATCGGTTGTTCCTCATTTGGGCATTGTACGATAACCTCTTGTTTATTTAGACGTACAACGCTACCAATTTTTCCATTATAGTACCTTTTATGAATAGCACTATCGTTTTTAATAAACATGACCTGAGTTCCTTCTTTTAGTTCTAAATTTTCAGAAGTAGGGTAGGCATATTCACTAAATTTACCTTTGATTTGGGCAGTATAAATGCGACTGTTTTCCTGAATTTTGTTTAATTCTATTTCATTAATGCTTTTTGCTCTATTGTTATGTGTTGTTAGTGTTATAAAGCCTTCTTCTTTTGGGGGAACAAAATCCGGAAAATATCTTTTGTTTAATTCTATTGCTGCTTTAGTAGATAACGTATTGTTTCTTACCTCGTTAAGAATAGCAATAAAATCTTTATTGACTTGTCTGTAAATATGGGTGAGCTCTATAGCTATAGGATTAGCCTCTTTATAAGAAATACTACTAAAAAAATAGGCTGTATCGTAATAGGGTTTTAACAATTCCCACTCATTGGGCTTTATTACCGGTGCCAATTGTTGAAGGTCCCCAATCATTAATACCTGAACGCCTCCAAATACTTTATTCCTGTTTTTATATCGTTTGAGCACTTGATCAATAGCATCTAACAAATCTGCACGAACCATACTTATCTCATCAATAATCAATAGGTCTAAAGAGCGGATAATATCAATTTTTTTTCGACTGAATTTCATTTTGAAAGAGCCGGTATTCCTAAACTGGGATCCATCTGGTATTATAGGGCCAAAAGGCAGTTGAAAAAAGGAGTGTATGGTAACACCTTTGGCATTAATGGCTGCAACTCCTGTAGGGGCTACAATAACGAGTCTTTTAAGAGATTCAGATTTAATTCTGTGAAGAAAGCTTGTTTTACCCGTACCTGCTTTTCCTGTTAAAAAAATATTTCTATCGGTCTTTTCAACAAAGTTCCAAGCAAGTTCTAAGCTTCTATTAATGGGTGTTTGTGCCTTTTTTTTCATCTGTAGGTGTCTTACAAAAATAAGGATTATTATTTACTTTGCTAATCATATATAAATGCGCCGTTTTTTCCGGTATAATAAAAATCGAACTTGTTTTTATGACAGGTTTGCTCCCATAATTTTATAGCGCTTTTGTAGTTGGAGCCATCTGCAAGAACCAAACGGGGGTTAAGAGTCTTTACTACACGTTCCATATTAATTTTAGGAGATTGTCTCAAATACACAATATCCGGTTTGAATGGAATGTTTTGATAAATTCCGATACTGTCAATAATTAAAAAATGGGTTTTTTTGTATGCTAAAACATTGGGGAATGTAGTGGAAGTAGTAGCTTTTTTTGTTTGATTTTCACGGATGTAATGTTGAACGGAATTCCATTTTAATATGGAATCATTAGAACTGATAATCTTAAGTTGGTCGCCTTTTTTTAGCCCAAGAGTACTTTCTTTGGTTTGGTGAAAAATGATGAGTTGGTTGCTGTGTTGTATGTGGTATTTGTCAAAAAGAACGATAGCTTGTAGTATGATAATACTCAGTAATAAAACATATAGTCTTTTGGGGTGCTTAGAAGTCACTACATAATAAAGACTACCAATAAGCAGATAGCTACCAATAAGCAAAGCTGACGAAAAAGGAATGTTTTTTAGTAGAAATGCTTCGTGAGAGGCAATCCAAGAGATAAAACTATTCATATTAAAAAGAATCCAATGGTAAATGCTGATAAGTGGCTCCGGAAGTATTCCTAAAACAGCTAGCACAACAACCAAGATACCCAGGCTCATAATAACACCCAAAAAAGGAATTATTACAATATTGGTAATAAAAAACAGACCCGGAAATTGATGAAAATAATAAAGACTAATGGGTAAAGTACCTAATGTTGCTGCCACAGAGACACTAAATAACTGGATTATTTTTTGAGGAAGCCAAAAAGAAGTTGTCGGAAAAAATTGGAGGAATATTGGCTGAAAAAGGAGAATCCCCAATACCGCGGTATAACTCATTTGAAACCCCACATCAAATATATATGCAGGATGTAGTACTACTATAAAGAAAAAGGAAGTAATCAAGGCATATAATACTGAGTTTTCTCTTTTTTTTAAGCTGTCTCCAATAGCAATAAAGCTGAACATACTCACCGCTCTTACTACAGACCCACTTAAGCCTGTTAGTAATGCAAAAGCAAAAAGAGTCAGTATAATTAGTGTTGTTTTTAGAATATTTCCGTATGAAAAGTACTCAAGAGGTTTGAATAAAAAACTGAGTAATAGAAATAAAATACCAACGTGTAAGCCCGAAACCGCTAAAATATGAATAGCTCCTGCTTGGCTATATTGGGTTAGTAATTCACGTGAAATATTTTTCCGTTGTCCCAGAATTAGTGCATTTATGATTCCTAATTCATTTTTGCCAAAATCATATTTTTTTAATTTGTTTTGAATTTTCTGTGACCATTGCCTTGCTCTAATGCTAAGGTTTGGACTTGCTAGAACACCCACTCTTTTATACGTTCCAGATTGTAATGAAATTTGATGCGTAATTCCTTTTGTATTAAGGTATTTATTGTAGTTAAAAGCATATGGGTTTAAAGGCGTATTTACTTTTTTGAGAGCTGTTTTTGTCATATAAACACCACCTAATATTAGTGTTTTTGCACAAGAGTCTTTGGGTATGTTAACAAGGATTTTTCCCGTGGACGGTATAGAATCAATCTGTAAAACTTTAGCATAGTATTTATAGTGATATAAAGAAGGTTTTCGAATCTCCTCCACTTGAAAAATAAGCGTATTACTCGTATGAATATGCGCTCCATAGTAGTGAGCATCTTGCCTAGGATCTTGTGAACTCCAACGAATCCATCCTAAAAAAAAAACGACTAAAAAGGAAATAAACTGAAAGAGTCTCAATAAGTTAAAGTGTTTATTTGCAATGAAATGGGTTATAAGTAGTGCTGTTAAACTACCTATAAGTAGGATAGATAAGAGTCGAATGTTTAGTGGATAGTAAGTGCCAACAAAAATGCCTATCACTAAAAAAAAGCTCAATTGTAAAGGAATGTAGTGGGTAATTTTTTTCATAGCAAGACAAAGTTACGCATTCTCAGGAAATTATAAAAATGACTTTTTGTGAAAAAAATAGGTAACTAAAACAGTCTCTAGTCTTTTGTCAGGGATTTAATAATACTGGAGGCCACTCTTTCAGAAGCGCCTTTTCCACCCAACTTTTCTTCTAAATCCAGATAATTTTCAAAAATTTTCTTTCTGTTTTGAGGATCAAGGATGGCTTTTAAGGAAGCGATAAGATGGGTTTTGTTATATTTATCTTGTAATAATTCGCTAACAATAGATGCATCGGCCACTAAGTTAACTAGTGAGATATATTGTAATTCTTTAGATACTAGTTTTTTGCCAATGGCGTAGGTAAGTGCACTGGTTTGGTAACACACCACTTGTGGAATTTTAAATAAAGCTGTTTCTAGTGTGGCTGTTCCAGATGCCACCAAGGCTGCATAAGAGATACTCAATAAATCGTAGGTGTTATTTTTTACAAAGGCAATAGTATCATTTGACAAATAGGTTTGGTAATAGTCAAAATCACGATTGGGTGCTCCTGCAATCACAAATTGATAATCGTTGAAATCAGGGCTTATACTAAGCATTAAAGGGAGTATTTTACGAATCTCTTGCGACCGACTCCCGGGTAATAAGGCAATAATGGGTTTGTTCCCTAATTGATGTTTTTTACGGAAAAGATCTTCGTTGATAGGCCCTCGTTTAGCTATGGCATCCTGTAATGGATTTCCTACATATTCAACCGGGTAGTGATGCTTTTTTTCAAAGAAATCTTTTTCAAAAGGAAAGATGACATACATTTTGTCAATGTATTTTTTAAGTTTTTCAACCCTTTTTTCGTTCCAAGCCCAAAGTTTCGGAGCAATATAAAAATGAGTAGGGATACCTAATGCTTTTGCAAATGGAGCAATTCGTAGGTTAAAACCAGAGTAATCGACCATAATGAGCACATCCGGTTGGTAGTGTTCTATATCTTTTTTGCAAGCCTTAATATATCTTGAAAGGGTAAAACTGTTTTTTAGTACTTCCCAGAATCCCATAAATGCCAGCTCTTGATAATGGGTAACTAAAGTACCTCCCACCGATTGCATTAAATCGCCTCCCCAAAAACGAAATTGTGCTTTTGCATCTTTCTTTTGTAGGGACTTCATTAAATTGGAGGCGTGCAAGTCTCCTGATGCTTCTCCGGCTATGAGATAATACTTCACAAAATGATATTTTAATATAAGTGTCTGGAAAAGAAATATAAAACAACAAACGCAACAAGGACTACACCTAATACTACTCCCCTTGATTTATAAAATTCTTTTCTTTTATTGAATACAAAAAACAAAAGTAAATTAGGAATAGCACCTAAAGAAAGTATTTCATCGATATTTCCCGTGTCAATCATCCATTTCCAAGCCGCTTCAAAACCATCTTTCATTATATATTCCATATACAAATAGCTGCCTGCTGCTGTTGTTAGCAGGCTCAAAATTAAACCAATTCCTATTTTTTTATACATAATTTACGTCTAGATTTCCCAATTGTTTAAATCATCAATAAAATGATGGGCAGTCATATCAAATTGTATTGGTACAATTGATATATAATCATGGGCTAATGCCCATTCGTCGGTATCTTCTCCCTTGTCCATATTGACAAACTTACCTGTAAGCCAGTAATATTCGCGACCGTGAGGATTTATGCGTTTATCAAATTCTTCAACCCAATTGGCTCTAGCTTGTCGGCAAATCTTTATTCCTTTAAATAATTTATCTTTCGTTTTAGGGATATTGACATTTAAGACAACCCCTTTGGGCAATCCGTTAGTTAATACATTTTTTGTGATACGTTGAATAGCTTCTTTAAGATGGTCAAATTCGGCATTCCAAGAATAGTCGAGTAAGGAAAAACCAATAGCCGGTATGCCCTCAATACCTGCTTCTACTGCGGCACTCATTGTTCCGGAGTAAATGACATTTATAGATGAATTAGATCCGTGATTAATACCAGATACGCATAAGTCCGGTTTTTTATTAAGCAACTCATTGACCGCCAGTTTAACACAATCAGCGGGGGTACCGCTACACGAATATTCTATTTGAGGTCCGTCATCAATAGTTACCGGTTCAACAAATAAGGTGTTGTTTACAGTAATTGCGTGTCCCATAGCGCTTTGCGGGCTATCAGGTGCAACCACAACGACTTCTCCAATTTCATTCATAGCCGCAATAAGATGACGAATTCCCGGTGCCGTGATTCCATCGTCATTGGTGATCAATATTAAAGGTCTTTTATTCATAAAGTTATTTGGTATTGAAACCTCAAAGCTATCAAAAAAAATGAATAAATAGCCAAAACAAGAGGCTTTAGTTTGTAGAAAGAGGATTCTAAATAGTATTACAAGATAGTTGAAAAATATTAGAGAATCGAAAATATTTCTTAATATTTGTAATTAATAAAAAAATGGCACTATTTTAGCGTTCTACAAATCATTTAAATGAAAAAGCTTATTCAATTTATGAAACGTAACTATAAGATTATTATCCCCATTCTTTTATTAGCAGGCGCACTACTCAGTTTTAACTACTCCAATAGACACGATCCGGATACCGATAGAACACTTATGTCGGTGTTGCGGATGATTTTGACACAAGGCCATTACCAGCCAGCCACTATTGATGATGAGTTCTCCGAAGGTGTTTATACTAATTTTTTAGATGTGATAGATCCTACAAAACACTATTTTATGCAGGCTGATATCGATGAATTTAATCGCTATAAAGACAGTTTAGATACCCAATTTATACAAGATGATTTATCCTTTTTCTATCTGGTTTATAAACGGTATCAACAACGCTTAAAGGAGTCTGAAGCTATTTACAAAGAAATCTTGTCGCATCCTATCGCTATTGATGTTAAAGATACCTACTCTGTTGATTACAAAAATTCAGCATTTCCAAAGGATAAAGCTGCGCTTTATAAAGTTTGGGAAAAACAACTTAAAATGCGCTATTTGGGTCGCTTATATGATAAAGAGTTGGCCGAAAAAGACAAACAAGCTGCAGATAGTACGTACAAAGCGAAAACCTTTTTTGTTCTAAAAGAAGAAGCATTGGAAAAAACGAGGGAAAATATGAACGATTTGTATGATCGAATATACGAATTAGATCAGGATGATTGGTTGACCTATTATATCAATAGTATTGCTGCTCAATTTGGACCACACACCAATTATTTAAATCCTAAAAACAAAAAACGTTTTGATATTACAATGGCCGGAAAGTTAGAAGGTATTGGTGCTCGATTGATGAAAGAAGGCGAGTATACCAAGGTTTCTGAACTTATTTCCGGAGGACCTGCTTGGCGTGCGGGTGAATTAGAGGTGGGTGATATCATTTTAAAAGTGGCCCAAGGAGATGCAGAGCCGCTAGATATTGTTGGGATGCGTCTTGATGATGCCATTGAGTTTATCAAAGGTAAAAAAGGAACGGAAGTTCGATTAACCCTTAAAAAAGTAGATGGTACCATACAAACGATTTCTATTATTAGAGATGTGGTAGAGCTAGATGAAACCTTTGTAAAATCATCTATTGTTGAAAAGGACGGTAAAAAATACGGATTGATTTATTTGCCTAAATTTTATATAGATTTTGACCATCGCAACGATCGAAATTCGGCTACGGATATGGCCTTAGAACTACAACGTTTACAAGACGAAGGCGTATCGGGAATTATGATAGATTTACGAAATAATGGTGGAGGTTCCTTAAAAACAGCCATTGATATTGCCGGTTTGTTTATTGATGAAGGGCCTGTGGTTCAGGTTAAATATAGAGGCGAAAAAGCCCGTGTAAGAGAGGATGATGAACCCGGTGTACAGTGGGATGGCCCTATGGTTGTTTTAGTTAATGAATTGTCGGCTTCGGCCTCTGAAATATTTGCTGCGGCTATGCAAGATTATAAGAGAGCTATTATTATTGGGGGAAAACAAACTTTTGGAAAAGGAACAGTGCAAAACTTTTACCCGATAAATCAATATACCAATTCCAATGAAGATTTGGGTTATCTTAAGCTGACCATTCAAAAGTTTTATCGTATAAATGGAGGATCTACGCAATTACGCGGTGTAACACCCGATATTGTAGTACCCACACGTTATAGTTATCTAGATATTGGCGAGCGAGATTACGATAATCCTATGCAGTGGGATCGGATAAAACCGGTAGGGTATAAAACGTGGAAATCGCCTTTCGATTTTACATCGGCTATTAATGCAAGTGAACAACGTATCGCTAACAATGAACAGTTTAATTTGATTGAGTCAAACGCAAAATGGTTAAAAGAAGGACAAGAAGACAAAACAATATATTTAGATTACGATTCTTTTAAACAAGATATTGTGTCACATGATGAAGTTGCTAAACAATTTGATGCCATTGATGATTTTAAAAGTGGTCTACAGTTTACTTCGCCCCATTATGAGCTACCTTTAATGGAAGCCGATAGTATTTTAGCACAAAAGAGGGCCCGTTGGCATACCGATTTGTCTAAAGATATTTATGTGGATGAAAGTGTACATATTCTAGAGGATTTAATTATGAAATCCGGCACGAAAATAGTGAAGCATTAAATACAGTTGTATAATTGTATTGAATGACTTGTTACGTAAGTAAAAACTAAAAGATTTAGTGTTGTTTTTAGTCAACGGTTTGTATAGTGCATCACTCCTATGGTATTTTAATGTATATAATAACAAATAAATAGTAGTATTAGCTATATTTTACACCAATTATTGTTTTATATACCGAACACCTACCCAGTTATTACGTTCTAATATCAGATCAATTTTTAATTGCTGTTTTGCGGCTTCTGCATCAATAACAGGGATATCTTCCTGATAAAAACCACTGAGTAATAAGATGCCGTCTTTAGACAAATGCCGAGCATAAATACCTAAATCTTGAAGTAAAATATTTCTGTTGATATTGGCAATAATAATATCATAATTTTTTTGAATACGACTCGCATCACCTTGATATACTTTAATATTATTACATGCGTTTACTCGAACATTTTCCAAGGAATTCTCATAGCACCAAGGGTCAATATCAATGGCATCTAAGTTAGTGGCACCAAGCATTTCTGCTAATATTGCCAATACCCCGGTTCCACAACCCATATCTAATACCGATTTATTTGCAACATCTAGTTGTAAAAGGTGCTGTACCATTAGATGGGTCGTTTCGTGATGTCCGGTACCAAAACTCATCTTGGGTTCTATTAGGATATTGTATTGTAGTTTGCCTTTTTCGTGAAATGGTGCTCTAATACTAACGCTGTCATCAATGCTTATGGGCTCAAAATTACTTTCCCATTTACTATTCCAATTAACAGGCTCTATTTCTTCTTTATCATAGAGAATAATAAATTTTCCGGAGTTCAATATTTGAACCTCGTGTAAAATAGTAATATGCCAATCACTTTTTGGAATATATGCAGTAAGGCCTTTTTCGGTTTCTTCAAAGCTTTCAAAACCAAGGTTTCCCAACTCGGCTATGAGTATTTCACGAGCAGGCTCAACGGGATCTATGTTAAAATGGTAAGCAATATAGGTTTGTATCATAGTTTTCGGTTTGTAAAAAAATTACAAATTAATATTTTCTAAAATGGCTTTTACATTACTCGTTGATTAATCAAGCGCCTATTTGTGTCAGTAAATTCAATAGGATAAACAGCAATACCTTTACTCCTATTTTAAAAACGTATTTCAAATATTTTTTTGGGTCAAGAAGTTATTGAATGGCTTGAATTAAGGCCGTAAAATCTTGAGAATGCAAAGCGGCACCACCTATTAATCCACCATCAACATCGGGTTTCGAAAAAATCTCTTTTGCATTTGCCGGTTTTACGCTACCGCCGTATAAAATAGAAACTTCCTGTGCTACATTTTCTCCAAATTTAGCGGAGAGGAGGTTTCGGATAAAAGCGTGCATCTCCTGTGCTTGTTCCGGAGTAGCGGTTTCTCCCGTACCAATAGCCCAAACCGGTTCGTAAGCAAGAATAATGTGTTTCCAATCTTGAGGCTTAAGATGAAATAAAGCCTTTTTAAGCTGAATTTCTACAATGGAAAAATGATTGTTTTGTTGCCGATCCTCCAGAACTTCCCCAAAACAAAAAATAACATCCATACGGTTTTGTAGTGCGGTATTTACTTTTTCGGCCAAGGCTTTATCGGTTTCGTTAAAATAGGTTCGTCGCTCAGAGTGTCCAAGGATAACCGTGTTAACACCTATACTTTGAATCATATCGGCTGCTATTTCTCCGGTGTAAGCACCGCTTTTCGCTTGATGCATATTTTGTGCAGCTATTTCAATACGTGTATCCATCCCAACTAGGTTAATTACAGGATAAAGATTAGTAAAAGTAGGTGCAATAATAATGCGAGTGTTGTTTGTTTCAAGGTTTTGAATATCAGTAGAAATATCCATAGCCAATTTTTTTGAGGCTTCTACATCAAGATTCATTTTCCAATTTCCAGCTACTATTTTGGTACGCATAATACTTTGTTTTTAATTTTGGGTAAAATTAGTGTTATTCGTTTGTTTTTATCGCTTTTTTAGCTAAAAAAATGATAGGATTATTTTTGAATGTTAATAGGGGTTTGTCGGGTGACAAATGGGTAAATTTCATTAATGTCTTTACGAGTTAACGAGATACAACCTAAAGTCCAATTAACGCCAGCATTTATCATATAATCGGTGCCTTGAGGCACGCCGTGAATTCCTATTTGCCCACCGATTGAAGCATTTTTTGGAATACGACCTTCTTTTTTGGCTTTGTTGTGTTTTTTCCAAGAATCTGCAGTGGGATAATTAATCCAAATAAACTTAGACCAACTTTTGTGTGGATATTTGCTTCGCATCTTAAAATTACCTTCCGGAGTGCATTGATCTCCTTCACGTAATTTGTCGTCTATCGGATTTCCACCCAGAACTATAGGATAACTTTTTACCAAGGTATCCGAAGTGTAAATATGTAATTGATAATCACTTTTATCAATACGTATGGAAATGCTTGTTCCTTTTTTAAGAAGATTAGAAAGCGGAATATCTTTATTTTTATAAGAGACTGGTTGAAAAGCTTTGTGGATAATAGGTTTTACAAATTGCCATTTGGCAAGGATAATACCACTAAAAAGAATACCGATTAAGAGTAGAACTTGTTTTTTTGTTTTGGACTTCATCAGAAAATAAATAAAGATAGCGTATATAGAAGTAACGCAATTTTTTTATGCTTATTTTTGCAAACGATGACAAAAGAGCTTTTACTACAACAGATACGAAAAAAAAACTCCTTTCTCTGTATTGGTTTAGATGCAGATTTAGATAAAATCCCAAAGCATTTACTTGAATTGGAGGATCCTATTTTTGAGTTTAACAAACAGCTTATTGAGGCCACACACGATTTGGTGGTTGCCTACAAACCCAATACGGCTTTTTATGAAGCTTATGGGCTTTCAGGCTGGAAATCTCTAGAAAAGACCATTGCTTTTCTCAATCAAAACTATCCCGAAATTTTTACGATTGCCGATGCTAAACGTGGTGATATTGGCAATACTTCTACACGATATGCCAAAGCTTTTTTTGAAAACATGGATTTTGATGCTTTAACCGTAGCACCTTATATGGGACGCGATTCGGTGGAACCCTTTTTGGTATTTAAGGATAAGTTTACCATACTATTGGCTTTAACGTCTAATACAGGAAGTGCCGATTTTCAAGGTTTGGTATGCGATACAGATCAGGTCTATAAAAAAGTAATCCAAAAATCCTTGACTTGGCAAGGCGCTTCGCAACTGATGTATGTCGTTGGGGCAACCCGACCTGAGTATCTTAAAGAAGTTCGGAAACTAGTACCAAATCATTTTTTGTTGGTACCGGGTGTTGGTGCACAAGGGGGTGACCTAGAAGCTGTTTGTCGAGAAGGACTTACCAACGAAGTGGGGATATTAGTCAATTCGTCAAGAAGTATTATTTATGCCGGATCCGATAGGAATTTTGCTGTAAAAGCAAGAGAAAAAGCCTTGTCTTTACAACAACAAATGAAACAATATTTGACCTAATAAATCCCAGTCTATGAAATATATAGATGCTACAGGTAGAGCCCTTTTACTACCCCATACACCACAACGAATTATATCTTTAGTACCTTCGCTCACGGAATTATTAGATGATATGGGGATGGAGCGTCAATTGGTAGGAATAACCCGTTACTGTGTTCATCCTCCCCATTATAAAGTAACCAAAACCATAGTTGGGGGAACTAAAAAAGTAAAATTTGATCAAATCAAAGCACTTAAACCCGATTTTATCTTGTGCAGTAAAGAGGAAAATACATCGGAGATGGTCGCAGAATTGGAAAAAATTGCACCGGTTTATGTGTCCGATGTTAATTCTTTGCAAGATGCTTTAGACTTAATAAAAGAATTAGGTTTGTTGTTTGATCGTCGTACACAAGCAGCACATATTATTGATAAGATAAATTTTAGGCTTCACGAATTTCAACAGACCATAAAAGATACACGGATAAAGAAAGTGGCTTATTTTATTTGGGCCAATCCTTGGATGGTGGCAGCGAGTAATACATTTATAGATGATATGTTACGAATTTGTCGATTTGAAAATGCCTATGCCAAATATGATCGTTATCCCGAAATTAAGATTAAGCGAATGCGTATCATTGCTGATCCGGAGATACTGTTTTTTAGTAGTGAACCCCACGATTTTACCGACGACGAAGTATACGAAGTCTTGAGAAGCAATAAGAAAGTCTTGACCATCTATGTCGATGGACAATATTTTTCGTGGTATGGTTCCCGTTTAATCAAAGCCTTTGACCATTTTATGCAAATCCATAAAAAAATTGCACTTTACGAATAAAGTTTATTTGTAAAACGAAAGCGAAAACATGGCTGAAATGGGTTTGCCACCCTGGCTCTTAGCCTTGGCTTATAGTGAAGTTTTTATAGATAATGGAATATTATGAGATACAATCCCGAGCTAGTGAATTAAGAGATTCTACCCATTAGTCTATCACAACTCCAAATACCTATTTATCCTGCAAAGCAAAAACTTTTTTTAGTAAATCAGAAGTGCGACTTTTAATATCGGTGCGGATTTTAAGTTCTTCTACAGCAACCATTTTATAAACACCTTTTAAAGCTTCATCAGCAGTATAATCGGTTAGGTTGGGGTTTACCTTGTTTACAAAAGGAATAGTATTATAACGCGTAATTAATTCTTTCCAAACACGGTCTGCACCCACTTTGCGATACGAGTTTTCAATGATGGGTGTAAATTTAGCTTTTAAAGAAACCGATGTAGCTTGTTGTAGATAGTTTGTTGCGGCATCTTGCTCGCCCATCAAAATATTTTTGGCATCGGTAAAGGTCATATTGACAATGGCGTCCTTAAAAATAGGAATAGCTTCGCCAACGGCATCTTCCGCTGCACGGTTCAGTACTTTTAAGCCTTCGTCTGCTAAACTGGACAAGCCTATTTGTCTTAAAGCGGTATCTACTTTCTTTAATTCGTCGGGTAATGTAATTTTTACCAGTTCATTTTTAAAAAAACCATCGGTTTTAGCCAAACCGGTTACTTGGTGGGTAATACCATTGTCTAAGGCCTCTTTTAGTCCGTTGGCTATTTGAGATGACGATAAAGCACCTGAGTTTTCCAATACTTGTTGCAATTCGTCACAAGCGGTAAATTGTAGGATAAAAGCAATTAATACGAGTTTTTTTAACATGGTTTAAGGTTTTAAAATTAGTTATGGTGTTTGTCTGTTTTTTTATCATATCCATACGGACAATGTCGGCATCCATTTTTACAACAATATCCTCTTTTGAGGTGGTATTTGGCTGTAAAAACACGATATCCTTGCTCATTTATATAATAATCTTCGGAATCAAATTTTTTATTTATGGAAGCCATAATCGCTTTTTGTAAAGGTGTAAAGATACAAACTTATACATATCATTCTTATTAGTATCTTTGTTTCGTCTATAAAACAATTCGAGTATTGAAAAAAATACAAATGGTCGACCTTAGCAGTCAATACCATAACATACAACGCCAAATTGATGCCAAATTTAAAGAAGTGCTTTCTTCAGCCTCTTTTATTAATGGTGATGAGGTCAAAGCCTTTGAGCAAGAGTTGGCAGATTATTTATCCGTAAAACATGTAATTCCTTGCGGCAATGGCACGGACGCTTTACAAATTGCAATGATGGGTTTAGATCTAAAACCCGGTGATGAGGTTATTACGGTAGATTTTACATTTGCTGCAACGGTTGAAGTGATTGCTTTATTACAACTAAAACCGGTATTGATTGATGTAAATCCGGATACTTTTACGATGGATATCGAACAACTAAAAGCGGCCATAACACCTAAGACAAAAGCCATTGTTCCGGTCCATTTATTTGGGCAATGTGCCGATATGGAAGCCATCTTGCATATTGCCAATACACATAATTTGTACGTTATTGAAGACACAGCACAAGCCCTTGGTGCCGATTATGTTTTTTCGGATAATACTCGTATGAAAGCCGGTACAATGGGCATTGTAGGAACTACATCTTTTTTTCCTTCTAAAAATTTGGGAGCTTATGGCGATGCTGGAGCCCTTTTTACCAACGATGATGCTTTGGCAAAAAAATTAAAAAGTATTGTAAATCACGGTATGTCCAAACGCTACTTTTATGATAGGATTGGCGTAAACTCTCGTTTAGACACACTTCAAGCTGCTGTTTTACGTATTAAGCTACCTTTGTTAGACGGATATGCTGCAGCACGTCAAAAAGCAGCTGCTTATTACGATACGGCTTTTCAAAATTGTGACGCAATAAGTATCCCCAAAAGGAGTATACAATCTACTCATGTTTTTCATCAATATACCTTAAAAGTACCGGAGGAAGTTAGAACTGGTTTACATGAATTTTTAAAGGAACAAGGTATTCCAAATGCCATTTATTATCCGGTTCCTTTGCATAGTCAAGAGGCATACAAGCATTTTAGTTTTGATTCCAAAAAATTGAATACAACCCAAGCATTGTGTAAAACGGTTCTATCCTTGCCTATGCACACAGAACTAGATGATGAACAATTGGCCTTTATCAGTGATAAGGTATTAGAATTTATAAATAATACATAATAAATGAAAGTTTTAGTAACAGGAGGATTAGGATATATAGGTTCGCATACCGTTGTAGAACTACAGCAAGAAGGTTTTGAGGTAGTAATAATTGATAACTTATCCAATTCAAGAATTGAAGTTTTAGATCAAATCACTTCTATAACTGGCATTAAACCCCAATTTGAACAGTTTGATTTATTGGATAAGGAAAAGGTATCAGACTTTTTTAATACAAATAGAGTAGACGGTGTTATCCACTTTGCTGCATCTAAGGCTGTAGGCGAAAGTGTAGAAAAGCCATTGCTGTATTATCAAAATAATTTGGGTTCGTTACTCAATCTTTTGCAAGCTATGTTGAGAACGGATCAAGACCATTTTATCTTTAGTTCTTCGTGTACCGTTTACGGTCAAGCCGATGTATTGCCCATAACAGAAAATGCCCCGATTAAGCCGGCAGAATCACCTTATGGTAATACTAAAAAAATTAGTGAAGATGTGTTATCAGATGTGGTTAAGGCCCATGATTTTCATGCCATTGCTTTACGCTATTTTAACCCTATCGGGGCACATCCGTCGGCTAAAATAGGTGAATTACCATTGGGAGTTCCCCAAAATTTAATTCCTTATGTAACACAAACGGCAGCCGGCATACGGGAACAATTATCGGTTTTTGGGGACGATTACCCTACACCGGACGGTACGGCCATTAGAGATTATATACACGTGGTTGATTTGGCTAAAGCCCATATTGTAGCCTTAAAAAGATTAGTGCAAAAGGAGTATCAATCGCCAATCGAATTTTTTAATATTGGAACAGGAATGGGCAGCTCTGTTCTGGAAGTAATTCAAGCTTTTGAAAAAGCAACGCAACAAAAATTAAATTATAAGATTGTCGATCGTCGTGCCGGTGATATTACCGCAGCTTATGCCGATACCACTCTTGCTAACACTACATTAGGATGGCGTGCCGAAAAAAGTTTAGAGGAGGCACTTAAGGATGCTTGGGAGTGGCAATTGCAACAAAAATAAGATAGGGTTTATTCACAACCTAAATTACAAATTACAACTAGTATTTAAAAAAATTTATCAACTAATACTCCTTTTACTTGATACCTCTTCGCAAATAGGTGATAAAACTAAAATCATAGTCGTGTTTTTGGTCTTTTGGGTGAAATTCGCGGTTTACTTCTTTCCAAATAGTTAAATCTATTTCAGGGAAAAAAGTATCGGCATCAAAGGAATGATGTACTAGTGTTATATCCAATTTATCGGCGTATTGCATAGCTTCTTTATAGATCATCCCTCCACCCAGAATGTAAGGGTTGGCGTCTGTCTGTGCGATCCTTAGGGCTTTTTTTAGCGAATCGGCTAACACGATACAACTGGCATCATAACTTTTTTTACGTGTAATGATAATGTTAGTCCGTTTGGGTAAGGCTTTTTTACCGATAGATTCAAAAGTCTTACGCCCCATAATTACGTGATGCCCTGATGTAACTTTTTTAAAGCGTTTAAAATCATCCGGCAAATGCCAAAGTAGAGTATTGTCTTTGCCCAAAGCATTGTTTTCGGCTATAGCAGCAATTATGGTAATCATTAATGGATGTCTTTTTTATCTGGATTAGGAGAAATTACCCCATCATCGATCAATTTTTTTTCTAATTTTTCAACTTTTTTGTGGTGTTTGGCAACTAATTTTTCTGTTTCTACGCGTTCCCAATCTTTGTCGAAGAAGCGGTCAAAGATAAAGACATTACCAAAATGTAATACCCATAAAAACAACCAAAGAAGTATGGCCCACACAAACCAATCGCCGTACTGTTCACCCACTTTAAGTATAATATTGAGAATAATAAGAAAAATTGAGCCTACCAAAAAGACAACAAAATGCCAATACAAACGTCTCTTTTGTCGAATTCGTTTGCGGGCTTTTTCGTACACCTCATGTTGTTCTTTATCTTGCATAAAACAAAAATACGGAAAATAAATAATCTAAAGCTGTTTCAAAATTATGAGAAACACCAAACAAACCCCTTCTGTGCTCAATTTTTCCCTTATCAAATACAATATGGGATTAAATAATGTCGAGTTCTTTTCCCACTTTAGCGAATGCTGCGAGGGCTTTATCCAAATGCTCTTTGGTATGAGCTGCAGATAGTTGTACGCGAATTCTGGCTTTTCCTTTTGGAACCACCGGAAAATAAAAGCCGATAACATAGATTCCTTCTTCTAAAAGTTTATCTGCCATTACTTGCGACAGTTTTGCATCATAAAGCATTACGGGAACAATGGCCGAATCACCTTTGACAATATCAAAACCGGCTTCTTCCATTCCTTTTTTAAAGTACTGTGTATTCCATTCTAAAGTATCACGAAGATGGGTGTCTTTAGATAACATATCGTACACTTTTAGAGAGGCTCCAACTAAGCCGGGAGCTAGTGAGTTAGAAAAAAGATAAGGCCTTGATTTTTGGCGTAGCATCTCTATAATTTCTTTACGCCCTGTGGTATAACCACCCATAGCCCCTCCTAGGGCTTTTCCCAGTGTTCCGGTAATAATATCTACACGTCCCATTACATTCTTTAGTTCTATAGTACCACGACCTGTTTTACCAATAAATCCTGCGGCATGACATTCATCAACCATAACCAAGGCATCGTATTGATCGGCTAAATCACAAATTTTATCTAATTGAGCAACCACACCGTCCATTGAAAAAACACCATCAGTAACAATTATTTTAAAACGATGCTTATTTTTGTTGGCTTCAATGAGTTGTGCTTCTAGTTCTGCCATATCATTATTGGCATAACGATAGCGAGCCGCTTTGCAAAGTCGCACCCCATCAATTATAGAGGCATGATTTAAACTATCCGAAATAATGGCATCTTCGGCACTGAGTAAGGGCTCAAAAACACCTCCGTTGGCATCAAAGGCAGCAGCGTACAGGATGGTATCTTCTGTTTGGTAAAAATCGGCAATTTTTGCTTCTAATTCTTTGTGTATATCTTGAGTACCACAGATAAATCGCACTGATGACATTCCATAACCGTGGGTATCCATGCTGTCTTTTGCCGCTTGAATTACATCAGGATTATTAGATAATCCCAAATAGTTGTTGGCACAAAAGTTAATGACTTCTTCGCCTGTATTAATCGTAATAACAGCATCTTGACTGCCGGTAATAATACGTTCTTTTTTGTACAATCCGGCCTCTGTAAGGGCATTGAGTTCGGTTTGTAAGTGTTCTTTTATTTTTCCGTACATAGTTTTACTAAATTTGAATGTCACAAAGTTACGGTAATGCGCTGAAATATCTTTAGTAATTATTTTCGAATTTTGGTATTTTTGTAAACGATATCAATTTTATGCAAAAAATACTTCATTCAAAAATTTTAGGAGAGGGGAAGCCCTTATTAATACTTCATGGTTTCTTGGGGTCTGGTGATAATTGGATTACATTAGGTCGAAAATTTTCAGCATTTTATGAGGTGCATCTTATCGATTTACGGAATCACGGGAGAAGTTTCCATGACCCTATTATGAATTATGAAGTGATGACAAATGATATCATACGGTATTGTACGTATTATAAATTGGAAAATATACGTATTATCGGTCATTCTATGGGAGGTAAAGTAGCTATGTTTTTAGCTATGGCACAGCCCAACTTACTTGCAAAACTTTGTATTGCTGATATAGCGCCAAAAGTGTATGTTAGAGGTCATGATTATATTTTAGAGGCATTGCAAAAAGTGGATTTCACCCAGTATAAAACAAGAGAGTCAGTTGGTATTTTACTTCGTAAATATATTGATAATACTGCCATTGTTGCATTTTTGTTAAAGAATGTTTATCACAAGAGTAATGACAGTTTGGGTTTTCGGTTTAATTTGTCTGTATTTGTAAGCCAGTATGAAAAAATTATGCAAACACTTCCCGAAGAAAGTTGTTATAAAGGGGCTACTTTATTTTTAAAAGGGAGTTTATCCTCCTATATTTTACAGGAAGATTTTGCAGTAATTAAAAAGCATTTTCCTAAGGCAACTATCCAAACTATTGCCAGAGCAGGGCATTGGCTACATGCTGAAAATCCTATAGAATTTTATGATACCTGTATCAAATTCTTTGCAAAAAGCTAGTCCCTGATCTATATAGGTATTTTCTTTTTTTTACCTTTACCTTTCCAAAAATTGTTTAGAAAACCCGAAATTTATGCGATGGACTTTTAAAAACCAACCCAATCCAAAGAAGGTAGCGGTACTCGCTAAAGCGTTAAATATTGATAAAATTAATGCTCGCTTGCTCGTACAACGCGGTATAGAAACGTATGAGCAGGCTAAAGCCTTTTTTAGACCTGAATTATCCCATTTACACGATCCTTTTTTGATGAAAGATATGGTTGTAGCGGTAAATAGAATTGAAAAAGCCTTAGCTGAGGATGAAAATATTTTAGTGTATGGCGATTATGATGTAGATGGTACCACCTCAGTAGCCCTAGTGAGTTCCTATTTAAAAACAGTACAGGAGGATAGAATTGGTACCTATGTTCCCGATCGTGATAATGAAGGCTATGGGATCTCTTATCAGGGGATTGATTATGCCGAAGCAAATGACTTTTCACTAATCATTGCTTTAGACTGTGGTATTAAGGCCACGGATAAAGTGGCTTATGCTACTAAAAAAAATATTGATTTTATTATTTGTGATCATCATACACCGGGGGATGACTTACCGGAGGCAGTAGCAGTTTTAGATCCAAAACGTAAGGATTGTGCATATCCTTTTAAGGAATTAAGTGGTTGTGGTGTCGGATTTAAGTTATTACAAGCTTTACATGAAAAAAATGGAGGTTTATTAGAAGATTTAATTCCTTATTTAGATTTAGTTGCCACGAGTATAGCTGCAGATATTGTACCTATTATTGGTGAAAATAGGGTGTTAACCTATTTTGGTTTGCAGGTCATTAATACCGACCCCAGTATAGGTATTGCTGCTTTGAAGAAAATAGCTTATCAAAAAGAAACGCTGAGTATTACTGATGTGGTTTTTGGTATTGCACCAAGAATTAATGCAGCCGGACGATTAAAACATGCAAATTATGCTGTTGAGATTCTTTTAGAAACCGATTATGACAAGGCAAAAGAGATGGCCAAAGCTATAAATGATTTTAATATAGAACGCAAAGATTTAGATAAACAAATAACGCAAAAAGCAATAAATCAGATTATTGAGAACAATGAGGAAGAAAATTTTACCAGTGTAGTTTACAACGAATCCTGGCATAAAGGGGTTATTGGTATTGTCGCTTCACGTATGATAGAAACCTACTACCGTCCAACAATTGTTTTTACTAAAAATAAAGATTTTTTAACGGCTTCTGCTCGTTCTGTTAGTGGTTTTGATCTCTATAGTGCATTAGAGGCTTGTGAGAACCTTATTGAACAGTGGGGTGGCCATAAATATGCTGCCGGTTTAAAGATTAAAGAAGAAAATTATTTGGCGTTTAAGGCTGCGTTTGAAGCGGTTGTTAAAGAACGTATTCCACCCGAATTAAGAGAGCCCGAAATTCGTATTGATAGTGAATTGGAACTTTCGGATATTACGCCAAAATTTTATAGAATTGTTCAACAAATGGCTCCCTTTGGCCCTCATAATATGCATCCTTTTTTTATGGCAAGCGGCTTGCGTGACAATGGTTATGGAAAACGTGTAGGAGAAGATAAATCCCATTTAAAACTCAGCATTGTTGAAGGGGCAAATCCTAAAACCTATAATGCTATTGGCTTTGGTTTAGGCCATGCATTTCCACTAATACAAAAACCGTTTAAAGCGGTATTTACCGTAGAAGAAAATACGTGGAATGGATTTACCAGTATTCAACTCAAGATAAAAGATATTAAGGAAGAAGGTATTGTATAATACGTGACGTCGAGCCAAGTTTTTTGTGGTTAAGATACGTTTTCACAACTTCCTCCCTAAATTCAGGAGGGGCAAAGGAGTTAATCCTGACTCAAGCTAAAAATCAAATCTGGAATTTACAACCGTATTGTAGATAGATCCAAAAGAATAGTTAATACCGATGCTGCCAAAATAGTTATATCCGGAACGTATTTGTCTTTGTTGTAGTAACATATCCTCAAGTGTCGCTCCATTTGCCGATAGATTTATTTGATTATGTGTTATGCCGTACAGACCATAAAGATGCAATGAGAACCCCTTAAATAATCGGATGTTGGTATTGAGATAAACATTGAATTCGTTGAGAGAACTGTCGTGTAGGTAGCTGTTGTATTCTATGTTAGCAGATATTTGACCCCATTTTTCCCTAAAAGAAGTTCCAGCTAGTGCAGAATGTTTCCATAGTAATTCGTCATCTTTATTAAAGATAGTCGTTTCATAATAATCGTTATAACGACTTCCTATTTTGTACGATAGGATTACTTGTTTTTTAGCTGATTTTGAATATGGAAAAAAATTGTATTCAATTCCCGGTTGAATATCTAAATAGTAATGATAATTGTTAAATACAGAGTTACCCATAGTGGTAAACAAACCTGCTGACCAATGATCATTAATACTGATGACATCACTAATATTCATGTATTTTGATTTTTTATCTGAGATTATTACTTCATCGCCATACTGAAACGTAGATTTTTGTTGTGAGAGTCCGGCGTTAAATTCAAATTTATTTTTGTCGGTAATCTGTTCAGCGGAAACACTTGCATTTAGGTTGTGAAACTTCGAAGTTTCCTGACCGTTAAACCACCCGTTTAGTCCCAATCTAAAAGACCATTTATGCCAAGGATCTTCAGTTTTTTCAGAATCATCTGTTGTGGGCTCTTTGACGTGAACTGTAATTTTTTCTCCTAAGCCGTTTTTTACCCAAAAGCGGAGTAGACCGATTCGAATATATTGAAGGATTTTATTGGTGACTTCTAATTCTGACATATCGGCATTTGTATTGAAGAACAATTTGTCGTGAAGTGCCTCGTATTGTTTTTTTCCAATAAATTCAATTTCATAAGAACCTCCTCCATTTGCATTTTGTTGGATAGTAAAAAAAACATGCACGTCGGCATCTTTTTGATCTCTTACAAATGATACATTTTTTAATTCTTGTTTAATCATGGTTGTATTGCAAGAAGCACAATCAAGATATATGGATAGCGGCGTAGTGTCAGTTTGGGATTGAATTTTAAGAAATACAAACAAAAAGGAGAGAAGCAATAATTTTTTCATATTTATAGGTTGAATTAACAATAAACGACAAAGGTATTCTTAACGAAAGAATACAAATTATAAAACATAATATTTAACATTTTATTATAACAGCTTTGTTAGTACCTTTACCCACTTAAAAATAACTCAAAACTACTGATAAAAATTACATAGTATGATGTACCCATTGACCATTACAGCGTTGATTAAAGAAACACCTGATACGGTAAGTATAGGTTTTGATATTCCTGATGAACTCAAAAAAGAGTACGCTTTTATTCCGGGACAATACGTCTTTGTTCATAAAGAGATCGAAGGAAAAGAATATAAGCGTGCTTATTCTATTACAGCATCTCCTTTTTCAGAATCCTTACAAATAACAGTTAAGGAAACACCTAATGGTGATTTTTCTACATTTGCAAATACTCAACTACAGGTTGGGGATACATTAGAGGTCTCTACCCCAAAGGGAAATTTTATTTTACCCGTAGAGGAATCTCACGCAAATAATTATTTAGCCTTTGCTAGCGGTAGTGGTATTGCCCCTATATATCCTATGATTTTGGCGGTTTTAGAAAATGAGCCAAAGAGTAAATTTGGCTTGTTCTATGGAAATAGTACGGAACAGCATACTATTTTTAAAGATACATTGGTCGCTTTACAGGAGAAATACCCCAGTCGTTTTTTTCTTCAATTTGTGTTTAGTAAAGAGGCAATTCCCGGTGCCCTTACCGGTAGGATTACCAAGAGATTAGTTGATTTTGCGCTTAAAGATAGTTTTGGTGATACGCCGTGGAATCGTTTCTTTATCTGTGGACAAGAAGGCATGAAAGAGGAAATTTCATCAAGCCTTTTGGCGAATGGTATTTCGGAGGAAGCTATCTTTTATGAATTGTTTACAAAACCTAAAAAATCTAAAAATGTAACGATGACCCTTGTTTTAGATGGGGAGCAAAAAGAAATTACGGTTGCTAAAGATGTTACAGTACTTGATGCGGCAATTCAAGCCGGTCTGGATCCTTCTTATTCTTGCCAAGGTGGGTTTTGTACCAGTTGCATGGCAAAAATTGTAGAAGGGCAAGCCAATATGGAAGAAAACACCACTTTAAATGAGGATGAAATAGCTGAAGGAAAAGTGTTAACTTGCGTGGCGAGGGCAACAACCGATAAATTACATGTTAACTTTGATATTTAAGAACCCGTTTTGATGACATTTTTCGACATAAAGGAAGCAATTATTGTAGGATTTTTCCTTGCTTTTATGATAGGTCCTGTCTTCTTTATGTTGATTCAAACTAGTATTCTTAAAGGTTTTCGAGCTGCTTTTTCTTTTGATTTAGGAGTGGTTTTGGGCGATGTAGTTTTTTTGTTAATTGCTTATTTTGGAAGCCGTTTTGTCCTGATGAAAATTAAGGATAATCCTATGTTATTTATCTTTGGAGGACTTATACTTGTAGTGTATGGTCTGTATTCTTTTTTAAATCAAAAACAAAAAGCAATAATACAAGACGAAACGCTGGTAGTAATTCCCAAAACGAATTATGTAAACCTTTTTGTAAAAGGTTTTTTGTTGAATTTTATCAATATTGGAGTGTTAGGATTTTGGTTAGGGATGATAGTTGTTTATGGAGCAAAATTTCAAATGGATGAACCTAAAATATTTTGGTTTTTTACCACCGTTTTACTCTCCTATTTGGCAACCGATGTCGGTAAAATACTATTGGCCAAAAAACTTAAAGATAAAATGAAACCCACTACGGTCTATAAAATGAAACGAGTTATAGGTATTGTTCTTATGGTTTTTGGATTGGCATTAGTATCTAAAGGGATATTTCCTAAAGAACACATTCCATTAAAAGGAGTCGAAAAACGATTAGAAAATTTTGAAAAATCATAATATAGAATCCATTCAATGAAAAGTAAACTTCCACAAACCGAAACCTCTATTTTTGCGGTAATGTCCGGGCTGGCCAATAAATATAATGCTATTAATTTATCGCAAGGTTTCCCTGATTTTGAAGTGTCAGAAGTATTAATTGATTTTATTTATCGTCAAATGAAAGACGGAAAAAATCAATACGCTCCTATGCCCGGTGTGTTAGCATTACGTCAAGCCATTGCTTCCAAGATTGAAGGTTTATATCATAACAAAGTAAATCCCGATACCGAAATCACTATAACTGCCGGTGCAACCCAAGCCTTGTTTACGGCTATTACGGCTTTCGTGGGAATAGGCGATGAAGTGATTATTTTTGAACCGGCATATGATTCGTATGCTCCGGCAGTAAAATTAAATGGTGGTATTCCTAAATATATCCAATTACTTGCCCCTGACTTTAAAATTGATTGGAATCAAGTTCGTGATGCTGTTTCTGACAAAACTAAGTTGATTATAATAAACACTCCAAATAATCCGGGGGGGTTTGTTTTTGAAGAATCGGATATGCAGCAATTAGCCCTTTTGGTTCAAGATACTGAGATTGTTGTTATAAGTGATGAAGTATATGAACATATTATTTTTGATGGATTAGAGCATCAATCAGCGCTAAAATATCCCAATTTATTTCAACAGACTATCGCGGTTTATTCTTTCGGAAAAACCTTTCATGCTACCGGATGGAAAATGGGCTATGTGGTAGCTCCTGCAAATTTGATGGTGGAGTTTCGCAAAGTACATCAATTTAATGTGTTTTGTGTAAATACCCCTATTCAATATGCTTTAGCTTCCTATTTATCAGATAAAGAGAATTATTTGTCCTTACCGGATTTTTATCAAAAAAAGAGAGATTTTTTTGTAAATAATCTAGGGGATTCCCGTTTTAAAGTGATTCCTTCTCACGGCACCTATTTTCAGCTTTTAGATTACAGTGCCATTTCTGATGAAGCTGAGTTTGATTTTGCAAAAAGAATGACTATAGAGAAGGGAATAGCCTCTATACCGGTTTCCTCTTTTTATCACAACAAGCGCAACCAAAACATCTTGCGATTTGCTTTTCCTAAAGAGGAAAAAACGCTGTTAAAAGCCGTAGCAATTCTAAAGACAATTTGATGCAAGATTCCATTAAAATAGCCTTGGTTCAAGCAGATTTACTTTGGGATGCTGTTGATAAAAATCTTCAAAAATTTGATGTGTTATTGGCATCGGCAGAAACCGATACGGATCTGATTGTATTACCCGAAATGTTTGCAACGGCATTCACGGTGAACCCCAATCCAAAGAAAATTTCCATAGGTAGTATTCCTTTAAAGTGGTTAAAAAATAAGGCAAAGAAATTACAAAAAATCATAGTAGGGAGTATTCTTTTTGAGGAGAATAACAAATTTTATAATCGATTGTTTTGGATGTTTCCTAATGGCGATTACCGGTATTACGATAAACGGCATCTGTTTCAAATGGGCAATGAACATCAAACTATAACGCCGGGCGAAAAACGTATCATTATTTCCTATAAAAACACAAAATTTTTACTACAGATTTGTTACGATTTACGTTTTCCGGTGGCTTCTAGAAATACGTATAATGCTACAACCAACACATATAATTATGATGTAATAATCTATGTGGCTAATTGGCCTGAAGTTAGAAAAAACGCCTATTTACCTTTATTACAAGCCAGAGCCATAGAAAATCAAGCCTATGTTCTTTGGGTGAATAGAGTAGGGATTGATAACCATGGACTGCAACATAGTGGTGATACACAAGTTTTAAGTCCAACAGGTAAGGTGCTTACTAAGGCTCCAGATTATACAGAAAAACTTATCCACCATTGTATAGATACAAAACAATTAAAAGAGGTTCGTGAAAATTTTAAGGTTGGATTAGATTGGGATGATTTTACTATGCATTAATCTACATATTGGATATCGATTTCAGATTCTCCTATATAAATGAGTGTTTTTTTGATGATGGTATAGCCCATCTGAGTTAGGATATTCCCATATTCCTGTAATTGTTGGTGGTGCTTAGAATCTTTGGCGCCTGTTTTATAATCGAGAATAACCATTGAATTATCGGGGTAAAGAATAAGTCGATCCGGAATGATATTCTTGGCTTCTTGAGTTACGATTTCTCTTTCGTTAAAAATCCTTAAGTTCTGTTGGTAATAGGCTTTAAGTTTTGGATGTGTAACAATAGCCATTAGTTTGGGTTTGATATGGGTGATTTGTTCCGTGTCGATGATTCCTTGAGATAGTAACTTTTGTAAGGTCGTTTCTATATCATCCTTCGTTTTTATCTGAGCTAGAATTTCATGAAGTAGATTTCCATAGGTTATAGCTTTTCCTTGATCTGTATCCCATAATAAGGCGGATTTTGTATATAAAGCAACTTTGTGTTCTTGAATATCCGAACTGATAAAAAGCTCTGCTTCTATATGCTGTGTAGGGTTGGCTTTACAATTATTTACAGTAGTTTCTGTACGGATTTCCCTTTTTTTGTTTCCAAAAGTGTACACCCATTGATCGGTATTCCAAAGATTATTCTTTTTAAGAAAATCTATATATAAGCCGGAGAAATACTGTTTTTTTTCTTGTTTTTTGTATTCGGTAATAATGTATAATTGTTCTACAGCTCTGGTTAGTGCTACATACAACAGATTAAAATTATCTAACTCTAATATTTCTCGTCTTTTTTGAAAAAGGCTTGCTCCTTGTTCATCGGTAAATTGAAGTTTTTTGGAATAGGGAATATAAAGAGCGCTAAAGTTTTGATAGATTTCGGGTGTTGCAATAGGATACCAGATTTTAGGATTGACTTGTTGATAAATATCTAAATCATACGGAAAAATAACTACCGGAAACTGTAAGCCTTTGGCTTTGTGAATGGTCATTATTTGAACGGCATTTTTTCCTTCGGGTATATGAATGCTGAGCTTGTCTTTTTGAACCACCCAAAAATCTAAGAAGCCCACTAAATCACTGCCCTTTTGACTTTGAAAATCAATAACAGCTTCTAAAAAGAATTGGAGATATGCATTGGGCGAATTTGCTAAATGAAAAGAGCGCATACTGTATTCAATGGCATCGTATAAAGATTTCTCGTGGAATGTTTTTAGATTAAAATGGAATCCAAAATCGCCTAATTTGGTATAAAAATCTTTTTCTGAAAGCGCAGTAAATTGGCTAAAAAAATGATGCTTATCGGTCTGAATATTTGCTGTGTCGTATAAAAAATCTAGAATAGAAATGGCTTTTTCCTTATCTTTTGGTTGCCGGATTAATTGCAACAAATGTATTAGAAACATTACTTTGGGATGATTGGATAAGAGTAAGGTTTCAGACGATATGATGGGAATATCATGTTCCGTCAGATAGTTGGCAATAGCTATGGCATCTTTTCTTTTTCGAACAATGATACAGATGTCCTTTTGCTCAAAATCGTTTTCTAATGACCTGATGGTTCGAAGTACTTTATCTGGAATTTGAAGGTTTTTTTCTAAAGTTTCCTCCTCCGGATTATAAAATTCTAATTGTACATAACCCCCTTTTTGGGTGTTAAATTTTTGTTGATTTCCTTCTAGATAAAGCTTTTTATAGCTCGTGTTTTGTAAAAATTGGGCGATGTGTTTGAAGAATTGATTGTTAAATGCAATGATTTCGGAAAAACTTCTATAATTGGTATCTAGCGAAACGATGTCTTTGGGTATCATAAAAGGTGCCGAGTCCATTGGGTCTGACAGTTGTATAAACTGCTCGGATGCACCGCCTCTCCATCTATAAATAGCCTGTTTGGCATCGCCTACTAGCATAAGCGAACCACCTTCTTGTGTAATGGAATTTTCAATAAGTTTGGCTAAATTTTTCCATTGTAGAATGGAAGTATCCTGCATTTCATCAATAAAATAATGTTTATATTTTTCACCCAGTCGTTCGTAAATAAAAGGAGTAGGTTCTTTTTGAATCTTTTTAAAAATAAGGTCATTGAATTCCGTTATTAAACGGATATTATTTTCGTCCTTTATTTTTTCTAAGGCATTATTAATGTAGGACAAAACGGCTAAAGGAATTATACTATCCTTAAACAACAACAATAGATTGTGTGTGCTGTATAGCCGTTCTGCTCTAAGATACAGATCGAAAAAGTGTTGAAAGTTGTTTTCAAAGGCTTGCTTATCTTGTGTTGAACAAGTTTTTTTTATTAGCTTGTTTTCTTCGAATCGACGGGCTAATTTTCCCTCTTCAAAAAGTTTGGAAATTTCTTTTTTTGACTGTAAGGCATTAAAAAAGTTGGGAAGCATTTTATAGGAAAAGAGATCGTCAGATAGATGATTTGCTTTTAATAAACCAAGACCTTCATTTCCAATTTTTAGCAGCTGTTCCACGTTAGCTTTTTGTTTGGTGTCAATTATTTTTTGTAGTTGTTTATAATCCGAAAAATCTTTTTTGCTAATCTTTTGGAAGGCTTGATTTTCTGTTTCATTTAACAAAATTTCAGCAAAATCGGATAAGGTATGTTCAATATCCCAGGTTTTATCGTCATCTGATCTTTGTAGCGAAAATGTAATAAGAGCTTCTGATAAATCAGGGTCAAGTCCAATTTGTTCAATAGTCTGATCAACTGCTTCTTGAAGGAGATTTTTGGTATCAAGTTCGATATCAAAATCTAATGATAAGCCAAAGTCATAGGCAAAACTCCGAATTATTTTATGGGTAAAACTATCAATCGTAGTAATAGAAAAAGCGGTGTAATTTTGGATAATAGCCTCAGTAATTTTTTGTGCTCTGTTTTGTATTGTGCTGGTCTCTAAACCGGTTTCCTCCTGCAATGCCGACCACATAGGTGTTTTTTCTTTTCGGGCAAAGCATTGTAAATTATAGAGAATCCGCTCTTTCATCTCTGTCGCTGCCTTGTTGGTAAAAGTAATAGCTAGAATTTTTTGAAAGTAGTAATAATCCTTCTGTTGTAAAACAATTTTAAGGTACTCTTTCACCAAAGTAAAAGTCTTTCCACTTCCGGCGGATGCACTATACACTTGAAAATTTGCTGAATCGGACACAGTTTGAGTAATTGGCG
>JANTFW010000003.1 GCA_024763245.1 Flavobacteriaceae bacterium | reverse complement strand
TCTTTTCACTAAAAACCATTTGCAATAACTAGTTATAACTACTTGATTTTTAGCAAAAATCTACTGCATTATTGACTTTCTGTGAGATAAATCTTAGCTCGAACTCAGGTTAATAGTGTTTTATTAAAGATGATTATTTGTTAGAATCATCTTTTTGTTCTGTATCCTTACTAGGTAGTACAGGAGTATCTGTTGTATTTGCCGGTGTATCGTCAATTAATTCTCGATTCTCAAGGGTTTCTTTTAAATCGGATTGTGTATTGATACTAGAACCACTATCGGCTAGGATATTGGTCATAAGTATTAGGACAATCATAGTAATAGCAAGTGTCCACGTACTTTTATCTAAAAAGGTATTGGTGTTTTGAACACCACCCATAGATGCGCCACCACCACCAAATGTTGAAGATAATCCACCTCCTTTTGGGTTTTGTACCATGACAAGAAGAACGAGCAATAAGGCTACAATGATTGTTAAGATAATTAAAACTGTATTCATTTTATAGGTATTATTTATTTCTGATTAGTCAGATGGTTTATTACGCTTTAAATCTTTAAGCATTTTTATTTGGTCTGCAAAGAAACTACTTTTTTCTGGAAATTTCAAACTTAATATTTCATAAGCTTTAATAGCATTATCATATTTGTGTTGTGCTATATAAACTTGAGCCAATGTTTCCGTCATTATAGTATTGCCTTCAAACTTTTCTATTTGATCAGAATCTACAGAAAATCCGGCTATTTTACTAGGTTTTATTTTAGGATTATTGGTCATAAATTCATCAATAATCGCCATTTTTTCTTCTTTCTCTTTTTGTATTGGATCTTGCTTGCTTCTATCGATAGGTTTAAAAGAAGAGAGTTGCATCCACTCTGCAAAGGAATGCGCCTCTTGACTATTAAAATCCACAGGCTTTTCAATGTCTATATCTAATAAAGGAGTAAGAGGTTTTTCCTTATCATCAACAGAAGAAGTAGTATCAGATTCATCGGTGATTGGTTCAAAAAGAATGGTTTCAGAGCGCTTGCCTAATACAATTTTAGTTTCTTCGCTTGAGGGTTCAATGCGGGTATCAATATCTTGGACAGCTTCGTCTGTAGCTATTTCAAAGATAAATTCAGATTGTTTTTTAGGAATAGTTGACTTCGAATTAAACTCGTAATTTTCGTCATAAACATCGGGATTGTTAAGAATACTCTTATAAATCATAACCGGATTAGAAAGACTTTCTGAGGGTTCAGAATCCGTTAGTTCATCGTAATTAGTTTTTTTCTTTTTAGGTTTTTGGAATGTACCAGGTTCATCATATGTGCCAATATCTATATTATCAGTATAGAAAAAAGCTTTATCAATAATTTTTGATTCAGATTCCTCAGTATTTACAGGGTTAGATTCGATAGTATCATCTATAGATCCCGGAAAATCTTCCGATGGTTCTACTATAGTTTCCTCTAATTCAAAAGTAGAATCTTCTTTTTCGGACGCTGCTTGATCAATCTTTTCAAAAGGGGGTTGCTCTTCGGTAAGCTTTTCCTCGTCAAGTATAGCGGATTCACTTTCGTCTTCTGTGTTTATCGAATCTTCAAGCGGCTCTTCAATAGGTGTTTCCTCTAAATTAGGATTTAAAAAAGATGCAAATTGTTTGTCTATTTCTTTTTCAAAATTTTCAAAATCTTTAGTGTTTTCAATCGGTAATTCTTTAGAAGATTCCTCTGATTGTGTATCGGATAGCTCGGTGTCTAAGGCTTTATTTTTTTTTGGTAAATCAAATTCTAAAGAAGGGATATTTTCTTCCGGAGATAGTATTTCAACTTCGCTAAGATCGTCTACTTTTTCTTCTTTTGGAGCGGTAATCTTTTCGATGATTATCTCGTCACGCAACTCAATTTCCTGGATAATTTCTTGTTCTTTTTGCTTTGCAATAGGATTATGAAAGACTTTGGAAGTAATAAATTCAAATAATACACTGCGATCTGTGGTGTAGGCTGCTGTTGTTTTTAAGTTTTGATTATATCTAAAACTATTTTGATCTTTTAAGATTTTCAAGTACAATACTTTAGCTGACTGAAAATAGGGATATTTCTGAATCAATTCTTCTAAAGCAAAGAGTTGCTCATTGTCTAATAGAGACGGTTTTTGTACTAATTTTAAAAACTCTTTTTGATCCATAAATTTTTATCCAAATAGATAATATTTTACAAAACTAACATATTTTACCATTTTGCAACCGATGCATTGAAAATATCTTGTGTAATTCTATCAAAAATTTCGGTAAATGCATCGTCTAAAGTTCCTCCAACCAGTTGTTGATTGGCATCAAAATCGTAATAATGTGAAAATGATTTTTCAAAATTATCTTCTTCGTTAAGATTGTTGTAAAATCGAACTTTTACGGTAACGGTTAGGCGGTTCATCGCAGCAGTTTGATCTGCAGTAGAGGCTGTTGGTCGAATGGTATAGCCTGTTACTTCTCCTTCAAACTGTAATTCTCCACCAGTTTTTACTAATTCTAAACTACTTTGTTGTAAGAATAAATCTTGTAGTGCCAAGGTGAATTTTTGACTTAATGTAGGTTCTACTAAATCGGCATTATTAGGGAAATAATCAATCTGAATGGTCTTGGCATCAATTTTAGCACCCGATAAAGAATAGATACCGCAACTACCGATGCTTAGGCTAAGAATAAATAGGATAAAAATTTCTTTACGTTTCATAAATATTTTATTGGAATCAATTTAAATTGTATTGTTTAATTTTACGATATAAAGTACGTTCTGATATCCCCAGTTCTTTAGCGGCCAGTTTTCTTTTCCCCTTATGTTTTTCTAATGATTTTTTTATCATATCAATTTCTTGATCTTGTAAGGTTAAGCGTTCTTCAGGTTCAATAATTTCTTCAAAATCACTACTGTGTTCATTATGTTGCTGTGGGACATCAATAACAGTAGCAGCTTTTTTATCTTTACTCAAGTTAGGGGTGGTGTAAATATTGGATAATTTATTTTCAGAGAGATCCTCATTAGAAATTAGTTTCATAGTGACTTGTTTCACTTCGTCTAATTCTTTTCGTAGTTCTAAAATGATATTGTACATCATTTCTCGTTCTACCTTATAATCAAACTCAGCCGATTCTCCACTTACAATACTTGGAAGTTGACTATTAAAGTGAGGTAAATACTCTTTAAGTTTAATGGCATCAATACTGCGTTCTTCTTCTACAATAGAGAGTTGTTCAGCAATATTACGAAGTTGTCGAATGTTTCCCGGGAAAGTATATCGCCCTAATAGATCAACAGCATCTGGCGAAAGCCGTATGGTGGGCATATGGTATTTCTGGGCAAAATCAGAAGCAAATTTTCTAAAAAGGAGGTGAATATCGTCTTTTCTATCTCGCAGTGGTGGAATTGCTATTTCAATAGTGCTAAGACGGTAGTATAAATCCTCTCTAAATTTTCCTTTTTTGATGGCTTCCTCCATTTTAATGTTGGTAGCAGCCACAACACGAATATTTGTCTTTTGCGCTTTCGAAGACCCCACTTTCATAAATTCGCCATTTTCCAATACTCTCAACAAACGAACTTGGGTAGTGAGAGGTAATTCACCTACCTCATCCAAAAAAATAGTACCGCCATCGGCAACTTCAAAATAACCTTGCCGTGTGGCTGTAGCACCGGTAAAAGAACCTTTTTCATGGCCAAATAGTTCACTATCTATGGTTCCTTCTGGAATAGCACCACAGTTTACAGCAATGTATTTGGCGTGTTTCCTATGCGAAAGAGCATGGATAATCTTTGGAATACTTTCCTTGCCCACACCACTTTCTCCGGTAACCAATACAGAGATATCTGTTGGGGCAACTCGAATTGCTTTTTCAAGTGCTCTATTAAGGGCAGGATCGTTACCTATTATTCCAAATCGTTGTTTTATTCCTTGTAATTCCATAAGCTTACTACTTTAAATTCGTTCTCCTATTAGTGTAGCAGAGGTGCAATTATTTATTTTGGTATTCACAAAATCACCGATTTTTTCAGTTCCTGTTTTTGGAAAAACAACGACGGCATTTTGAGAGTTCCGTCCCATCCAGTGTTGATCGGATTTTTTAGAATTTCCCTCAATAAGAACTTCTACTGTTTTTCCAACAAATTGTTGCATACGATACAAACCGTGTTTTTGCTGCAGTTGTATAATCTCGGTAAGGCGCCTTTTCTTAATTTCTTGTGGGACATCGTCTTTCATACGTTTATGTGCAGGCGTTCCGGGTCGTTCAGAATAGGCAAACATAAATCCAAAATCATATTTTACCTCTTCCATTAACGAAAGTGTTTCTTGATGTTCTTCTTCAGTTTCACCACAAAATCCGGCAATCATATCTTGCGAAATAGAACACTCCGGAATTAGTTTTCTAATATTTGAAATTAACTCAAGGTATTCTTCACGTGTGTGTTTACGATTCATACGTTCTAGAACACTACTGCTACCACTTTGAACCGGTAAGTGTATATATTTGCAAATATTTTTGTGCTTTGCCATACTATTAATTACGTCCAAACTCATATCTTGAGGATTAGAAGTAGAAAAACGAAAACGCATATTGGGGAAAGCTGTCGCACATTGATCGAGAAGTTTAGCAAAATCAACTGCATTTTTTTGTGCTTCTGCTGTAGCTTTGTCAAAATCTTTTTTTAAGCCACCCCCATACCAAAGGTAGCTATCTACATTTTGACCGAGAAGGGTTATCTCTTTATAATTTTTATCTTTTAATTCTTGAATTTCACGCAGTATACTTTTTGGGTCTCTACTACGTTCTCTTCCTCGGGTAAAAGGAACTACACAGAACGTACACATATTATCGCATCCTCGTGTAATGGAAACAAAGGCGGATACACCATTACTATTTAGTCTTACCGGTGAGATATCTGCGTAGGTTTCCTCTTTAGATAGCAATACATTAACGGCTTCTCTACCGGAAACTACTTCTTCTATTAGGTTGGGTAAATCCCGATAGGCATCGGGTCCCACAACAAGATCGACGATTTGTTCTTCTTCTAAGAATTTTTCTTTTAAACGTTCCGCCATACAACCCATAACACCAACTTTCATCTTTGGATTGATTTTTTTTACAGCCTGATATTTTTCTAAGCGCTTTCGTATCGTTTGCTCTGCTTTTTCACGTATAGAGCAGGTATTAACCAGCACTAAATCGGCTTCTTCCAATAGTATAGTGGTGTTATAGCCTTCGTCAGAAAGAATAGAGGCCACAATCTCGCTGTCATTGAGATTCATTTGGCAACCGTAACTTTCTATAAAAACTTTTTTAGAATTCTCTTTTTTTGCATCGGTTAGTAGGGCTTGTCCTTGTTTCTTTTCTTCTATTATTTGTTCTCCCGCCATTTGTTTTTAGTCTGGATTTTTTATTAGTGATTTAGGGTTCAAAGATACGACCAAATCTATGAATATGACAAATTGTCAGCGGTAAATTTTTGTTAATACTATTGTCTATAGCAATTAGTTGGTAGCCATTTAAAGAAAGGTGACATTAACAAACTCATAGCGATAAATTAATAATAAAACAATTATATGTTAACGCTCTTTTAACTTGTTAATCTTTTTTTTGCAAAAAGTATATATGTCAAAAACAAACTCTTTTCAAGAGCAATTAAAAAGTAATCTTGAATTATTTTTAGAAACGCAACTAAAAGGATATAATCAAGATGATTTATTAAAAATTGACCTTCATTGCCATGATTATAATAGTAAAATTCCTGATGAAACTTTGGGGCGGATTTTAGGTGTTCCGGAGACTTGGTTGCAGTCAAAAGATTTAATACAGAGATTAGAAAAAAGTGGATGTGATACTTTTACCATTACAAATCATAATAATGCAACATCGTGTTGGCAATTACAAGAAGAAGGTTTCGATATTCTAACTGGAACGGAATTTAGTGTCACTGTTCCCGATTTTAAAGTGGGCATACATATTTTAACCTATGGTTTTACAAAAGAAGACGAAGTAAAACTAAACAAGTTACGATACAATGTATATGAATTTTTAAAGTACACACACCAGAAAAATATTCCTACAGTATGGGCACATCCGCTATATCATTATGCAGTAGGCAAACAACCCTCTTTTGATTTCTTCTCCAAGATGGCGCTAATATTTGAACGTTTTGAGGTTTTGAATGGGCAACGCGATACTTGGCAAAATATGTTGGTAAAAGAATGGATTACTAATTTAACTCCTGAACAATTAAAAAAAGATGCCGAAAGATTTGATATAGATGTAAACTTATATACGCAAAACCCATTCAAAAAAACCTTAACAGGAGGTTCCGATGATCATATGGGAATATTTGCCGGTCATACCGGTTCTTATCTTTATGTTCCTAATTTACAGGAAAGGTTAAAAACTTCCTCTAAATCGTATTTAGCTTTAGAAGCCATTCGTGAACATAGAATAATTCCTTATGGCGGACATCAAAATATAGAAAAACTTACCATTGCCTTTCTAGACTATATTTTTCAGGTAGCTATTAATTTTGAGAAGCCCGATTTAATACGTATGGTACTTCACAAAGGCAATACGCAAGATAAATTAATTGCTGTTTTACTTTCTAATCTCTTTACAGAGTTAAAACATCATAAAACAACAATGAAATTTATCAAATTATTTCATAAGGTTTTTGTTGGGAAAAGCCCAAATAAGCTCACTAAACTAGCGGTAAAGAAAACCTTTAAACCTATTTTTAACGAAGCCTTAAACATTGTTAAAGCGCATCATATCGAGCCAGCAGAGATGACATCGAATTTCTATAGAAGCATCAATGATATAAATGATAAACTTAATGGTATATTTTTTAAAAGACTTCAAAAAAAGATAGATAAGACTTCAAATGAGATAACAATAGAAAATTTCAATTTTGAAAATATGATTGAGCGTTTAGAATTTTCACCTAACCTTCGTGACCATATTGAAAAAAAACAAAAGAAAAAAGTAAGTACTTTCTTGGACGGTTTATCATTCCCCTTTTTAAGTTCTACATTGATATTTGGAACGAATTTCTTGAGTTCAAAAGTGCTCTACAACAACAGAGAATTACTCAATGAGTTTTCTGATGAATTAGGTGTTTTGAAGCATCCCAAACGAATGCTGTGGTTAACCGATACTTTCGAAGACAAAAATGGGGTTTCTAAAGCACTGCAAGAGATGCATACAGAGATAAAGCGACTAAACTTACCTATTGACCTTTTGGTCTGTAGTGACACTTTAAAAGCAGATGAACATCTTATAGTAATTAAACCAGAATTAGAAATAGAAATCCCAAACTATAAAGGACAGTCTTTACGTATTCCAAATATTAATAAAATTCATAAATTATTTCTGCAAAACAACTATGATAGAATTATGAGCTCTACAGAAGGTGTTATGGGTTTTATTTCTATTATTTTAAAAAATGCTTTTACAGTTCCTGCGTACTTCTATATCCATACCGATTGGATAATGTTTGCTCGCAAAAATATTGGAATGGATCAACACCAAGCAGATAAAGTAAGACGATTACTAAGAGTATTTTATAAGAATTTTGATAAGCTCTTTGTACTGAACAACGATCATAAAAAATGGTTGGCCAGTAATGAAATGGAATATGATAATGCTAAAATATACAAAACAGGTCATTGGGTTAGCAAAAATTTCACCCCTGTCAAAACAGATAAAGAAGCCGTTTTTAATATTAGTAGTAATCAAAAAGTTTTATTGTATGTTGGCCGATTGAGTAAAGAAAAAGGAGTTATGGATATTGTCTCAATTTATCATAAGGTGGCGAAAGAGGTTGATAAAGTCCAGGTGGTGTTTGTAGGAACAGGACCTGCTGAAGGTCAACTAAAACAAGAGCTGTCGGAAGCACTCTTTTTAGGTTGGGTGGACAGTACTGAGCTACCGGCTATATATTCAGCTTCTGATATGTTAGTACTGCCGTCTAATTTTGATACTTTTGGATTGGTGGTTTTAGAAGCATTAAGTTGTGGACTGCCCGTAGGAGCCTACAAAGCTAAAGGTCCAAAAGATATCATTGAACATAAAAAATGTGGCTATGTAGCTTCCAACGCCAATGGCTTATCAAAGTTTATCATTCAATACTTTGAAAATCCAAGTTTAAAGGATAGCTTCAAACGAAATGCTTTAAAGCGAGCTTCGGAGTATTCCAAAGATGAGATTATGGGCCAATTGATAAAAGATCTAAATCTTTAGAATTTAGAGTTTTAAATAATGGAAGCAACAAATACAAAATTTGTATGGTGGAAAAATGGCATAATTTATCACATTTATGTTCGAAGTTTTTTTGATTCTAATGATGATGGTATAGGTGATCTGCAAGGCATTATTCAAAAATTAGATTACCTATCATCTCTTGGCGTTGATGCCATTTGGTTGTCTCCTATTTTTAAGTCTCCTCATTGTGATTGGGGATACGATATTGAGGATTACCTCAAAATTGATAAGGATTACGGCACTAATGCTGATTTTCTTGAATTATTGGAAAAAGGACATGAAAAAGGCATTAAAATTATTTTAGATATGGTGCTAAACCATACGTCAAATAAACATCCTTGGTTTCTGGAATCAAAATCTTCCTTAAATAATCCGAAACGAGATTGGTACATTTGGCAAAAAAAGATAAATAATTGGAGAAATTTTATTGGAGAAAAAGCTTGGACTCGAGATAAAAAAACGCAAGAATATTATTTGCATTCCTTCCTAAAAGAACAACCCGATTTAAATTGGAGAAATAGAGAAGTAAAAAGTGCGATGTTTAACTATATGAAATATTGGTTAGATATTGGTGTAGATGGGTTTCGATTGGATGTTATAAATTTCATTGTAAAAGACAAAAAATTCAGGAATAATCCAAATTTTATAGCTCAGGTTTTTCGCAGAAAAAAGATCTATAGTAGAAATAGAAAAACTTCTTTAGCTATCCTGTCTGAATTACGTTCTCTAATAGATCAATACAAAGAGAGAGTTATTATCGGTGAAATTTACACCCTACCACCGGGAGAGCCTCATCTTGTAAAAAGCTATTCGGGAAATGGACAAGATAGGTTACATTTAGTTTTGGATTTTTCTTTGATGTACACACCTTGGAATCCTAAAAAATATGCAAGAACATTGCAAAAATCCCATAAAAATACTCCAAATGGAGGCTGGCAGGTAATAAATATGTCAAATCATGATATTTTACGTAGTTTTTCAAAGCATGCTTTTTATCGTGAGGAAAAAGCGAAATTAATGAATCTAATACTATTAACTTCATTTGGTACACCCATAATATTCTATGGTGAAGAGATAGGAATGACTTCCGAAAACGTAAAACGAAAGGAAATACGAGATAAAATTGGTAGAAAATATTGGCCATTTTATACCGGAAGAGATAAACTCAGAAAACCTATGCAGTGGAATCAAGGTTATAATGCCGGTTTTTCTAAAGCGACTCCTTGGTTACCCATTAATAAAAAAACATCGAAAGTAAATGTGGCTAAACAATCTGAAGATAAAAACTCCATTTACAATCTTTTTAAAGAATTAATTACGATCAGAAAAAATAACGAAATTTTTCAAAAAGGGTCTTGGAAATTATTTAATTGCGAAAATAAAAAGATTCTAGCATATAAACGCAGCTATAATGATAATGAATTAATTACACTCTTAAATTTCTCAAGAAGAAAACAGAAGATTCAAGTTCAATTTTCATCAATGATTTTTTCAACCCACAATAAAATAAATAATAATTTTCTAGCTCCTTTTGAAGGACGAATATTAAAAGTGTTTGATAGCGAATTGAACTAAAAAAACATATTGTATTTAGAAAATCTCTATATAGTAATATGTGCAGAAATTTATCATTTTAACTTCAAAACCTGAGTTCGACCTAAGCTTTGCTCAGAGTTTCAGATAATTAGCTTATAGGCAATCCAGATTTAAGAGAACTATCTGGATAATTTGAGTGAATTTGGGAAAGTATATGGGCTAATTATTGACTTTCTGTGAGATAAATCTTAGGTCGAACTCAGGTTCAAAGTAAGTTTCAATTTGAACCTATACTTAAATATATAGACCCATTTTTTGATTCTGGCTAAAGTTAAATAGTTATGCAAGCTACATAAACTTAATTTCTTTTGCGTTAAAAAAATATAACCTAACATAAATTAGAGGTATAAAAACGGCTACCAACAAAAAATATAGTGCATTTGGCAGATACTACTGAAATGATTATTTTACCAAGGCTAAAATTAGTTACGGTATGAAAAAGAAGTATAACAAGATGCCAAGCGCCCCATAAATAATTCGGTGTAACGGATATTTTTTTTATAAAATTTAATAAAAAATTTGTTTTTTAAAAAAACTATCTACTTTTGTACGCTCAAAAATAATTCTGTGTATGTCCAAAAATTTAGTAATAGTTGAGTCCCCAGCAAAAGCAAAAACCATCGAAAAGTTTTTAGGAAAGGACTTTGTAGTAGCCTCAAGCTTTGGACATATCGCCGATTTACCATCTAAGGAGTTGGGTGTAAATGTTGAAGGAAACTTTAAACCTAAATATATTGTAACAGAAGATAAAAAGGATGTTATAAAAAAACTCAAAATGCTATCGAAAAAGGCTGAAACAGTCTGGTTGGCTAGTGATGAAGACCGAGAGGGAGAAGCCATTGCTTGGCATTTGTACGAACAACTTAAACTAAAGTCTGCCAATACAAAACGTATTGTATTTCATGAAATTACAAAGAAAGCTATATTAGATGCTGTTGCTAATCCAAGGGATTTAAATTACAACTTGGTCAATGCACAACAAGCCAGAAGAGTTTTAGATCGTTTAGTGGGTTACGAGTTATCACCGGTACTTTGGAAAAAAGTTAAAACTGGTTTATCTGCGGGTCGTGTACAATCTGTAGCAGTACGGCTTATAGTAGAGCGAGAACGAGAAATTGAAAATTTTATACCCGTAGCTTCTTATAGAATTGATGCTGAGTTTAGCAATGAAGAAGGTAAAAAGTTTAAAGCAAAACTACCCAAAAATTATAAAACGCGTAAAGAAGCAGAAGCATTTTTAGAATCGTGTATTCGGGCCACCTTTAAGGTTGATGATTTACAGGTAAAACCGGCTAAAAAATCACCGGCACCTCCTTTTACTACTTCTACCTTACAACAAGAGGCTTCAAGAAAATTGTATTTTCCTGTTGCCAAAACAATGCGAACAGCACAACGTTTGTATGAGTCCGGTTTAATTACTTATATGAGAACGGATAGTGTAACGCTTTCTAATGATGCCAAATCTGCCGCAAAGGCCACAATTGTTGAAACCTATGGAGAAGCCTATAGTAAACCGAGAAATTACACGACAAAATCTAAAGGAGCTCAAGAGGCGCACGAGGCTATTCGACCAACCAATATGAAAAATAGTAGTATATCTGTCGATTATGATCAGGATAGACTTTATAGTTTAATTTGGAAACGTACCATAGCTTCACAAATGAGTGATGCACAATTAGAACGAACTAATGTAAAAATTGCCAACACGAATAATAAGGAAGTTTTTACGGCGAATGGAGAGGTAATTAAATTTGATGGATTTTTAAAAGTTTATATTGAAGGTACTGATAATGGTGATGATAAGGAGCAATCCGGTATGTTACCAAAAATGCATCGTAATGAGATACTGACCAACCATTTTATTACGGCTACTGAACGTTTTACCAAACCACCCTATCGTTTTTCTGAAGCTGCATTAGTTAAAAAATTAGAAGAACTGGGTATTGGTCGTCCATCGACTTATGCGCCAACCATTTCAACCATTCAAAAGCGTGGATATGTTGAAAAACCGCTCTTAGAAGGTAAGAAAAGAGCCTTTGTTACCATTAAACTTCAAGATGACACCCTATCAGAAAAGAAAGGGATGGAAGTAGTAGGTGCGGATAAAGGAAAACTAATTCCAACCGATATTGGCAAAGTAGTAAATGATTTCTTGGTTCAAAATTTTCAACACGTAATGGATTTTGGCTTTACGGCCAAGGTGGAGTCAGATTTTGATAAAATTGCTGAAGGTAAAGAAGAGTGGACCGGAATCATTAAAGAATTTTATGATGATTTTCATCCCAATGTGTTGCACGTATCAGAACATGCCGAGAGAGCCAAAGGAGAGAGACTATTAGGTGTTGATCCTATCAGTGGTAAAAATGTGTATGCTCGCCTAGGCCGTTACGGTGCTATGGTGCAAATAGGAGAAGTTACAGATGAAGAAAAACCTAGATTCGCTAGTCTTCAGGGATCCCAAACTATTAGTAATATTACTTTTGAACAAGCACTAGACTTGTTTCAGCTTCCAAAAGAGTTAGGAAGCTATAAAGATGCCGAAGTAATTGTTTCTAACGGACGTTTTGGACCTTATATTAAGTATGACGGAATGTTTGTGTCCTTACCAAAAGGTACGGATCCGATGCAACTAACTTTAGAAGAGGCAATAGATCTTATTGTCGCTAAACAAAAAGCGGATGCGCCTATAGCCGAATACGAAGGATTACCGGTACAGAAAGGTGTGGGTAGATTTGGCCCCTTTATTAAATGGAACAATCAGTTTATCAATGTGAATAAGAAATACGATTTTGATAATTTGAGACAAGAAGATATTGTGGAGCTCATTGAAATCAAAAAACAGAAAGATATTGATAAGATACTCTTGAATTGGGAAGAAGAAGGAATTAGAGTCGAAAAGGCAAGATGGGGTCGTTATAATATCTGTAAAGGTAAACTTAAAATTGAATTACCTAAAACAACAAAGGTTGAAAAATTAACACTTGAAAAAGTGAAAGAAATAATAGCAAAAAAAACACCCAAAAAGAAAAAAACAAAGCGAAGTAGTATAAAAAAGAAATAAGATTTTTTTTTAACTCTATTTTTAGTTAAATTTGTACTGAATTTATAATGCATACTTTTATTACCCCTGAAGTTTGCTCCCCAAATATGAATAATTTAAGTGATTTTTTTAGTCCTGTTTCCAATGCATTAGAAACCTTTGCCTATGGCCTTCCTAAGGGGACTATCGGGCAATCTATTTTGATGACAGCTACAGAAAATGACTTAGAAGAAATACAAAATACACTCGTAATTTTTGGTGTTCCTGAAAGTAGAAATGCTGTACATAACCAAGGGACAGGGAACGACCTTTCTGTTATGAGGAAAGAGTTTTACCAACTTTATGCGGGAAATTGGAATACTAAAATTATTGATTTAGGGGATCTTAAAACAGGAGCAAGTATTGGCGATACCGAAACGGCAGTTACCGAAGTGATTACCTATTTGCTTATACGCAAACACACACCCATACTTATTGGTGGAAGTCAAGCTTTAACTTATGCTGCTTACAGAGCCTTTGATTCATTAGAGCAAAAAGTGAATCTTAGTGTTGTAGATGCGCGATTTGATTTAGGGATGATAGCGAATCAAATAGATTCACGATCGTACTTGACAAAAATAGTAATGGAAAAGCCCAATAATCTTTTCAACTTTACGAATATAGGCTATCAAACTTTTCTCAATCCACAGGATGAAATTAATTTATTAGATACTTTATTATTTGATTCCTATAGGTTAGGTACTGTAAAAAATGAGATTGAGCTCGTAGAACCGGTGTTAAGAGATACTGATTTGCTGAGTATTGATCTAGGAGCTGTTCGAAAGACAGATGCTCCCGGTAATAATAATGCATTAATCAGTGGTTTTGATGCAGATACCATTTGTAAAATATCACGTTACGCCGGATTGAGTGATAAGTTAAGCGTTTTTGGAATTTTTGAATATAATGCTTCACAAGATAACGGAAAACAAACAGCAGAACTAATCGCTCAAATGATTTGGTATTTTATAGAAGGGTTTAATTATCGTTCTTATGAGTTTCCCTCAGTAGATTTACAAGGTTTTAAAAAATATATGGTTTTAATTGATGACGAAACTTTTCAATTCTATAAAAGTGACAAAAGTGCTCGATGGTGGATGGAAATTAAAGTAAAAGAAAATAATAAAACGAAAAGACGTACGTTAATACCCTGTACTTATAATGATTATTTAAGTGCAAGTCGTCAAGAAATACCCGAAAGATGGTATCTAAATAGAAGAAAATTAAGTTGAGAAAAGAGAAACAAGAAATAATTAAATATTCGTTTTGTGTAATTCAAAAAATAATTATAGGTTTACACGCTTTTAGAAATAGTAATATATTATGAGAAAAACAGCAATTTTAATTTTGCTTATTTCGTTAGCTTATAGCTGCGGATCCAACGACAAAGGTGATTTAGTAGGGGTTAGTACCAAGAGTACTTGGCACGCTGAAACTCCAACAGGAATGGTTATTGTTCCCGGTGGGACATTTACCATGGGTAAACAAGATGAAGATGATATAGGAGCACTAAACACCCCTGCACGTACAGCAACCGTTCGCCCGTTTTATATGGATGAAACAGAAATTACCAATAGCGAATATAAAGAGTTCGTTTTTTGGGTACGTGATTCTATTGTTAGAACAAAATTAGCTATTCTTGCTGATGAGCTTTCCGGAGGTGATGGGGCTACTGATGGCCCTTTAGCCGACTATAGATTTAAAGATACGACCGATAATGGTAGTATTTACATCCGATATATGATGGAAAATTATGGCAGTTTAGGTGATGTGAATTCTCCAACACAAGGACGTTTTCTCAATTGGGAAAATGATTTGATTTGGAACACCGGAGATTTTCCAAGTATGGAATATGCAGAAGTAATGGATACGATGTATGTACCTTTAGACGAGAGTTTTGATGGTAGACGTATGATTGATGTTACAAAATTAAAATATAAATTCTCTTGGTTAGATAGAGAAGCAGCTGCTCGTAAAGGAACTACACGTAAAGAACAAATTATTCATGAAACAGTACCCGTATATCCGGATACAACTGTTTGGGTAAAAGACTTCGCCTATTCCTACAATGATCCTATGCATCAAGATTATTTCTGGCATCAAGCCTATGCCGATTACCCGGTTGTTGGTGTTACTTGGAATCAAGCGAGGGCCTTTGCCAGTTGGAGAACTAAAAAGAAAAATGATTATCTTCGTTCTAGAAAACATGCCAGTAGAGTGCCTCATTTTCGCTTACCATCGGAAGCAGAGTGGGAATATGCTGCACGTGGTGGGCTGGAATATGCTAAATACCCTTGGGGAAATCCTTATACTACAAGTGATAGAGGTTGTTTCTTAGCCAATTTTAAACCGGCACGAGGAGATTATGCTGTGGATGGAGCATTGTACACTATGGAAGCAAAATCCTATAACAAAAACGGCTATGGATTGTATAATATGGCCGGTAATGTTTCGGAATGGACAGGAACGGCTTATAATGAGAATTCATATTACTTAGGTTCTACAATGAATCCTAATGTAGAAGATCGATTAAATCACAGAAAAGTTATTCGCGGTGGATCTTGGAAAGACATGGCCTATTTCTTAGAGGTGAGCTCTAGGGATTATGAGTATGCCGATACCGCACGTAGTTACATTGGATTTAGAACAGTACAAGACTATTTAGGAACCAGTTTATCAGGAAAATAATTTAATAATAATACAACCAATTAATAACCCAAACATTTTTAATTATGGCACAATCAAAAGCAGTAAAGAAATTTTTTAACATGGCCTACGGTTTAGGTGCATCTGTAGTAATCATCGGAGCATTGTTTAAAATCCTTCACATGGGAATAGGTCCTTTAACCGGAGATATTCTTTTAATGATAGGTCTTGGAACTGAAGCAGTAATTTTTGCTATTTCAGCTTTCGAACCCGTAGAGGAAGATCTGGACTGGTCTAAAGTATATCCTGAATTAGCGGATGGCAAGAGTCAAGATAAAAGAAAAGATAAATTACAAGCCTCGGAAGCACAAAGCATGCTTTCTCAAAAGTTAGACGCTATGCTTAAAGATGCTAAATTAGATGCCAATTTAATGGCAAGTTTAGGTGAAAGCATCGAAAACTTTAAGGGAGCTGCGGAACAAATTAAACCCGCTGCAGATTCTATTTCGGCTACTAATAAATATAGCGAGCAATTGGCTATGGCCGCTTCGCAAATGGAATCTTTAAACAGCTTGTACAAAGTGCAACTAGAGAGTGCTAGTCGTCAAGCAACTATTAATGAAGAAGTAGCTAATAATGCTGCTGCATTAAAAGAACAGATGGAGTCTATGGCATCTAACCTTAAAAACTTAAACGGTGTTTATGGTGGTATGCTTAGTGCTATGAATAAAGGATAATTTTCCGAACCAACTATTATTAACCTTAAAAAGTAACTAACAAATGGCAGGAGGAAAATTATCAGCAAGGCAGAAGATGATTAACTTGATGTATCTGGTATTTATTGCGATGCTCGCATTAAATATGAGTAAGAAAGTATTATCGTCTTTTGGATTTATGAAAGAAAAATTAGAAGCATCTAATATAAAAGTGGATGCTGCTAATAAAAAGATTCTTACCAATCTGGCAATGAAAGCAACAGAGCAGCCGGACAAGTATTTAACTTTAAATGCAAAAGCACAAACATTGAGCAATGCTTCCAATGCGTTTAATGCGTATCTAGAAGAAGTAAAAAAAGAACTTACCAAAAAAGTGGAAGATCCTAAAGATTATGAAAAAATGGATAATTCGGGTGCCGGTGATGCCTATTTTTTCTTAAAAGGAAAACACACTAAAAACGGTGATAAATTTGTAGAAAGTATCAATAATTATAGAGAAAAGGCTTTAGAGGTTATTGGTAATAATGCCGAGTTAAGAGCTCAAGTCGAAAAACGTTTTTCTACAGAAGATGAGGTGAAAAATAAATTACAACATCACGATTGGTTAGAAAGCCATTTTGAAGGTTTTCCTCTAATCACTACAGTAACTAACATAGAACAAATTCAAGCAGATATCCGAACTACAGAAACCGATGTTTACAATACATTGCTTGGTGGTCAGTTAGAAAGTGATGTTTCTATGACCAATTACGATGCTATGGTGGTGTTCGAAAAGAGTGCTTATTATTCTAATGAGCGTCTCAAAGCCAAAATTGTATTAGGTAAAAATGACCCGACACTAAAAGCGAGTAAAGTTATTATTAACGGTTCCGAAGTGCCTGAATCCAGCATACAAGCAGGTCAAGTAATTATTGATCGATCTGCCGGTAATGTAGGAGACCATGAACTAAAAGGAAAGTTTGTCTTTATGGAAAAGGGTAAACCTGTAGAAATTGATATTGTTGGTGGTAAATATTCTGTAATTCCAAGACCTAATGAGGCCGTAATATCTGCAGATAAAATGAATGTAGTTTACAGAGGTTTAGCCAATCCTATGACGGTTTCTATTCCGGGAATCTCTACGAATAAAATTTCTGTTAGAGCCTCATCAGGAAATTTAACAGGAAATGGAGGTAAGTATGTGATGACACCGGGAAAAGGTAAAGAAGTTTCTATTACAGCATCGGCAAAAATGTCGGATGGTAAGACCGTTAGTTCGTCTAAAACTTTCCGTGTGATGGATATTCCGGCTCCTAGAGGTGCCATACGTAAACAAACCGGTCAAGTGGGTATGCCTAAAGCCAGTTTAGCTAAAGCTTCGGTAGGTGTTGTATTACCCGATTTTGTGTTTGATTTAACTTTAAGAACAACATCTTTTAGTCTTAAAGTACCGGGTCAAGCTACTGTTAAGGTAAATGGATCCAGAATGAATGCCAAAGCCCAAAGCGCTATATCAAGAGCTAAAAGAGGAGATGTCGTTTCTATCTTTGATATTAAATCTACTCTTGTTGGTGCCGGTGCCGGCTATAGAATAAAACCCGCCTCACCTGTTTTGGTTGAGATTAAATAATACGTAATAAAATGAATCGAAGTAAATTAGTAATAGTAAGTATCGTTTTTTTTGTGACTAGCCTTGTGCAAGCACAAACTAATTTGTTGAATGCTAAAAAGCCACAACAAATAGGTAAAAAGACGGAACAGCAACTTGCGGCAGATAATGATAAACCATTACCCTATGGTTATATTGATGATCGTGATTTGTATTGGTCTAAAATAGTTTGGGAATATGTAGATTTGAATGAACGACTAAATTTACCCTACTATTATCCTATAGACACCATGCGTATTTCTAATAATAGACGCTCGCTTTATGATACCCTTTTAAGAGGAATAAAGCAAGGAAAAATTACAGAAATCTATGACGATTCTTATTTTACTGCGAAATTATCCTATCAAGAGATTCAAGAAAAGACCTATCGTTTAGATACCCTACCTGAAGCGTATGATATATTAAATTCAGATCCTAATGCTGATATTTCTGAGTATATTGATAAATATAATATCGATTCTCAACATATCGAAGGGTATAAAATTAAAGGAGTTTGGTATATTGATAAACGTCAAGGTGAGATGAAGTATAGATTGCTGGGTATTGCTCCCATCGCACCCGATGTACAAACCCTGGGACGTGATGATATTGGTGATATAAATGAAAAATTGCCTTTATTTTGGGTTTTCTATCCGGATGCCAGAGAGGTTATGCACGATATGAAAGTATTTAACCCAAAGAATGCCGCTTTTCCAATATCTTTTGATCATCTACTCAATGCACATCGCTTTAGTTCATTAATCTATAAAGAAGAAAATATTCACGGAGATAGAGAAGTAAAGAGTTACGTAAAAGGAAACTCTCTTTTCCAAGTCCTTGAATCCGAGAAACTCAAAGATGATATTCGAAATAAAGAATTGGATCTTTGGAATTACTAAGCCATAATTTATACCAAAAAAGGCCCTCATTTGAGGGTCTTTTTTTATTTTAGTATCCGCTAATAAACCTATTTATGAAACGTGTAGATTATATTATTGTTGGTTTTGGTTTAGCGGGTATGGCCTTAGCTCACGAATTGGAGAAAAGAGGCAAGTCGTTTGTTATTTACGACCATAACCCGGATAGGTCATCTAGGATAATTGGGGGTATGTACAATCCTATTATTCTAAAGCGTTTTACACCAGCTTGGAAAGCCCATGAATTATTGCAAATAGCTTTACCTTTTTACAGAGAGATTGAACGTAAGTTTAATAAAAAGTATATCTACGAAGGTAAAATAAGAAGAATTTTACATTCAATAGAAGAACAGAATAACTGGATGGTAGCTTCTGATAGAATGCTAATGTCTAACTATATGGTACCGTCTATACTAAAAGAGACAGTGTGCGGTATTAAAGCACCCTATGGATTTGGTGTTTTAAAAAATGTAGGTAGGGTAGATGGAGAACAAATGCTTCAGGACTATAAAAAATACCTAATGACACAAGAGCAATTTATTCAGGAAGAGTTTAGCTATAAGGCTATTCAAATAGATACTGATACGGTACAATATAAGGAATTTAAGGCTGGGCATATTGTGTTTTCAGAGGGGAGCTATTTACCGAATAATCCGTATTTTAATGATTTACCTATGCGCGCTGCAAAAGGAGAACTCCTACTCATTGATGTTCCTGGATTAAAAGTAGATTACATTATTAAATCAGGTGTTTTTATGGTGCCATTTGGTAAGGATAGATACGTGGTGGGTGCTACCTATAATTGGACGGATAAAAGCTTTGATGCTACGGTTTCTGCCAAAGAAGAAATTGTGCAAAAATTAAATAAATTCTTAGATTTACCCTACGAAGTTATAGGTTCTAAGGTAGGGGTAAGACCAACCATAAAAGACAGACGTCCCTTATTAGGCCGGCACCCCGATTTTCATAATTTAGTTATCCTAAATGGCTTGGGAACACGAGGTGTTATTTTAGCTCCGGGATTAGCTAAGATTTTGGTAGATCATATAGAAGAAGGAAAAAATATTCCTTTAGAAATGAACACTACGCGATTTGTCAAATGATAATTAATTAAACGTTTTTAAAACGCAAGCATGATAGATATTTCTAACGTATCGGTATCCTTTGCGGGAACTCCCATATTTTCTAGTATTAGTTTTAAATTAACACCCGGTAACCGAGTGGGTTTAATCGGTAAAAATGGAGCCGGCAAATCAACCTTATTACGGGTTATATCCGGAGATCAAGAATATGATGGTATTTTAGCAATAGATAAACATACTAAAATAGGTTTTCTAAAGCAAGATATTGATTTTAATAAAGGAAACACCATATTAGATGAAACGTATCTTGCATTTGCAGAAATTAAATCCATAGAGGCTAAATTAGAGCATATTCATAAAGAATTAGATACAAGAAGCGATTACGAAAGCGATTCCTATCATCAGCTATTACACGAATTAGATGATTTAAACCACAGATTTGAGCTAATAGGCGGGTATAATTACAAAGGAGAAACAGAGCGAATTTTACAAGGATTGGGGTTCAAAAGATCCGATTTTGATAAGTATACCGATACGTTTTCCGGTGGATGGCGCATGCGAATCGAATTGGCAAAATTACTGTTACAAAAAAATGACATCCTACTTCTGGATGAGCCAACCAATCACTTAGATATTGATTCGATAATTTGGTTTGAAAATTTTTTAAAATCCTATCAAGGTATTGTGTTGGTCGTGTCTCATGACAGGATGTTTTTAGATACCGTAACCAATCGTACTATTGAAATTTCTTTAGGAGGTATTTATGACTTTAAAAAACCATACTCTCAATATATTGCCATTCGAGAAGAATTAATTACAAAACAATTACAAGCGCAAAAAAATCAAGAAAAGCAAATTAAACAAACAGAGCAACTCATTGAAAAATTTAGGTATAAGGCCAGTAAAGCTGCCTTTGCACAATCGCTAATAAAAAAATTAGACAAGCTGGAAAGAATAGAAGTTGATGCCACAGAAAATACAGTAATGCATGTTAAATTCCCATCAGCAGAACCTCCTGGAAAGGTCATTTTCACACTGGAGCAAGTAGGCAAAATGTATGGTGATAAACTGGTTTTTGAAGGTGTAGATTTGCTTTTGGAAAGAGGGAAAAAAGTGGCTTTTGTAGGTCAAAACGGTATGGGAAAAACAACTTTGGCTAAAATTCTTGTCGAGGAAATTCCATATCACGGAGTTGTAGAAGTGGGTCATAATGTGAAAATTGGTTATTTTGCTCAAAATCAATCCGATTATTTGAATGGAGAAAACACCTTATTGCAAGAGATGGAATTGGTAGCGACGGATACCAATAGAATAAAGATACGTTCCATGTTGGGGAGTTTTCTGTTTGGTGGTGACGCTGTGGATAAAAAAGTTAAAGTTTTATCAGGAGGTGAACGAAATCGGTTGGCTTTGTGTAAGATGTTGCTTACGCCCTTTAATGTACTTATAATGGATGAGCCTACCAATCATTTAGATATGCTTTCTAAAATGGTGCTTAAAAAAGCGCTACAAGATTTCGATGGAAGCCTTATTGTAGTATCGCATGATAGAGATTTTTTACAAGGTTTGGTAGAGAAAGTCTACGAATTTAGAGATCACCGTATTAAAGAGTATTTAGGAGATATTGACTACTATTTAGAACAAAGAAAGTTTGAAAATTTTAGAGAGGTAGAGAAAAGATCACAAGAGGTTTCCTATACTACTAATACGAAAAAGAGCAGCAGAGAAGAAGAAAAAGAAAAAAAACGGGTAAAAAATAAAATCAGTAAGCTTGAAAATCGTATCTCCGATCTGGAAAAAGAGGTGCTTAATTTAGACGCAGCTATTTTTGAAAATGATCAATCGATAATAGGAAAATCAGATTTTTTCGAAACCTATCAGGCCAAAAAAGATACCTTAGATGATTTGATGGAACAATGGTCCGGTTTGCAAGAAGAGCTGGATAATTGAGTTTCCTCTATCTTTAAGAATCGTTTATTGATATAAAAATAAATTTAACGTTGTAATTCACAAAATAGGCTCAGAAATTTATATTTTAGCAATCTGTTTATGACAAATTTAGAACACATAGGTGCTTATTTTTTAATGCTTAAAGAGGTCTTCAAAAAACCGCAGAAATGGAAGGTTTTTTGGGAGTTACTCTCTAGGGAGATTGATGATCTAGGGCTTAAATCCTTAGGAATTGTAGCCTTTATTGGCTTTTTTGTAGGGGGTGTAGTTGCTATTCAAACCGCTTTAAATGTAGATAGTCCTTTTATTCCCAAATATTTAATTGGTTTTGCAACTAAGCGTTCGATGATTTTGGAGTTTGCTCCGACCTTTATTTCGGTTATTTTGGCCGGTAAAGTGGGTTCATATATAACTTCTAGTATCGGAACGATGCGTGTTACCGAACAGATTGATGCGCTTGAAATAATGGGAATCAATTCTTTAAATTATCTCGTGCTGCCAAAAGTAGTTGCTGTACTTTTTTTCTATCCTATATTGGTAATCTTGGCTATGTTTTTAGGAATACTAGGTGGTTGGGTAGCAGGAATTTTAACCGATTTGTTCTTTACAGAAGATTATATTACAGGTATTCAGTTAGAATTTAACCCTTATTTTGTAAAATATGCTATTATTAAAACACTGGTGTTTGCCTTTGTAATCGTTACGGTCTCTGCGTATCATGGACATAAAGTACAAGGAGGGGCTTTAGAAGTGGGTAGAGCCAGTACAAAAGCAGTTGTGTGGACTAGTGTGGTGATTATTCTTTTGAATTATTTTTTAACACAAATGTTATTAGGATAGATGTTAGAGGTAAAAAATTTACATAAATCGTTTGGTGAAGCACATGTGCTAAAAGGTATTTCAACGAGTTTCGAAAAAGGTAAAACCAGTTTGGTAATTGGGCAAAGTGGATCCGGAAAAACAGTATTCTTAAAATCATTATTGGGCTTACATACACCGGAAGAGGGAGAGATTTCTTTTGATGGTCGCGTTTTTTCAAAACTTAATCAACATGAAAAACGTCAAATACGTAAAGAAATAGGTATGGTGTTTCAAGGAAGTGCCTTATATGATTCTATGACGGTTGAAGAAAATGTGATGTTTCCCTTAAAAATGTTTACAGAAGACAATAAAGTGCAAATGTTGCAACGTGTTAATAGTGTTTTAGAGCGTGTAAATTTAACTCACGCTAATGCTAAATACCCCTCGGAACTTTCTGGTGGAATGAAAAAACGTGTGGCTATTGCCAGAGCCATTGTGTTAAACCCAAAATATCTTTTCTGTGATGAACCTAACTCTGGTTTAGATCCACAAACCGCCATCTTAATTGATAACTTAATTCGTGAAATAACACGTGAATACGATATAATTACCGTAATTAACACACACGATATGAATTCGGTAATGGAAATAGGTGATAAAATTGTCTTTCTTAAAGACGGTGTTAAAGCATGGGAAGGTACAAAAGAAGACATATTTAGAACTGATAATGAGGCGGTTGTAAACTTTGTGTATTCGTCAAAATTGTACAAAAAAGTTAGGGAAGCCTATCTTAATGACAAATAATAAAAAATAATTAATTCTTTGTTTGATATTTTAAAATATCATCTTATATTTGCACCCGCTTAATGCGAGACCTGGTAGCTCAGTTGGTAGAGCACCTCCCTTTTAAGGAGGTGGTCCTGGGTTCGAGCCCCAGCCAGGTCACTTTAACAAATGCAATTATCTTTTTAGGTAGTTGCATTTCTCTTTTATTGAAATCACTCTTTTTATCATAGAAATTGTAGTTTTGTGATTATGTTATTGGAATTACAAAATAGTACGACCCAAAAGGTAACCTACAGCCCTAAAGAAGGGCACCCCATAAGGCTATGGATAAAACGAGAAGATTTGTTGCATCCCTATATTTCAGGTAATAAGTACCGTAAACTGCGTTATAACCTTGAGGAAGCTCGTGCATTAGGTAAAAAAACATTATTGACTTTTGGAGGAGCATATTCCAATCATATTGCTGCTACAGCTGCTGCAGGTGATGAGTTTGGATTTAAAACCATTGGAGTCATACGAGGTGATGAGTTAGGTCAAGATGTAGAAAAAGTACTTAAAGAAAATCCCACTTTAGGTTTTGCTGCCAAACATGGTATGCAATTTAAGTTTGTTGACCGAAAATCGTATAGAGAAAAGCATACCCCGCAATTTATAGCTGCTTTAAAAAAGGAGTTTGGCTCTTTTTATTTGGTTCCAGAGGGTGGAACTAATGAATTAGCCGTAAGAGGTTGTGAAGAGATTTTGACGGAAAATGACACAAAATTTAACTATATTTGTTGTGCAATTGGAACGGGAGGAACAATTTCAGGAATTATTAATTCCTCAAAACCCTCCCAGCAGGTGTTAGGATTTCCGGCTTTAAAGGGTGATTTTTTGGCAGATGAAATTAAGCGATATAGTAAATCCAGTAAGAGTTGGAAACTAATAACCGATTATCATTTTGGCGGTTTTGCTAAGATTAATGCAGATCTTGTCCATTTTATTAATGATTTTAAGACACAGACCGGAATTCAATTAGATCCTATTTATACCGGAAAAATGCTTTTTGGTATCTTAGATTTGTATAAGGAAGGATATTTTACAAAAAGTGATAAATTGTGTGTGATTCACAGTGGAGGTTTACAAGGAATAGATGGAATGAATGTACGATTAATAAGAAAAAATTTACCTACAATAAAGTATAACAATGCGTAAAATAAGTTACATCGGAAGTGTTTTTAGTATTTTACTTTTACTCACTAGTTGTGGTGCTAAAAAGAACAAAAGACATACTACAAAAAAAACGGTAGTGGAAAAGAAGAAAGAGGTGATAGTAGCGGATAAAACAGATAAGCCTATTGTAAAAGCAGTTTCTTCTAAGACAAAGCTTTTGACAGAACAGTATATAGAGCAATATGCCGATGTGGCTATAAAAGAGATGCGTGACCATAAGATTCCGGCTAGTATTACTTTGGCTCAGGGTATTTTAGAGTCAAATAGTGGAAATAGTAGCCTTACCCGTGTGTCTAACAATCATTTTGGTATAAAATGTCATAAGAGTTGGCAAGGTTCTAAAACCTATTACGATGATGATAAAAAAGGCGAATGTTTTAGAGTATATCCGGATCCTTCTCAATCCTTTGATGATCATTCTGCTTTCTTAGCCAATAGAACACGCTATGCATCCTTGTTTAAATTAGACCCAAGGGATTATAAGGCTTGGGCAAAAGGACTTCGTGCCGCCGGATATGCAACCGATAAAAAATACCCACAAAAACTCATTAGCATTATCGAAAGATATAAACTCTATAAATATGATGAACAAGTGCTGGGTAAGAGAAAAAAAGAAAAAAAAGAGAAGAAGCCTAGTTTTTATGTTGTCAAAAAGGGCGAGGGCTTATATGGTATTGCGAAGCGCTATAACATGCGTGTTTCAGATTTAAAATCGATTAATAATTTACGTTCGGATACAATAGCTGTTGGACAAAAGTTATACCTCTTAAAGCAAAAGAAAAAAGAAAAAACAACAGTTACAACAAGTATTGATACGATACCACCACATAAAGAAACAGTTAAAAAACCGACCCTACCCAAAGATTCAATAAAAAAAGTATTGGTTGTTATTGATACTACTTCTGTAATAAGAGATAAGCAAGTCGAAGTTCCGGATTTTCATATTGTAAAACAAGGAGAAACCTTATATGCTATTGCGTATAAATACAATTTAGAAGTCCCGGATCTTAGAAAGTGGAATGGGATTAAAAAAAATGAAATTAATATTGAGCAAAAACTTTTGTTAAAAGATCCCAATAAGCTTTCTAAAAAAGCTATAGAAGCAAGTACGCATATTGTGGCTAAAGGAGATACATTGTATTCTATTTCTACAAAGTACCATTTAACCGTAGCACGTTTAAAAGCCTTAAACAAAATGGATAATAATACTATCTTTATTGGGCAAGTATTACTAATTAAATAAACTATTTTGGGGTATTAACTCCTATATTTTACAGTGTAAAAAACAGCCTAAAACTTTAATGTGTTTTAGGCTGTTTGATTTAGGCCCAAAGAATCTATTGTTGTTTCTTTCCTTTTTGATGCATTTGTTTAAATGCTTTATGTTTTTGTTTTCTTTCAATATTATTTTTGCGTGTTTCTTTCCATAGTTTGTACTGTTCCTCATTTAAGATATTTTTCATTTTACCTTGAAAGGCAATAAGGTCATCTAAATGAGCACTTTTTAATTTAAAGGCTTCTTCTGTAGAAGGTTTTTCTCCGTTTACTTTACCTTTTTTGTGAGCTTCTTTCATACTTTTTCTTTGGATAGCACGTTCCAATTGAATCTCTTTAACTTGCTGAGTTTGCTTCGGACTCAAATCTAAAAGTAAGCTTAATCGCTTGCTTTGTATGTCGGCTTGTTGCTCCGGAGTAAAGTCGAATTTTTGTTTTTTAGCCATTGGTTTTTGAGCGAATGTACTCAAGCTAAAGAATAATACAGTGATATAAACTAATGATTTCATAAAAATAGGTTTTAAAAGTTACTTTTCTATGACACTTGTTTAAAAAAAAGGTTTAATATATTAACTGGATTTTGATGTAATTTTTTCTCACCACAGTCAAAATCTATTATTTTGAATAAATGGCTAAAAATAGATCTTTATATTCCCAAAATTTAAAGATGTAGAAAATCATAAAAGAGAAAGAAACGACCAACTTTATAAATGTGGAAGTAAGAAAACCAAGAAAGGAACCAAATGCTGCTTTTAAGGCTCGTTTAGAATCCTTGGAATCAAATAGTAATTCTCCGACAAAAGCACCAGCAAAAGCTCCTATAAGGAAACCTAAAGGAAGCGGAATAAAAAATAGACCGATAAATAAACCCAGTGTGGTACCCCACATGCCATAGCGTGATCCTCCGGACTTTTTAGTCCCCATAGCAGGTATTACATAATCTAAAATGGTAATAATAACGGCTATTCCAAGACTAATGCCAAGTACCCACCAGTCCAAAGGAACTATTGTAGTAAGATATAAAAGCAAAAGTCCTACCCAACTTGTAGGTGGCCCGGGTAAGACGGGAATTAAAGAGCCGATAATGCCTGCTAAGGTGAGTAAGAATCCGGTAATAAGTAAAAAAGTATCCATTAAGTTGTAATTAATTAGGTATAAAGATATACAAATATCGTGCAACTTTTGTTAGTTGACTATATGACAGTTTTATTATATACATGTTACAAATCTTACTATATTTGGAATCTATAAAAGTAGGTACAAATGAAACATTTAAAAATAGGTGATAAAGCACCGAAGTTTTCGGCTTTGGATCAAGATGGTAACAGCATTTCTTTAGAAGATTATAAAGGAAAAAAATTAGTTCTTTTCTTCTATCCAAAGGCTAGTACACCGGGTTGTACAATGGAGGCAAAGAATTTACGTGATCATTACCAAGAGTTACTTAACAAAGGATATGAAGTCTTAGGAGTAAGTGCAGATTCTGCAAAACGTCAAAAAAATTTTTGTGTCAAGAATGATTTACCTTTTCCTTTATTAGCCGATGAAGATAAAAAAGTAATACAAGATTATGGAGTTTGGGGACTTAAAAAATTTATGGGGCGTGAATATGATGGCATTCATAGAACAACCTTTATTATTGATGAGCATGGGTTAATAGAAAAGATAATCGAAAAGGTAAAAACTAAAGATCATACCGCTCAAATCTTAGATGATTGACGATATATGCCTTCTTTATAGAGACATTTTTAGCTTTATGTTAAAAATACGTCCGGTCATATAGTTTTTTATTCCGTACATCTGTTTAGAATATACATCTCTAACCCAAGTGTTGGTAATGGCATTTTGCATATCAAACATATTGAAAATTTCGCCACCAATACTGAATTCTTTAAAAGGTGTAAGCCAAGCCTTATTGCTTTTTTTCTCAGCATCTTTCAGCACATAAAAGATTCCTAAGTCGGCACGTTTATAATCGCTGAGTCGGAGCTGAAAATCATAAGGGTCAGCATAGGTTGGTGAACCTCCGGGAACACCGGTATTATAGACCAGATTCATATACATCTTAAGCTGTGGCATATTGGGGACATAATCCTGAAAGAGCAAAGAGAATTTTAGTCGCTGATCGGAAGGCCTAGGTATAAAACCCTGATTGTCAATATTTTCTTTCGTGTTTAGGTAGCTAAAGCTAAACCAACTTTCTGTTCCGGGTACAAATTCTCCGTTAATCCTTACATCTAATCCAGTGGCATAAGCAACAGCATTATTGGTGGCAGCATAACGTATCCGAACATTATCTAAGGTATATGGATTTACATCGGTTAAGTACTTGTAATAGGCTTCGGTCACCAGTTTAAAAGGTCTATCCCAAAGCTTAAAACTGTAGTCGCTGCCTAACACAAGATGAATTGATTTTTGAGCCTTAACATTCGTTTGTACCACACCGTCTTTATCACGAAGTTCTTTATAAAAGGGTGCTTGAACATAACGACCTCCGGATATTCTAAATAAAATATCACGTTCCCAATTGGGTTTTAATGCAATTTGAAATCTGGGACTGATTACTGTCTGTTGTGAGTTAGCAATATTCCAATGCTGGGCTCTTAGCCCAATACTTGTCCATAATTTATGATCATTGTTAAGGGTCGTCTTACGATTCCATTGTGCATAACCAAAAAAGCGTTGTAGATTCGTTATATTGGCTGCTCGAATGTCTTGATAGGGGACAATAGGACCTTCAAAAGCTTCGTAGGGTTGTTCGTTAGCGATATGGTTTGGCGGACGTATGGAAAATCCGGCAGAATCCAGAATTTCCCATTCAATCAAACGGTCTTTAATGTCTTCTGTTTGATATTTTAGTCCAAAGTCAAAATGATTTTTCTCTTGTTGGAACGAGGCTTTAAGCTGAATGTTAGTGATTAAGGCATCTAGGGCATTTCTGGAGTGGTTTAGCTGAGAGCCGATTCCCTCGGCATAATCTGTTTCGCCATAATTATCCGCACCGGCATCCGGATCCGGCGCTCCTAAGGCATAAAGGGCTTCAATATCAAAATATTCCTCTTCTTGTGTATTAAATAAGGAACCAATTAGGTTTAATTGCCAATTTTTGGAGAGTTGGTAACGTGTATTTATCGCACCAAATGAAGTAAAATATTTGTCTTTTTCTTGACCGTTATAATTGACAATTAATTCCAAGGGTTCTTGAATAGTACCAAATTTGGTACGTCTACTGCTCGGGATATAATTGTAATCGTTTAACGAGAATGTACCTAAAAAATCTATGGAAAATTTTTCCGTAAATTGATGAGTAAGATACGATTGAATATCGATAAAACGAGGTTTGTAATTGGTTTCAATATCCTTGTTTTTTACCAACAATCTATTGTCTCTGTAACGTACTCCTAAAATTGCCGTAGATTTTTTATGCTTTGTAATTCCTTCTACAATAAGACTACCACCTAAAAGACTGAGTTCCGTTTTTAAACCAAAAGCATCGGGTTTTCGATAGTTAATATCTAACACAGAGGAGAGTTTATCGCCATACTTTGCTTGAAATCCACCAGAAGAAAATTTGACATTTTGTGTCATATCTATATTGACGAAACTAAGGCCTTCTTGTTGACCGGAACGCACTAAAAAAGGTCTGTATATTTCAATCCCATTTACATAGACCAGATTCTCGTCGTAATTACCACCTCTAACTTTATATTGCGTACTTAACTCATTATCCGAGCTCGTTCCTAATCCAATAATTTTTAAGGTGCTCTCAATGCCCGGGTTGGTACTGGATAGGTTTTTAATAGTTTCTACTTTGACCTGTGTAATGCCTTGTGCCTCATTTTTATGCGATTTAATATTTACCTCTTCAATACTTTCTACATTAGATTGTAGGGTAATATTAATTACTTTTTCTTCTCCGGAATTGAGTTTTATTTTTTTAGTTTTAACTAAATAACTTAAATGTTTATAGGTGATTGTAATTTCTTTATTCTCAGGAACGTTTAGACTATAAAACCCTTTAGAATCTGTGGTGTTTCCTTGTTGATTATAAAAAACAGATACATTGCTGATTGGATTTCCAAATATATCCGAAACAATACCTTTTATCGTTGTTTTTTGTGACCAAATTGTTGTTGAAAAAAGTAATAATAGAAGAGAAATACTTAGTTGTTTTTTCAAAATCAGTTATTTAGGTACAAGATTAGTTTAATGGTTTTCTATAAAACGTAGCGGTATAGATTTTAGTATTGTTGGCATTATCCGATACGGTTATTTTTAGTTGATGTTTGGTTCCGGATAATTTTTTATCATTAAAATCATAAACGAGATGCCCTTTTTTTAAATCCCATTCTAATAAAATCCATTGCCCGTCAATTTCGCCTCGATATGATTTTATTCCCGATAAATCATCTTTTATTTTTACTTTTAAATACCGGTATTTACTGAGCCATTGCTTATCTTTAAAATTGGCGGCACTTACAGTTGGGGCTTTAAAATCAGATAACAAAGCAAATTTTCCTAATTTCTTGGTTTTAGTGTAAAAACTGTGTTCTTTTTTTACCGTACTGCTGTACTGTGGGTATTTGTTATGATTGTAGTAGGCAATAAAAAGATGCTCTCTATCCTCGGGTTTGTAATTGCTGACATCAAATGTAAGAGTAAAACTTTTATTAAGGGGGACAATAGGCTTATGGATCTGAACACTGCCATCAACTCGAACCTTAAAGTCTAGATATAAATTGTGGTAAAATGTGTTTTTTGGAAAAGCAACAGTTACGCCATCTTTACTAAATTTATTAAATGCTTTGGCATTGATGGGATAAGGTGTTTTGTTATTTTTTTTAGCAAGAGTAATGGGTGCTTTTTTACCTAAAACAGGGATTAAAATTTTCGTTTGATTCCCTTTTAGGTCTCTTGCGATTATAGTGATAGTATAGAATTTACCATCTTCAACCGAAATAGTGCCATTGTGAACGGTATCTTGGTATATACTGAGCTTGTTTTCAGGATCGATAAAACATTTTTGAATACGTTGTTTGTATTCTTTATACCGCTTATAATCAATGTGCAGGTTGATGTATTTTGATTCTGAAAAAGAAAATTTTTCAACCGTATGTTTATAGACTCTCTTCCCATTTAACAACATTTCCAAGCTGTAGATGCCGTTTTTGTTAAGTGCGCCATCTTGGCGGTCAAAAGTGTTAATTCCAAAACCTATGCTACCACTTGCCATCACTTTGTCGGCTAAAAAGGTGCCATCTTTTTGAGGCGTTATGTTTATTTTAACAGGTAATGCCGATTGGTGCACTTGAGAGCTGTCTGTTAAGGGATAAGCAAAAAGTGTTGTAATTACAGGTCGTTGATGATCCGCAATAGGTAAACCAAATAATAAAGGATTTATAGGTTTGGAATTAGCGGTATTTCTAATTTCATAGTGTAGGTGGGCACCGACAAAACCTCCGGTGCTTCCTGAAAAAGCGATTATTTCACCCTTACTAACCGGTAGTTCTTCTGGCTTAGGAAAGAGTTGAATACTGTAACTTTCCTTTTCGTATTGTCTTTTTTTGAGATAGTTCTCAATTTTTTTATTGAATTTTTTTAAATGCCCATATACCGTTGTATAACCGTTGGGATGCGTAATATAAACCGCTTTGCCATAACCCCAATTACTTATTTTTATTCTGGAAACATACCCATCTGCCGTAGAAAATACCTTTAGGCCTTCTCTTTGTTGTGTTTTGATATCAACCCCGGAATGAAAATGATTACTCCGTAATTCGCCAAATGTTCCCGAAAGTATTAATGGAATATCCAAGGGTTTTTGGAAATAATCTTGCGGGTATTGTGTGGATTGCCCTCTGAAGGAATAAATTGAGATGAATAAGAATAGTGTTACGAGTAATTTGTGTAGGGACATAAAAATGATATCTTTTATAGATTTTCAAAGCAAATAATAAGCCACAATATTAGGTGTTAAATTAGAATTTTCAAAATATATAATAAAAATCTTGCAAAAGACATTTTACTAAGCTAACTTTGTCACAAATGTATGGTTAATCTAACGAAATGCGAAATATAACCGAACTTGTTGAATTGCTGGAAGATAAGCTTCTTGTTCTAGTAGAAAAGTATGATTTTCTAGTGGAAGAAAATAAAGTTCTGCGAGACAATTTGGTCGGTTTACAGCAAGAAATAGATAAAAAGGAACAACTTATTGAAAACAAGGAATCCTTGTTAGAATCAATGAGAGTTGCTAAAACCATACAAGGTAGTAACAATAATACAAGGGAAACCTCTCAAAAAATAAATACATTAATCAAGGAAATTGATTGGTGTATTGCACAATTAAGTGATTAGTTCTTTTTGTTTATGGCCGATAAAATTAAAATACGAGTAACAATAGCCAATAGAGTGTATCCGCTTAATATTAGTTCACCCAACGAAGAAGAAGGTATGCGTAAAGCTGCGAAAAAAATTAATGAGTTGGTTATGCGTTTTGAACAAGATTATGCGGTGAGCGATAAGCAAGATGTTTTAGCTATGTGTGCGTTGCAGTTTGCTTCGGCTCTAGAAATTAAAGGGATAGATAAGGATGATGATGTGCGTGTTGCCTCTAAACACTTAGAAAAATTACACGAATTGTTGGATGAAAAATTAAAATAAAACGTTCTTTACATAAATACAATTACTACCTGCATTAACTTTTGATTATGAAACTCAACACGATTCTATTCAAAAGGGTAAGTCGTATGTGTTAAAGCGAGCCGTCTTTGAGCGGATACTTGATCACATCGTTAGCCCTAAACTTGTCTGAATGGAGTTTTTAAATCCTTTTAATGCAGGTTTTTTTATATACTTTAAACACATACTAATGGATACTAACATACTATATATTATCATAGGAATTGTAGGCCTGGGAATAGGTTTTACAATAGCAAAAATTATCGAAAAAAAACGTGCTTCAGGAACAATAAAACGTTCTAAAAGGACTGCTGCAACCATAATCAAAGAAGCTAACGTGCAAGCAGATGTTATCAAAAAGGACAAAATATTACAAGCTAAAGAAAAGTTTATAGAGCTAAAAGCAGAACATGAAAAAGTAATCTTGGCACGTGATAAAAAAATTGCAGATGTTGAGAAACGCATACGTGATAAAGAATCTCAAGTAGCACAACTACTCAATAAGAACAAAAAGGATAGCCAAGATTTGGAAGCAAAAATAAAAGATTATAACTACAGGTTAGAGTTTTTAGAAAAGAAACAAAAAGAAACCGATAAAATTCATAAAAAGCAAGTGGAACAACTTGAGGTACTCTCCGGATTATCGGCTGAAGAGGCCAAAAAAGAATTAGTAGCTTCGGTTAAAGAAGAGGCAAAAACCGATGCGATGGCTTTTATTCAAGATCAATTAGAAGAAGCTAAATTGACTGCAGAACAGGAAGCGCGCAAAATAGTTTTAAATACCATTCAAAGAGTAGGCGTAGAGCAAACCGTAGAGAATTGTGTATCGGTATTTAATCTGGATTCCGACGATGTAAAAGGAAGAATTATTGGTAGAGAAGGTAGAAATATCAGGGCTCTAGAGGCTTCTACCGGAGTAGAGATTATTGTAGATGATACGCCCGAGGCCATAATTTTATCTTGTTTTGATCCGGTTAGAAGAGAGATAGCGAGATTATCTATGCATAAATTGGTAACCGATGGTAGGATACATCCTGCCCGAATAGAAGAGATTGTTGCTAAAACCGAAAAACAGATTAATCAGGAAATAGCCGAAGTAGGAAAACGTACGGTTATTGATTTGGGAATCCACGGTTTACACCCGGAACTTGTAAAAGTAGTAGGACGAATGAAATTTAGATCTTCGTACGGACAAAACCTTTTGCAACACTCACGTGAGGTAGCCAACTTATGTGGAATTATGGCATCAGAACTCGGTTTAAATCCCAAAGTAGCTAAACGAGCGGGATTATTACATGATATTGGTAAAGTACCTCATGAAGAAAGTGAATTGCCACACGCTTTACTAGGGATGAAATGGGCTGAAAAATATGGAGAAAAAGCCGATGTTTGCAATGCCATTGGAGCACACCATGATGAGATAGAAATGAAATCACTGTACGCACCCATTGTACAGGTTTGTGATGCTATATCGGGCGCCAGACCGGGCGCCAGAAGACAGGTGTTAGATTCATATATCCAGCGATTAAAAGACCTTGAGGATACCGCTTTTGCTTTTACAGGAGTTCAAAAGGCCTATGCTATTCAAGCAGGTAGAGAACTGCGTGTGATAGTAGAAAGTGATAAAGTAAACGACGAACAAGCTTCGGAATTGTCATTTAATATCTCTCAAAAAATTCAAAATGATATGACCTATCCAGGGCAAGTTAGAGTGACTGTTATTAGGGAAACTCGTGCTATTAATGTTGCTAAATAAATTCCTTTTCAAACAATAGTTGTTTCTGTATATTTATAAATTAGGTAAAAAAGTAGATTTTTTATTTTTTTGCTTCAAGAAAAACTTTTTTTAAGTAAATTTGTTGTTTTTCTAAAATGAAAATTATGAGTAGAATAGCCGAATCCGAATTGATATTAAATCCAGATGGTAGTATTTATCATTTAAATTTAAAACCCGAAAACATTGCTGACACCGTTATTTTTGTAGGCGATCAAAACAGAGTGCCTAAAGTGGCCAAACATTTTGATACCATAGAGTTTGAAACTCAAAAAAGGGAGTTTAGAACAATGACCGGTACGTATAGAGGAAAACGACTAAGCGTGCTTTCTACAGGAATTGGACCGGATAATATTGATATTGTAATGAATGAATTAGATGCATTAGTCAATATCGATCTAGAGAAAAGAGAGATTAAGAAAGAAAAAAAATCATTAACTATTGTTAGAATAGGAACTTCCGGATCCTTGCAAAAAGATATTCCCGTAGATAATTTTGTGCTAGCTGATTATGGATTAGGATTTGATGGAATGCTATGGTTTTATGATTGCGATGCTGTAGTAGAGACTGATTTTTCAGATGCTTTTGTAAAACATACCCATTGGTCTAGTCATAAAGCTGTTCCTTATTTTGTAAAAAATAATCCCGAATTAGGTAATAAATTGGCCGGAGGAGCTAAAGTACATCGTGGGATTACGGCAACAGCAGGTGGCTTTTTTGGTCCTCAAGGTCGTATTTTAAGACTCAATTTAGAGGATCCAACGCTTAATAGTAAAATAGACAACTTTGAATTTAATGGTCATAGAGTGACAAATTTAGAAATGGAAACCTCTGCTATTTATGGTTTGTCCAAGTTAATGGGACATAAGGCTTGTTCTATGAATTGTATTATTGCCAATCGTGCCAACGGTACTTTTAGTAAAGACCCTTATAAGGCAGTAGAAGAATTAATACAATATACCTTAGATAAATTAGTAGAGTAATTTTTAAAAATAATAGTGAGGTTTTGCCGTTCTATAATAATAATGCTATGTTTGTAGCCTAAATTAATTTATGTAAAGATGAAAAAATTTGTTTATCTCTTAATATTTGCTTTTTTATTAACTAGTCTAACTTCCTGTGGATCAAAGAAAAAAGGCTGTGGATTAACAGCTGATGCAAATACAATTCCTTCACAAGAGGTGCTTGTCGTTGACGTAGCTCAATAGTTTAGTATATTTTCTTATTGTATTTTTCAGGATATTTTGCAGTGATTGTACTGTAAAAATCTTCAATTTTTTTCATATCCGTATCAAAATCGGAGGTGAGTGTTAGTAAATCACCTACACCGGCCACTTTGTTTTTATAATCTAAATAGCCTAAAGCAACAGGTACATTTGCTTTTTTCGCAATATGATAAAAACCGGTTTTCCATTTCTTTACTTTAGAACGGGTTCCTTCTGCTGGCACCATTAAGGCCACTTTATCCATTTTTTGAATAGTGGCAGCCGCATGATGTACTAGATTTCCTGTTTTACTTCGGTCAACTCCTATAGCACCCATAGTTTTAAATAATCCACCGTGTAAACCCTTGGTAAAAGTGTCTTTTATAAAAAATTTTACAGGAATCTTATACTTCCAAAAAACAGCTAAGGCATATACTAAATCCCAGTTAGACGTATGGGGTGCTGCTATCATAACAAATTTATCGACCATGTAATCTTTAGGATAGTCACTTTTCCACCCTAAAATTTTTAAAATTAATTTTCCTAAAAATGCTTTCATTTCAATAGGTATTTAGTTGTTGTTTTTGTAAATTTTTTTGTTTGTTATGGAGGGGCTAAGATAGAAAATCATCCTCATTAAATCCTATTAAATACACCTGTTCTTGCGCCCGGGTAATAGCTGTATATAACCAACGCCAATAGGCTATATTTTGCCCTTCTGGTAACCAAGGTTTTTCTATAAAAACAGTTTTCCATTGCCCACCTTGCGATTTATGGCAGGTTATGGCATACGAAAACTTTATTTGAAGGGCATTATAATATTTGTTTTCTTTAATACTTTGAAATATTTTATATTTTGATTTTAAGTGGCTGTAATCTTGCTTTATCTCATGATATAACTTGCTGCTTTCTTCATAAGGAAGCGATGCGGTATTTACTTCAAGTGTATCTAATAATAGAACCACCTCAAAGGGTTTTTGTTTAGGATAGTCAATCATACGTATTTTGGCTTCGGCAAAATGAAATCCGTATAAAGATTTACGATTAAAAATTTCTAACACCTCACAAGTGTCTCCATTGGCTATAAAACCGGCCTCAGAAGTGTTATCTAACCAATAGTAATTATTTTTTACTACCATGATATAATCGCCGGATGAAATATCACTTTCTTGGCCAAGAATCTTATGCCTAATTTGTTGATTGTATTGATTGGCTCGTTTATTAGATCGTACAATAATAGCGGTATCCTCAATACATCCTTCATTATACGATTGGTATATGGCATCTTCAATGTCATAGCCATCTATTAGTTTACTAACATCAGGCTGTGAAACATTAAACTTAAATTGTTCTTCATGAGAAAAACTCAGGATATTTCTAAGCCTGGTAGCATTAGATAAAATACCGGAGAACTCTTGTTGCCGCATTACCTCTGTTAATGCCACTTCGGTTACCGCTCTTTGATAGTCTAGGGTAAGTTTATCAATATCAAGAGCCGGACTAATTAGTAATTTTACAGGTGGAAGCTGTGCGGTATCGCCTATCAATACCAATTTGCAGTTTTTTCCACTATAGACAAAGTTAATAAGATCTTGTAATAATGATAGATCTTTAAAATGAGTCTGGTTGTCAATATTTTCGGAAATCATGGAAGATTCGTCCACAAAAAATATGGTATTGGTATGACGATTTTTCTTGAGTGTAAATACTACACCGCCACCTTTAGTGCTTTTAGGATGATAAATCTTCTTGTGAATGGTAAAGGCTTCCCGTTCAGCATAGTTGGCTATTACTTTAGCGGCACGACCTGTTGGGGCAAGTAAAACGGCTTTTGTTCCGGTTCGCCACAGGTTGTTTACAATACTGCTGATACTCATTGTTTTTCCTGTTCCGGCATATCCTTTAAGTAAAAAAAGGCTATTTGGTTTTTCTTCAAAAATAAAAATGGAAAAACGCTTAAGCAGTTCTTCTTGAAGCACAGTAGGCGTATGAGGAAATACTTTTTTTAAATGGGAATAGAAAGCTTTAGCCGTCTGTATCATAGAAGCATAATCGTTAAAAAGCAAAGGAAACGTTTTTTTAAAAAAGAATCTATTTTTTGGAATGAAAATTGATTTATTAGATTCCAGACTCAAATTACTTTTGTATGTAAATATTTTTATTAAATTTGCGAGATAACAAATACATATAATTTTATAATATCATGATCAAATTTATACTTATAGTCGTTGTTTTAATTGTTGCTTTCCCATTCTTGGCAAAATTGATTGTCGATTATGTTCCAAAAAAGTTTCATTGGATTATCTCTTTAATTTTGATAGCGCTTTCCGTATTGTTAGCTTACAAAATATACGATGGGGTAATGGGTAACATAAAATTCCATCAGGAAAAGAAAAAACGCTATGCTAAGGTAATAGATAGATTAAAGATCATCCGTGAATCTGAAATTGCTTACAAAAAAGTAAAAGGAGATTACACCAAAGATTTTAACACACTAATTCATTTTATAGAAACCGATAGTTTTCCGATTGTTCGTACATATGAAAAATCAAAAAAAGTGATAGAAAGAGGGGTAGAAAAAGAAGTGGAATTTAAAGTAGTAGATACTATTGGATTTACTAAGGTTATAGAATCTTTTAAAGATAAAGACTATAAAGATATGGCTAAAGTACCCGGTACTGATGTTAATTTTGATATTGAGACAGGCTATGTGGTAAAAGGGACTTCCGAAATTAAAACACCTGTTTTTGAAGTTAAAGTTCCTAAAAGAGAGGTGCTGAAAGGAATGGATAAGGATTTAATTGATCAAGAAGTTAATCAATATGCTGTGGACCAAGTAAGAGGTGAATTTATTTCTGTTGGTACATTAGACGATGTAAAAGATAGTGGTAACTGGCCCCCAACCTATGATACAAAAGAAGATTCAGATACAGAATAGTCTCTCCGATCTACAAAATTTTGAGAAAAGTCATTTGTCCATCCAAGTAACATTGGATGGATTTACTTATTGTGTTTTTGATAAGGATTTGGTCGATGTGGTGCTCTTGACCAAGTATCAATTTACAAATAGAGCACAAACCCCAGAGCAATTGCTTGATGCTGTAAAAGAGGTGTACAAAACGGAACCTGTTTTGTCAAATAAATTTGATTCTGTAAATGTTTCACATAAGAATAATTTATCAACGATAGTTCCTCAAGAAATTTATGATGAAGAAAACGGTAAAGATTTTTTAAAATATACCGTAAAAGTCCTCGAATCAGATGCTATTGCTATTGATGCCTTACAAGAGAACGAAACAAATAATGTGTACATTCCTTTTGATAATATCAACCATTTTTTGACCGAAAAATATGGCAAGTTTGATTTTCTCCATTCGTCAAGTATCTTGGTAAATAGTCTGCTAAAGTATTATAAAGAAGAGTCAGGAAAATTGTTTTTTATTAATGTAGCTAGGCATAGTTTTGAGATTGTTTTTATCGAAGATAATAAATTACAATTTCATAACAGTTTCTTGTATTATACCAAAGAAGATTTTTTATATTATATTCTTTTTACAATGGAACAACTCTTTTTAGATCCCGAGACACAAAAAATTACTTTCTTAGGTGCCATAGATAAACAATCACCCTTGTTTGATATAACCTATAAGTATGTTCGGTATATTAACTTTTTAAAGGTTACTAATTTTAGTCTTTCCGAAGAATTTTATGAAATGAATCCCCATGTTGAAAAACACCATTTTTTTGAATTGTTGAACCAATTCTAAATGCGTATCATTTCAGGTAAATATAAAGGCAAACGTTTGCTTGCTCCAAAGAATTTGCCGGTTAGACCTACGGCAGATATGCAAAAAGAAGCCTTGTTTAACATACTTACGAATACCTACTATTACGAACATTTGACCGTTTTAGACTTGTTCTCCGGAACAGGTAATATTGCGTTTGAATTTGCTTCGCGTGGGGTTCCCCATATTACGGCAGTAGATGTACATTATGCTTGTATAAAATATATTTCTAGAATGAATCGGGAACTGGATTTTGATATAAACGTGGTGAAGTCGGATGTGTTTCAGTATTTAAAACACGTATCACAAAAATTTGATCTTATATTTGCCGATCCTCCTTATGATTTAGCACAAGAAAAATTCGAAAAAATTATTCAATTGTCTTTTGAAAGAAAACTGTTAACTGAAGATAAGGGCTTGTTAATCATAGAACATTCTTCTAAAACGGATTTATCAAATAGCCCAAACTTTATACAAGCAAGAAAATACGGTGGGAGTATTTTTAGTTTTTTTGAATAAATAACGGTACCCAGGATTTACAATTTACAATTTGCTTTTTGCTATTAATTAGACTTATCTTTGCATCTTATTAAAAACTACCATGAGCATTACTAATACTGTTGCTTTTTATACCTTAGGGTGTAAATTAAATTTTTCAGAAACTTCTACCATTGCCCGCACTTTTGAATCTAAGGGTTTTCAACGCTTAGGCTTTGATGAAGCCGCCGATATTTATGTTATTAATACCTGCTCCGTTACAGATAATGCCGACAAACGATTTAAAAATATTGTTAGAACTGCCTATAAAAATAACCCAAAGGCTTTTATCATTGCCATAGGATGTTATGCCCAATTAAAACCCGAAGAATTGGCACGAGTTGATAATGTTGATTTGGTTTTAGGAGCAAACGAAAAATTTAAAATCACAGATTATATTCACTCTTTACAAAAAAATGAGATAGCTGCTGTTCATTCCTGTGCAATTGAAGAGGTAGATTCGTATAATAGTGCCTACTCCATAGGCGATAGAACAAGGGCTTTCTTAAAAGTGCAAGATGGTTGCGATTATAAATGTACATATTGTACCATTCCTATGGCTAGAGGTATTTCCCGTAGTGATACTTTAGAGAATATTTTAGCCAATGCAAAAGAGATTGTTGCAAGAGGAGTTAAAGAGATTGTTATAACCGGAGTAAATATAGGGGACTATGGCAAAGGAGAATTGGGTGATAAAAATCATCAACATACATTTTATGATTTGGTGGTTAATTTGGAAAATATCGAGGGACTAGAACGAGTACGCATATCTTCTATTGAACCGAATTTACTAAAAAATAATACCATTGAGTTTGTGGCAAATTCAAAACGTTTTGTGCCGCATTTCCATATTCCACTTCAATCCGGAAGTAATACATTGCTAAAGAGTATGAAAAGGCGTTATACTCGAGAACTCTATACAGATAGGGTAACTAAAATTAAGACGCTCTTACCGGATGCTTGTATTGGTGTAGATGTTATTGTCGGTTATCCTGGAGAAACCGATGAATTATTTCTAGAAACATACAATTACCTAAACACCTTGGATATTTCCTACCTGCATGTTTTTACCTATTCGGAACGACCCAATACCGAAGCGGATAAAATGAAAGATAGTGTTACCATGCCTATTCGACATAAAAGAAGTAAAATGTTACGTGGGTTGTCTGTAAAAAAAAGAAGAGCTTTTTATGAAAGTCAGCTGGGTAAAGAAAAATCCGTATTGTTCGAGTCAGAAAATAAAGAGGGTTTTATGTATGGGTTTACAGAAAACTATGTCAAAGTGAAAACTCCTTTTAATCCAAATTTAATCAATACACTACATACGGTAATTTTAACAAAAATTGATGAAGATGGAGTTGTCCTTTTTAATTGGATGACGTAGCTTTGTTTTATGAGTAAAGAAAAAATACATATTTATTTTGTTCCGGGCTTAGCGGCAAGTTCTGCCATTTTTGAGTATATACAATTACCTAAAGACCGGTTTGAACTTCATTTCTTAGAATGGTTGGTTCCTCTTTCTAAGTCAGAATCATTAGAGAGTTATACACAACGAATGAGCCATTTGGTACAGCATACTCATGTGATATTAATAGGGGTTTCTTTTGGAGGTGTAATGGTTCAGGAAATGAAAAAGTGGCTTAGTCCTCTGCAAACGATTATCATTTCAAGTGTTAAAACGAAACATGAGATGCCTTTGCGTATGCGTCTTGCCCAAAAGACGAAGCTACATAAAATATTACCGACCAAGGCCTTTTCTAATATTGAAAAATATGAAAAGTTCGCTTTTAGCGCCATGATTAAGCGTAGAATAAGCTTGTATAAAAAGTATTTAAGTATGCGTGATGAATTGTATTTGCCTTGGGCTATCAATGCCATAGTTAATTGGAAACAAGAAACTCCGGATCCTGAAATTCTACATATTCACGGCACAAAAGATTTGATTTTTCCTATAGAAAATATTAAGGATGCTATTCTTGTTGAAGGAGGAACTCATATTATGATTTTAGATAAAGCTAAGAGAATAAATACTATCTTGCAGGAACATTTATTGTAAATAATTTATATGCAAATTAAAAAAACACCCCTAGAGGGTTTACTCATTATACAACCCCACGTATATCAGGATGATAGAGGTTACTTTATGGAAACCTATAAACATAAGCAATGGTATGCTGCTTTGGGCGTTGACTTTGTTCAAGACAATGAGTCTCTTTCAAAAAAAGATACTTTAAGAGGTTTACATTTTCAAAATCCACCTTTTGCTCAAGATAAATTGGTTCGAGTAGTCAGAGGGAGTATTCTGGACGTTGCTATAGATTTACGAAAAGACTCACCTACTTATGGTCAGCATTATAAATTGGTGCTTAGTGCTACAAATGCCCTACAATTTTTTATTCCAAAAGGATTTGCACACGGTTTTTTAAGTAAAGAAGATAACACTGTTGTATCGTATAAATGTTCCCAGTATTACCATGCCGATTCAGAAGATTCTTTGCGGTGGAATGATAAAACTTTAGCTATTGATTGGGGAATACCGCAACCCTTGCTTTCCGAAAAAGATGCTGTTGCCAATTTTTTTGCTACCTTTAACTCACCATTTTAATCCGTAAAACCTTATGTTATGAATAAAGCCTATAGAATTGTAATTATCCTTGGAGTATTGGGTATTAGCGGTATGTTAATTAATGCGGTTGAAAATAGCAACACGCCAACAAACAATACAGACCCTAATACCAAAAGTACCGCTGAGCATTATGAGATAAAAGCCTTAGCTATTCCCGATAAAATGATGTTTTGTAAAGAAACGGTTCCTCTTAACGATTCGGAAGTTTACGAACGTATTGATAGAGAGTTATTGGTAAATACCTATTGGCAATCTAATGGCCTATTGATGTTTAAAAGAGCCTATAAATATTTTCCAATCATAGAGCCTATTCTAGCACGAAACGGTGTTCCTGACGATTTTAAATATTTGGCCTTAATAGAGAGTGGATTACAAAATGTAACCTCACCATCCGGTGCAAAAGGGTTTTGGCAAATTATGAAGGCAACCGGAAAGGAATACGGATTGGAGATTAATGATAATGTAGACGAACGCTATAATCTAGAAAAATCAACAGAAGTGGCTTGCCAATATGTCTTGGCATCTAAAGAAAAATTTGGCAGTTGGACCTTGGCTGCGGCTGCATATAATGCAGGAAATAAGCGTATTTCAGATCGATTAGAACAACAACAAGTTACTAATTATTACGATTTATTGTTAAATGATGAAACGGCACGCTATGTACCCCGTATTGTCGTGGTAAAAGAAATTCTTACACACCCCAAGAAATATGGCTTTAGCTTTGAAGTAGAAGATTTATACCATCCGGTGGATAGCTATCAGGTTCGTGTAGATACGGCCATAACTAACATCACAAGATTTGCAAAATCATTTGATATTACCTATAAAGAGTTAAAAAATTTAAATCCTTGGTTACGGGAACGAGAATTAAATAATAAAACACGAAAAGAGTATTTTATTAAAATAGCCATTAAAGATTAGCAAAAATTACAGACTTGTTTTTATCTGTTCATACTCTTTAATTATGGTCTCTATTATATCTTTAACGGGTTTAATAGTATGAATTAATCCGGCAATTTGACCAATTTCGAGTTCACCTTCTTTTAAATCGCCTTCGAACATACCTTTTTTGGCACGTGCTCTACCTAAAAAGGTTTTCAATTGCTCTTTGCTTGGATGGGTTTGATAATAATCCTGAAGCTTATGATAAAACTCATTCTTGATGAGTCGTACAGGAGCTAATTCTTTTAGGGTAACTTGTGTGTCACCATCCTGTGTTTGAACTACCGCTTGTTTAAAATTAAGATGAGCCGAAGCTTCATCGCTTGCTACAAAACGACTACCCATTTGAATTCCATCGGCTCCCAATACCAAGGCCGCTAACATACCTCTTCCTGATGCAATACCTCCAGCTGCTATTAAAGGAATATCAATTTGTTCTTTTACCATAGGGATTAGCGTAAAAGTAGTGCTTTCTTCGCGACCATTATGTCCTCCAGCCTCAAAACCTTCGGCAACTATGGCGTCTACTCCGGCCTCTTGTGCTTTACGTGCAAATTTCACACTACTTACAACGTGAACTACTGTAATATTATGCTCTTTTAAATAAGAAGTCCACGTTTTGGGGTTTCCGGCAGATGTAAAGACAATCTTAACTTTTTCTTCTACAATAATCTGTATGATTTCTTCTACATTAGGGTAGAGAAGTGGTACATTAACACCAAAGGGTTTATCTGTGTTTTTTTTTGCTTTTTGTATATGAGTTCGTAATACGTCAGGGTACATAGAACCGGCGCCTATTAATCCTAAACCTCCTGCATTACTTACAGCGCTAGCTAGTTTATAGCCACTAACCCATATCATTCCTCCTTGAACAATAGGATATTTAATAGCAAATAATTCGGTAATGCTAGTCTTCATTTATAACCGCTATTTAATAAGTATTTTTTGTGTAATTTTTGTACTGTCTGTACTAATTTGCATAAGGTACATACCACTATCAACCCTAGGGATTCTAAAAATATGAGTTAGCGTACTACCAGTACTATTTGTTATGGTTTTACCGAGAAGATCCGTGAGAATTACTTGTGTAATGGATTCGTTCGATGGAGTTTTAATAAGAAGATTCTCCCCTTGACCTATGGGATTTGGATATAAAACAATCTCATCTACTAAATGATCTTCATTGGATAAAACGGTATATGCCGATTCAAAGTCCGGGATACCATAACCAAAATGATCATCCGGAGAGTTGTATAAATGAGCCGACTCTCTAATGGCTTGTGCAATTTCAAAGTTTGTTTTGTCCGGAAAAGCTTGCCAAAAGCAAGCGGCTAAACCGCATAAAATAGGGGAAGCAAAAGAAGTGCCATTAGCATTGATAATAGTATTAGAAGTATTGATAACGGCTGCACTACCACCCTGTGCACACACATCGGGTTTTATAATACCATCTGCTGTAGGGCCGTAAGAACTAAATCCGGCTATGGTTTCGTCAGCATTTACGGCGCCAATACTCAGTATGTCATGAGCATCTGCCGGGGCACCAATATAATGCCAACTACTGCTCCCGGAGTTTCCGGCTGCATTAACAACTAGTATTCCACGACTAAAAGCAATATTTGCTCCACGGCTTATATAGGTAGTGTTTCCATCTAATTGCGAATAGGTATGATTATACTCAGCGCGATCAAACGTGGTATATCCTAAAGATGTATTAATAAGGTCAACCCCTAAACTATCAGCCCGTTCTGCTGCTTCAACCCATAAACTTTCTTCAATAGGATGCTCCTGATTTACATCTTCAGAAATGAATAAATAGTAAGAGGCATCGGGAGCTGTTCCTACAAATTCATTTTCTACATAACCTGCCATAGTGCTTAAAACCATTGTGCCGTGATAGTGGTAGCCATAGACATCTTCGATACGGTCAACAAAATTATAGGTGCCTAATATTTGATTATTAGTACGAATTCTATCAAATGCACCCATGGTATTTACATTGCTAAAACCGGCATCAATAATGGCAATTTGCATCCCTTCTCCGGTAAAGCTATTTTGATGTAAAAAATCACCACCAAGCATTTCAATTTGATTGGATGCTTGTCCGTAATTAAAGTCTGTTGTTATTTCTAACTTGTTATGATGTGTATTTTCAAGAGCTTCTGAGTCAACTAATCTGTTGTTTAAAGCCGTATTTGCAAATGTAATAGACGATACAAAATTAAAACTACTCAAGGCATTTATAGCATCAACTGTTCCTTGTACGTGTACACTATTTAGCCATTTAGATTTGGCAACAATACTAATTCCTGTAGCATCACTAATCTGATTTACATAAGATGGATAGAGTGGTACATCTTTATCATCAAATGGGATTCCTTGTGCAATACGTCTATCTATAGCTCTTTGAGAAAGCATAGTTAAAGGATTGGCAAGATAGGTAGCAGCATTAGGTTTATCGTTAAAATAAACCCACGCATCTTCAGTTTGCCCAAACATAAGGCTGGATAAACTGATTAAGATTAGTAGAAAGAAGGATTTCATCAGTGTGGTTTTTAGCTATAGTGTATTGATAATGGCAAGTTAATAATAATTATCAAAATCTTCGTCATTATCGATAGAATCATCAAATTCTGTAGAAAACGGATCGTCAAAATCGTCCGTAAAGGTATTATCGCTGATAAAATTCTTAGCGGGAGCTTTTTCAGGTAAGATACCTAGGCTAAATCCCAAGGAAACTTCCTGTGGCATTGTATTATCTTTCACCTTATTTAGGCTAATAAAAAAGGTCCACATTTTAAAAAAATCATAGATGTACAATAACTTATCTTGTTCTTTGTTAAAAATAGATGAAAGACTATGATTTTTCATTTCATGACTAGGGCCTCCATCATTCATATCAATAAGTGGAATTTCTTCTCCTTGCTCCCAATCATCATTGGTTCTGTAAAAAGAGGCCATTTCACCTGGTGGTAAATGAAAAAACTTTACAATTGCAAGGTGTAAATCGTACAAACTGAGACTTTCTTTTAGGATAATATCCCGAATAACATCTTCTTCTGTATCCAATATACATCGTAGCGTATAAACCATAAAAACTGTATTTTATCAAATGATGGACAAAGTTAACACATTTTACCGTATCCGATTTTATTATATTTACTTACTTTTACTTCAAATTCTATAAAAATATGGATGATAAAAAAAAATTAGAATTACTGAATAGTATCATACCCAATACACTGATGGAAACTCTAGATATTAAATATACAGAGGTAGGTGAGGGCTTTTTGGTAGCCACCATGCCGGTAAATTCAAGAGTACATCAGCCTTTGGGCTTATTACATGGCGGAGCCAGTTTGGCATTAGCCGAGAGTGTCGCCAGTACAGCATCTCATTTTCTTATTGATGGTGACCAATATGAAATTAGGGGTTTAGAGATGTCTGCGAATCATTTAAAAAGTGTTCGTAGTGGTTTGGTAACGGCAACGGCTCGAGTCATTCATAAAGGCAGAACAACACATTTATGGGAAATACGAATCGTTGATGCACAAAATAATTTGGTTACTTTGTGTAAATTAACTAATATTGTACTACCCAAATCCAAATAATTTGCAAATACATCCCTTAAAAAATATGGAGGCTTTACTTAAGCCTCTGTTAGACGCAAAAAGACCCTTTGTTTTTTATAAAAAAAGTGATTCTGACAAGCTATTTTCATTAATTCAAAATGATTCTAAACATTATACAACAAACACTTTTTTAGAATCCGGTTTTATCGTTTCTCCTTTTGATACTTCACATAGAAAAAATTTGTTATTTCCATTATCAAAATGTAATTATCAAGTTTATGATCTGTCAGGGGTAGAAAAGATTGCCAGATCTCACACTACAGTGCCTATTAGTTCTAATGATGAGCAGTCCTATAGTGAATTGGTTCGTGAAACAGTTGAATATATACAAGTGGGTAAGGCTAATAAAATTGTGTTATCCAGAGTTTTAGAACATCCATTTAATGACTTAAATGTAGGAGCACTTTTTGAAAATTTAATTCAGTCCTATCCCAATGCTTTTGTAAATATTTGGTATCATCCTCAAGTGGGTTTATGGCTTGGGGCTACTCCGGAAAGATTATTATACTTAAAGGGCGATGAGTTTTATACGATGTCTCTGGCAGGCACACAAACCTTTACGGATTCGATTACTTGGCGACCTAAAGAAATTGAAGAGCAAAAGTGGGTAACCGACTTTATTGTTGATCAATTATTACCTTTGGTCGAAGATTTAACAATTTCTAAACCCAAAACCATTCAATCCGGGCATTTAGCCCATATCCAAACAGATATTAAGGCCCAAATAGCTTCCGCTTTTGGTATAAAAGATTTACTACGTGTTCTGCATCCAACACCAGCTGTTTGTGGTACTCCAAGAAATACAGCTAGGGATTTCATTGTAGAAAATGAGGGCTACGATAGATTGTATTATACCGGTTATTTGGGAGAATTAAATATGGCTTCAGAAACGAACTTATTTGTCAATTTACGCTGTTTACAATTGTTTGATTCCTATGCCAAAATATATGTGGGTGGGGGTATTACCAAAGATAGTAATCCTCTTGAAGAGTGGGAAGAAACAGAAAATAAAGCCAAAATACTACGGCAATTTTTCTGAATTTAATGTAGTTTACTATTAATAAATTCAATGATTTCTTGATAGTTGGTTTCGTAATCAAACCATTTTATTTCTTTGTCTTTTTTAAACCAAGTATTTTGACGTTTGGCAAATCGGCGTGTATTTTTCTTAATTTCTGCAATAGCAACATCCATAGCATATTGCTTGTCAAAATAATTAAAAAGCTCCCGATAACCTACTGTTTGCAATGCATTTAAATCTTTGTGCATATAGAGTTTTTTTGCCTCTTCTACTAAGCCGTCTTCTATCATTATATCTACACGTTGTTCGATTCGATTGTAAATAACACGACGTTCAGCATCAAGACCTATTTTTATCGATTTGAAATTTCTCGGTGCTTTCGGCTTGTTTATATAGTAAGAATAGCTGTGATTACTGCCCAAACAAACCTCAAGGGCTCTAATTAACCGATGTGGATTCTGGATATCAATGCTTTTATAGGTTTCGGGATCCATATATTCCAGTTTGGCTTGTAGTGTTTCTATGCCATCGTTTTGTAAATCTAATTCTAATTGTTTCCGTATGGAGGGATCTATATCAGGAAAAAAATCAAGACCTTTTAGTACAGCATCAAAATAGAGACCACTTCCACCAACCATTACAACTACCTTGTTTTTTTGAAAAAGCGACTCCAATTTTTTAAGGGCATCTTTCTCAAATTGCCCAACATTATAGTGGTCTTTAACACTAATATGTTGAATAAAATGATGGGGTACTGCAGCGAGTTCTTCTTTGCTAGGAACAGCAGTTCCAATACGCATCTCTTTGTAAAATTGACGGGAATCACAAGAAATAATTGGACAAGAAAATAGCTTTGCCAGGGCAATACTTAACGAGGTTTTACCAATGGCTGTAGGTCCGGCTATACTTATGAGATGGTTCATGTTATTACAACAATATTAATTTAGTTCAGCACCACACTCATAACAGAATTTGGCATTGTCATGATGATCTTCGGCATTACAATTTGTACAAGATTGCGTACTGATGTGAGCTTTCTTTTGCTGGGTGTACTCGGCAGAGACAATACCTGTGGGGATAGCAATAATACCATACCCTAAAATCATTATTAGTGAGGCTATAAATTGTCCGGTTGCCGTTATCGGCGCAATGTCGCCATAACCAACAGTGGTAAGGGTAACAATAGCCCAATAGACACTATGTGGGATGCTGTCAAAACCACTATCTTGATTACCTTCTATTAGATACATCAACGTACCAAGAATTACGGATAAGCTGAGAACGGCTAAAAGAAAAACAGATATTTTAGCTCTGCTAGCTTTTAAAGCTTTCATCAAATGCTCAGATTCTCCCACAAAGCGGGCTAGTTTTAACACCCTAAATACACGTAAAAGGCGTAATGATCTCAGGGCCAAAAGTGCATTAGCTCCGGCAAAGAAAATAGCGAGATATTTAGGAATAGTTGAGAGTAAATCTATGATTCCATAAAAACTAAAAATATACGAAGTCGGTTTTTTTATAGCAATAATTCGAGCGATATATTCCAAGGTAAATAAACCGGTAATAATCCACTCGGCATAATTAAAAAATTGATGATACTTTTGATGATAGGCATCTACAGTTTCTAGCATTACAATAATAATACTTGTTACAATCAATAGTAACAATATAATATCGAACCACTTACCGGATTTGGTGTCAGCTTCGTAAATGACGTCATGAAGTTTGCTGCGCCAATGTTTTTCGTTATTTGTTTTAGTTATATTCAATTATTTATTTTTTTCTAAAATGACCATCTCGTTTTGAGCTAGGATGAGTTGTGAAAACATTTCTTTTAAATAGTTATATTCTTGAGGTAGATACTGTGTTTTATCAAGAGAAAAAGAAAATTTAATCATTATTTTATTCTCTGTTTCAGTCAGTAAGTAAACTAATTCTCCACCATTATCGGGTAAGATTATTTTTCTGTTCTTGGGAAGGCTTTTTACCGTATATACTTCCGGAATATGGAAAGTCAGGTTATACATAAAGTTTCTTTTATAACCTAGATCAACCGGATATTGACGCTCTTTGAGGGTAAAAGGATTGGTTTTGAACCTTTTTATGATAAAAGGTTTAAAGTAAATATTATCATCGTTTAAAAAGTCGGAATCATAGGTTACCTCAAGAGTTTCAATTAGGGGTTTTTCCGTTTGATCAAGTTGTTCAATCGTATGCTCAACAATTTCAAAATCTTCTAATTGATCTATTAAATCTTTTTTATAAGTTTCGACAGATTCTTCAAGCATTTCCTCTCTTTTTTCAATAGCTGTATAACCGTTATAAATATATCGGGTTTTCATTTCAACACTGCCATCTTCGTTGATTTGACCTAGGGCATAGACTAGGGTTTCATTTTTACTTTTCGGTGTATAGGGAAACCAGTAACTGGCTTTATTTGTATTAAAAATACGGATATCTCCATTTAGACATTTATAAGGTAAAAAACCGAAAGGTAATTTTTTGTCGGTGGCATCTAAAAAATAATCAACACCTTTTATTTTAATATGGGCAACCAAATAATTAAAATCGCTAATGGCGGGATGAATTTTGGTGACAAAACCATTATCTCTGGTAGAAAGTAGCGCAATATCGGTGGAGATTCCAGCAGCCTTTAGGGCTTGTATTAAGGACAGATTAATCTCTACCATGCTACCTTCTTTAGTCTCGTATGCTTTTTTGGTATTGAACTCCCAGAAAAGCTTGTTTTGATGATTCCACCTAAAATTATTTTGGATGAATGTATATACTTTTTTTGCTTTGGATAGGGGATCTTGTTCTTCAAAAATTTTGGGAGGTAAATGTTTTTTTATAAATCTAAGGTCGTTAAATTGTCTGCCGAATTGTTGGTCTCTAAATAGTCGTTTGTCGGTATCTTTCCATTCCTTGTTAAAATGAATAACTGTTCCTGTGGCATCGGTGAACGTTCTTAATTCAAATTTAATCTGTTTTAAAAAATTATCAGAGCTGGTAGCAAAATCTTCTTTAATAAAAGCCGGAATATCATAGAGGCTAAGTTCCAGAAACAGGCATTCCGCCACGGTACTATTAACAGATATACAGTCTTTTATCAGTGTGTTTTGTTGAAACTGTGGATTAGAAATGCCTTTCGTAGAGATGTGATAGTTCCAAAAACCGGGAATCTTGGCAAAGTAACTGCTTTTTAGCGTGGGAATGCTATTTTGAAAAGTCCATCCACCGGCAAATGTATGGTGAAAGGGCGTCCTAATCTTATATGAATATTCAATGATACTACCCACTTTAACATTGGGTAAGGTAAATGTAACTGTTTTGTAATCTTCGGAGACCTTTTCTGTAAACACTTGAGATTTAGAAAGCTTTGTAACTACAGCTTTACCATTTACAAAATTAGTGGTTGTCCCAACAATTTTTTTTAGTTCATTTTTTTTGTAAATTTTTTTGCGAATATTCGCTTGGTTTACGCCTTCTTTATCCAATATTTTTATTTTACGATATACTTTAAGGATGATGTTGTAATCGCCTCCGCTTTCCACATAGGCATAGCCCACTTCATCGAGAACTACGGCATGTGCCGAGTTGTCTTTTTCGTAAACGGTTAAGTTTTTTTCATAATTAGAAAATTTTCCCCATTCAGGAAAATCGGATTTTTGGGCAAAACTTAAGTTGGTGGTAAGTACTAAGAGTATAAGAATAATTCTTTTCATAGTTGTTTTTTTGAGTAAATGATTTTGTATAATTTATAAACGAATAATTCTTTCTATTCTATTTTTTAGTAAGCTGCTCTTGACAATATAACGATTGTCTAAGCTATCGTCTAAAGGACTTAATAAATTTTTAAGTACTTCTATATTAGTTATTTGGTATTCTAAGTCGATAAAGGCATAACCGGATAAATTATTTTGTTCTACCAATATCACTGATTTTTCTCCTGTTTTGCGTCCATGTCCTATCAGAAGCATATCAGGATGATTGAAAGTAACAGGCTGGGCTAAATGGAAATAATTGCTATTAAATCGAGGTTTATGGGTGGCAACTTTTTGATTAAAAATTAATCGAGCCATAACATAATTACCGGATTCATCATAACTTACAGAGGCTAACTTGCTTTGTATATTCAATGCTTTTTTTGATTTTTTAGACAAGAGTTGGCTTAACTTACTACGCATATTTTTTCCCTTGCCAATATACATAATTCGCCCATTACTCTGATGAATATAGAACACACCGGTACTTGGGGGTACATCTTTAATAACGGTTGTAAGTTTCTCTTTTTTTAGTGATACAGCTGCATCTTTTATACTTTCTTTAATGATTGTTTTTTCTGTATCTTTTTGTAAAAGTAATTCTAAAAGGCTAACTGTAGCAAAAGCATCACCATCAGCTCTATGTCGGTTGGCTACAGGTATTCCCAAAGATTTACATAAGCGCCCCAGACTATAAGACGGTAAATCTGGAATTAGATTTTTGCTAAGCTGTACGGTGTCTAAGGTGTTTCGTTTGTAATCGTATCCCAAATTTTTAAAAGATTTTCTCAGTACCCTATAATCAAAATCGGCATTATGGGCTACCAGAATACAGTTTTCGGTAATTTCGACAACACGTTTAGCAACTTCTTGAAATTTTGGAGCTTTCTTTACCATAGCATCTGTAATACCCGTTAGTTTTACGACAAAAGGTTGAATTTTGCGTTCGGGATTCACCAAACTGGCAAATTGATCTACGATACTATGACCATCGTAGCGATAAATAGCAATCTCCGTTATTTGTTCGTCGTTTACACTACCGCCGGTAGTTTCTAGATCGACAATGGCATATAAATTATTCAATTCGATGTAATTTAGAATCTAGTGCCTCTTTATGTAATAAAATCGATATGGTTTTTAATCTAAAATAGGGTATGGACATATAAATAAAACCATTATTACCCACTCTGGCACTATTGTTTCCCCAAGAATTTTTTACTTTAAAATATTGATTTCCTTTTTGATCTTCTACAATTCCTGTTATATGCATAAGATGATCGTCGGTGGTATTATAATTTTCAAATTCGTTTTGGCGTAGTGCCGCATTTACCTTTTTTTCCGGATAAATCTGTGTAAATGATTTATAAATCTCGGTTTCGTTCTCAGTGTCAGGAAGTACGGCAAGTCCATACTTAGCTGAAAAACCTTTTTCGGAGACATCCACATCTAAGGCAACAGTATACCCTTTTTTAAGCGCTTTTTTTGTGATTGCAACCAAACTATCTAGCGGAACATTAATAAAACTACCATTCGAAAAATTATCCGGAATATTTAATATGAATTTTGTGTAGGGCTTTTGATGTGTAAAAGAAGTAATACTAATATAATCCTTCGGTTTAATTTTTAAATATGCAGCAAATTCTTTAGGGGTGAATTTTTTATTGTCAAAGAAAAAAGACGGTGGTTTTTTTCCAATCTTTTCATCTAAGATACTATCAATTACTCTTTTCCAATGGGGATATTTGGAGTGTACATCGTTTTTAATATAGGCATCAAGAATTTTTTGTATTGCAGGTACCACATCACTGTGATTGTAGATTTTGTTATTTCCAAAAATATCGGTAAAAGCGCTTTGAGGCACCAACCCATCTGAAGCAACGGCATTAATGACATCGTGTGCTAATCCTCCTTCACTCAGCTGGGTTTTTCCTTGTCTCATTACATAGTTCCAAGCTTTTTTATCGTAAGTAGCTCGTACCAGATACATTTCAGCCATATCAATATCTCGATGATTTATTCTGTAAATCTCAGATTCTAAAAAAGAAGTAGTAGAAAAACTCCAACACGTGCCGGTTTGCCCTTGGCTTTTGACACTGCTGGTTTCTAGATCCACAATCGTTTTAAATTGGTATTCTTGGGCAAAAACACTCAGCGAGAATGTCAGAATAATCAGTTGTATTATTTTTTTAAATGCTATCATATTTTTTTATTTAGTATTATTCTTTGTTATTCTTTCGGTATTTTTCACGCATTTTCTTTTCTTCTTCTTTACGTTGTTCTTTTGTGTTTTCCCATTCTTCTTTTTTAGCCTTTTTGGCTTCCTTTTCGGCTTCTTTTTCGGCCTCACGTTGTTCTTTATAAGCTTCTTTGTTCGCTTCTTTTTCGGCTTTTTCTAACTCTTCTTGCTCGATAATTTCATCTTGCCTGTTGAGAACCCGTTCTATATTTTGATAGTAGGCTTCGGCGTCTTCTCCATTCTCGTCCATTTTGGCATAACCGTTTTTATAGTTTTTGAGCGCTTGTTTGTATTTTCCGGCTTTTTCATAAAACATACCAATATAGTAATCACTTAATGGTGATTCGGGGTATAATTTGTTAATCATATCACCAAACTCAGCCAAATAATCACCATTTTCTTGGTCTATGACAATAGATTCTATGGCGTAAATATCACGTTCTCTAATCTTCATATTGGTACCAAACAGGTAGTCAATTTCTACGTATTTATTCTTTACATAATCTATGGCGTCAGGGGGTGAAAGATGTTGTACATTAAGGGCAAACTCCTCTTTAGAGATAGCCGAATAAATATCGAAAATAAACGCCAAGGCAGCAGGTATAGCCTGACCTATAGAGGCTGTTTTAGTAGATTTAAAGGTATCGTATTTAAAAAGGATATTGGGGTCATTAATATCGGTGATTAAATGAGCTACTTGCTCTATCCTCTCATGTTTTTCTTTACTATTATATGGGCCGGAATTCAGGTAATAATACATTTTACTGCGCCTTCCTAGACTTAGGGTGTTTTCTAAAAAAGTGGGCATATCGGGCCCATAATAAGGGTTGATATTGATAAATGCATCAAAAGCAGGCTCATCTTCTATGACAAAATAATTGACAAAATTGGCTGTTAGTGTTGTACCTACTAAGGTTCTAAATGGAGATAAACGATAATGAGATTCCATATAATCAAGCAATTCTGCTCTTACAAATCGGTAGAATCGTTCAGCATCTTCAGTAGGCAAACCATTTACCTTATCATACGAACAATCGGTATAGCGTTCTTTGTGATCATTTTGAATAATTCCCACAATTATTTGTTCAGGGGCTTTATCTCTTTGGGCAAATAGGGTAGCGTTGCCTACATATACATCAAATAAGAAATCACCGTCAAAAAGTACCGTTAACGGATATAATCGTGTACTGTCTTTCTCGTATGAGGGCGGAATATATATTTTTAGTGTGCGCGTAGTGCTCAGTTCAATAGAATTAAAATCTTTATAAATTACTTTCTGACCAAAAAGCAAGGAGCTAGATAGGAGTAATAGGGTGAGGTAAATTAATTTTTTCATAATATGCAAGGATTAAATCCCAAAAATAACACTTTTTTATTTTTTTTGAATAGTTTTGTACAACTTAAAGTGATACCGTACGAATATTTATCCGTACACAAACTATTATTAAACCAATATTATGCCAAAAAGAGAATGGAAAGCCATCAAAGAATATGAGGATATTTTATTTGAATTTTTTGAAGGAATTGCCAAGATTACAATTAATAGACCTGAAGTTTACAATGCTTTTAGACCTAAGACTAATTTTGAGATATTAGATGCTCTAGAGGTGTGTAGAGAAGATAATGACATAGATGTTGTGGTACTTACAGGAGCCGGAGATAAGGCTTTTTGTAGTGGTGGTGATCAAAATGTAAAAGGCGTTGGCGGTTATGTTGGTGATGATGGTGTGCCGAGATTAAACGTACTGGATATTCACAAACGTTTACGAGAGTTGCCCAAACCGGTAATTGCCATGGTTAATGGCTATGCGATAGGAGGTGGTCACGTACTGCATGTGGTTTGCGATTTGACTATTGCCAGTGATAATGCACGTTTTGGACAAACCGGTCCAAAGGTTGGTAGTTTTGATGGAGGTTTTGGATCTTCGTATTTAGCACGACATGTCGGACAAAAGAAAGCCAGAGAGATTTGGTTTTTATGTGAACAATATACAGCTGAAGAAGCAGAGAAAATGGGTATGGTCAATAAAGTGGTGCCTCTAGAAGATTTAGAAGATACCACAGTAGCTTGGTGTAAAACGATGCAAAAACGTTCACCTATGGCCTTGCGAATGATTAAACGATCCTTAAATGCCGAATTGGATGGCCAACATGGTTTAATGCAACTAGCCGGTGATGCTACCTTGATGTTTTATTTAATGGAGGAAGCACAAGAAGGTAAACATGCATTTTTGGAGAAAAGAGAACCCAATTTTAAGAAATACCCGAAATTTCCCTAAAAATAGCATCTCTACGCTTTTGTATCACGGTAAATAGTATTCAAAATAGGGTGGTTTAAACTTTCTAATAAAGCGTTTGACGTAATTGTAGCTAAATTACTTTACTTTGTTGTGATTTTAGCTCTGGTCTTTCTTTTTTGCAACTATTGAATACACCATTGGAATCTTATTTGTTAAATGTTGTATTCTATATTTTTTAGGTTTACTTTCTATAGTGTTATTAAAACAATTATAAGGAGAATAGTCGTATTCGTTAAAAGATTTTATTTCTAGTCCGTTATTTATTAGGCTGTTAATTACTTCACTCAAGCTGTGATTCCACATTACATATTCTTGCGATATAGTTGCATTTTTGTCAGCATAGGTTCCTGTTTCCTGCTCTATAATTGCTCCAGAATTAAAATATCGATAAGTGATTTTCTTAAAATTTTCGTCAAACATCCAAACAACTGGATGAAATTCTACAAAAACAAACTGTCCGTTGGGTTTTATGTATTTTGATACGATTTTTGCCCACTTGTCGATGTCCGGTAACCAACCAATTGTTCCATAACTGGTAAAAATAATGTCAAATTGATTGTCCAAATGTTCCGGTAAGTCATAAATATCGCAACAGATAAATGTTGCTTTCGAGTTAGTAGCTGTTGCCATCTTTTTTGCTTTTTCTATAGCTTTATTAGAAAAATCTACCCCTGTAACTTCTGCCCCGAGTCGGCTTAAAGAAATGGTATCTTGCCCAAAATGACATTGTAAATGAAGAATCGTTTTATTCGTTAGATCACCAAGTAATGCTAGCTCAATACTATTTAATGAAGTTTTTCCTTTGATGAAATTTTCTACATCGTAAAATTCAGATTTAATATGTGCATCTGTCCTGTTGTTCCAGGATTGTCGGTTAATTTCTATATAATTCTTTTCTTTTGACATTACTAGTAGTGGGCTATAATAGCTGTTTTTTTGATAAGATTAGTGATATGTATACGTTTCAAATCTAGTAAATAAAAACCATATAGAAAGTGAGCGTGAATTTTCGTAAATAGTCAAGAATAAGTTCTTAATTATATCTGGGCTTCTATGTTGTTTACATTATTTACTTATTTTTAGTATTCGGAAAGCGCCTTGAATTACCACAATAAAAATGATAGTTCATATAATTAAGTCCGGTTTGTTTGAACTGAAATAGTGCACTAATATTACGGCAGTTATTACTCCCTGTAGCCTTCCCTAAAAAAATAGCTTTCCCTAAAAATAGGACAGTTTATAATTCAGAAATTAACTAATCTTTCATTTTTGCAGATTTGACAGTTTTATTATTTACTTGTGTCCAACTTCCTTTTAAACCCATTGTTTATATTCAACTCCTTTATTGTTTAGTTAGTTCTTTATAATTAAAAATTAATTTACGTACTAATAATCCATATAATAAAAAATAGAATAAGAGTAATAAACCATCTACTGCTAGGATAAATAAGATAACAATGCCCCACAATAGTAATTCACCATTAGTGCTATAATCAGCTAATAGACCTGCGTATTCTGGAGAATGTAAAATAGCATAAGTGCTATACAACAGTGTAATGGTAATGGCAAGCACAATGGTTATGATATAATACATAACCGTTTTTCGTGTTTTAAGAATACTATGAATTAGTGCTTTAGTGGTAGAGGTTACTGAAATTTGTTTGTAATTTTTATAAAAAAGATAGATAAAAAATAAAGGAATAATATAGCCTACAATAATAGTAATCCAATTCATAAATTGACCGAGTCCCATCTGTTTTAGATCGGTTTCATTTTCATCTAATTTTACAAAAATATTGATGAGTGTTAGCACCAGAAATTCAATCAAACTGATATAAAATATCCATTTTACGATTGATGAGGATTTACGATGAATCATTTGGGAAAGGGTATTCTCATCTACTTGTAGATCCTTATATTCTTGTTGTCTCCAAACGTCTTTATATTGTTTTAAATCTTCCATTCTAAGGGTTTACTAGTTTTTTTAACTTTGTTTTGGTCCTATTCATTTTCACACGGGCATTTACTTCACTAATCCCTAAACAAAGGGCTATTTCTCTATACGATTTATCTTCTAAATATAAGAGTACTAATGCTTTTTCAATATCATTTAATTGATGAATCATTTTGTACAGCGTGGCTAACTGTACTTCCGTTGTATCGTCGTATTCTTCATAGATTAATTCTTTTGAATTATCATATAATTCGCCGGTTTTTATACTTCTTTTGGATTTTCTGTAAAGCGAAATAGCTGTGTTAAGCGCCACACGATACATCCAAGTGCTAAATTTTGAATCCCCTCGAAATTTATCATACGCTTTCCATAACTGAATGCTAATTTCTTGGAATAAATCATTGTGATCATCCCTATTTGTAGTGTATGCTTTACATACTTTATGGATGATGTTCTGATTTTCCTCTAACTCTTTGATAAATCTCTTTTCGAGTTCAGCCGTCACGTTTGCGTAGTTAATTTAATAAATGAGTATACAATTTTGAGAATTTGTTACAATAATACCAGTCTTTTTACAATTCAGCAACATTATTTGACAGTTGGGTATGTTTTTTTTGCTGGAGTTGTCCAAACATGAGACTTTTGACCCATAATAATTATAAAAAATACCATTATGTTAGTAAGAATTTCAATTACCGTATTAATCAGTTTACTCAGTTTTATTACTCGAGCACAAGAAACTATCGCTAAAGACAGTTTGCAAAAAAAAGGTGTAACTATTCTTGTAAAAATTCCTAAAATTAGTTCTAATAACGGAAAAGTTTATTTTTCGCTCTATGATACAGAGGAGCATTTTAAATTGCGTACTCCTTTTCAAAGTGCAATTGGAACTATACAAGCAAACACTACTCAGGTAAGCTTTACAAATGTCCCCGAAGGTACTTATGCAATTATTTGTTATCATGACGAAAATGATAATAAACAGTTGGATTTTAATGGTTTTATGCCTACAGAAGATTATGGGGCATCCAATAATCCTGTAGTTTATGGCCCGCCTCAGTTTGGACTATCAAGCTTTACTGTGGACAAAGAGGATGTATCACTTATTATTACCTTTTAAAATAGAAAAACACGAATATATTAAAAAACCGTACTTTTAATCCAACAAAATAAGTAAAAATGTTAGTAAGTAAGTATATTAAACCTGTTTTTGTAATAGCACTCGGAATTTATCTTTTTGATCAAACTAGAATTTGGATAAGTGGAGGCCAATGGGGAGGCTTTACTCTGGAGTTACAAAAGTTCGGGATTTATTTTATCTATAGTTTTGTTATTGGTACAGCAAATATGTTGCTAGTACGGAAATTAGACAGGATGTTCCCATGGAAAGAAATACCAAAAAAACGTGCCATTTTTGGTGCTTTGGGTGCTGTTATAGTATCTATGATAAGTATCATTGCCTTGCGGGTATTTACCGTTTTATTAATCGAAAATAATACGTGGCAATATTTTATAACACATGAATCTGCCCTCATGTATTTCTATTCACTGATATTAACCTTAGTTATTGTTCTGGTTTTTTATGTTATCAATTTTTATAAAACGATTACAAAGCAGACCATAACAAAACACAAAGTAGTCGCTAAAACAGAATCGGCAAAATACGAGACCTTAAAAAGTCAGTTAGATCCTCATTTTTTATTTAATAGTCTTAATGTATTGACATCCCTAATTGAAGAGAATCCGCAAAAAGCAGAAGCCTTTACAGCTAAATTATCTAGGGTGTATAGATATGTGTTAGAACAGAAGGATAAAGATTTGGTTTTATTAAATGATGAACTGGATTTTGCCAAGAATTATATGGAGCTACTACAAATGCGTTTTGAAGGCTCATTACTGGTCGATATGCCGGAAGTAGCTAGTAGGCCTAATTATAAAATTGTACCTCTCGCTTTACAAATGTTGTTGGAAAATGCTGTTAAGCACAATAGTTTAAGTACAACCCATCCACTTCGTATAAGTATTAAGGAAGAAAACGGGCAACTAGTAATAACCAATAATTATACAAAAAAAGAAGGCTATGAAGGAGGCACAGGTATAGGGCTACATAACATTATTGACCGCTATGCACTACTTACGGAAAAAGAGATTTCTATTAAAAAGTCAACGGATAGTTTTATAGTGAAACTTCCCCTGTTAACGCAAAAATCAAAAATATATAATATGAAGACAAATCAAGAAAACAGCTATCTGGAAGCCAGAGAACAAGTAGAACGAATTAAGGAGTTTTATACAAATTTAATTTCCTTTTGTATAATTATACCCATTTTAGTTTATATTAATTATTCAACGTATTGGGGATATAAGTGGTTTATTTTTCCATTAATCGGGTGGGGTATAGGATTATTTTTTAGTTATTTAAAAGCCTATAATCGACATTTGTTTTTAGGGCAGGATTGGGAAAAACGAAAAATTGAAGAAATTTTAGAAGAAGACGCTAAAGAAATGTGGAAATAATAATTTAAAATTTAAAGAAATGAAAGATTTAATACAAGAAGATCGTTATTTAAGAGCTAAAAAAAGAGTGAAACAAATAAAAGGATTTTACAGCCATTTAAGTGTGTATGTAATTATCAATTTCATATTGATAGTGTTGAGAATTAATTCAGAAGGGTGGCATGGCTTTAATTGGGAACTTTTTTCAACAGCAATATTTTGGGGTATTGGTTTGTTTTTTCATTGGTATGGCGTATTTGGAAAGAACTTGTTTTTTAGCAAAGAGTGGGAAAAAAGAAAATTGCAAGAGATTATGGATAAAGATAAAACTTCTTAAAAGGCATCTTGAGTAATGGCTCCTTATTCTTAAAATGGGTTAAATGTCTATACTTTGTCCCCAATAAAAGTTAAGTCTCTTTATTTTGCTGTATTATTTTTGTATTGTGAATAGATTTACTATTCTTTATAATGGTATTTTTACTTCACTCCCAAAAAAAATGTAAAAAGTCTACTTAATCTTAAATAGAGTAAGTAGGCTTTTTCGGTTATTATCCTAAAGTGTAGGCTGTTTGTTTATGTATTATTTGTTTTTGTTATTATTTTAAAATTATAGAATGTCTATATTTTGTCCATAGGTAGTTAATTCTTTTTTGATATGGTTCTAGTACTTTTGAAGTGTTAAAAATATTAGATAGTATAATTATTTTGTATTTTTTAACACCCAGAAAAAATGGGGAAAAGGGGTAGTCTGTCGAGTTTATTTTTTAACTTGGCAGGCTTTTTTTAGGCTATAGAAATGGTCTTATATCTTTTTATAAAATATATTTGTGTTTATTGAATGTTGTAGATAAAGTTTAAATTTTGTACTTTAGTGTTTTTAAACCAAAGGATAAATTAATGCTCCAAAATAGGATTGCACTTTTAGTTTTTTATTATTGTCAACTGGAATTCAAAGATGATTTTTTTTTAATTTTAAAACAACGGCATTAACTGTGCTATAAGTAATATTAAAATGGCTATTATAATTTTTGAAACTTATGCCGAAGGATATGTAATAGTCTCTAGATTAATTGCTAAATTCTTTACAAATTGTTACTTTGATAAAAATAAACGACTCTTTTTTGTATAAACTTGGTTATTAATTAATGTTTTCTTGCTATGTATAAAAATGATTATCATTTTTTTGATAAAGCTAGAGCTATTCTAAATCTAATGCAACATAATATCCAGTATCTTAGTGTTAATCCTGAACCAATATCTCTATACAGGACCAAAACACCTTTATACTACAATCTAATAGCTATTAATAATAATGCTATTTTATTACCACTAACTATATTAATAAAAAAGTAACCTATAACAGATATAAAATGTATAATAACCCTAAAAAAATTATACTAATATTACTTGTAATTTTTGGAAGTCTACAGCGTATACTTGCCCAAACAGAGAAAGATTCATTGCAATATTATTTGTCACTTATTGATGCTAAGAAAACAGAATACCCTGTTGACTCGATAAGTAATTATTATCAAAAAGCAAGAGCTTTGTCAGCACCCTTTGAAAAAATACACCTGTTAAGGCGTGAAGCTAAAATGTTGGTAGATAAAGGCTTTCGGAAAGAATCCTTAGATTTACTCAATCAGGCTTTAGCACAAGCTAAAGCACACCATTTTCGTACGGTAGAAGCACTAATCTATCAAGGATATGCATATTATTATTATAATTTTAATGATTTTTTAAGTTCCTATAAGAATTTATTACTGAGCAAAAGTTTGATAGAAGAGTTGTCAAGAATAGAAATCGATAGCTTTAACAAAAAGAGTACATATTCTTTTACAAAAGACGAAATGTTACAAACCGTATTGTATAATATAGGTACTATTGCTTTGACGAATGAAGAATATCAAAAAGCAGAAAAATATTTTAAGGATGCTTTGATATATAGCCTTAAAAATAATGATAAGCAAGGGGTATTGGATGCTCGGATTAATTTGGCAAGTTTAGCGAATGATAAAAAAGAATATTCTGCAGCCATATTTAGATTTAAAAAACTACTCAACGAAAATCGTTTAGATAAATTCGACCGTTCTTTAGCCTACTTTAATATTGCATTAGCTTATTCAGATTTAGATAGTCTAGATTTGGCAACTGTAAATGTAGATAAAGCTATTGCTCTTTCTGAAGAAATTGAGGATAGAGTTTCTCTTGTGGATTTAACCTTTTTAAAATCACAGATTGAAGGTAAGCGTGGAAATTATGAGAAAGAAATGGAATTACTTTCCGGGAAACTAAAAGACATTGTAGAGATGGAAGATTTCGAAACTCAAGTAGAGTATTATAATGCCTTGGCAAAATCTGAAGAAAATAGAGGGCATTACAAAAAAGCGACTTATTGGTTTAAAAAACAAAGCCAATTACAAGATTCTATAGTTGAAAAGATCTATCAAAATAAATTTAAGAATATTGAAATTGAAAATGAATTTCTTTTACAACAGCAAAAGAATAAATTTCAAAAAGAAATCATTAGTAATCAAAAGGCGAAAGCAAAACTATATTTCTTAATTATTGTTTTATTAGGTATTTTAGTTATTACTCTTTTTATGTTATGGTATTTTGCAATACGTCATCATTTTAAAAGACTAAAAATTGAGGTACAAAAAAGAAAAATTCATCAAATTGAAGAAGAAAATAAAAGAAAGGTGGAGGCATTAGAAACACAACAAATACAAGCGGAATTAAAATCAAAAAAACGGGAATTACTCATTTCCTTGTTGTTTGTAAAGAAACGTAAAGAAAAAGTGAAGCAAATTTATGAAGAGATTGAAAAAGTGGCAGATCGTAGCATTATTTCAAAAGAATCTGTATTGCAGATTAAGGATTTTGTAAAGTTAAAGTCTGATGAATTAGACCAAGCCGAAGATGTGCAACACAAATTAGTCAATACCCATAAAGATTTTTTTAATAAATTACTAAAGGATTTTCCCGAACTCAGTAAAACAGAATTAAAAATATTGGCTTACCTCAGTATTGGTCTATCGACTAAAGAAATTGCAGATGTTCAGTATGTCAGTATTGAGGCAATTCGAAAATCAAGGTATAGAATTCGAAAAAAATTAAATTTAGAGGCTAAAGATTCGTTAGAAAACTTTATTTTGCAGTATCATTAATACTTGGCTTAAAGATGTTCACTACTGTTATTATTGAAGATGAAAAACCGGCAGCTAGGCGTTTACAACGTTTGCTTGAAAAACAGGGAGTTTTTGTTGAAGTGATGCTGCATAGTATAGTAGAATCAATTGATTGGCTGTCCACCCACCCTAATCCTGATTTGATATTTTTGGACATACAGTTATCCGATGGACTGTCTTTTGAGATTTTTGAGAAAGTAAAATTGTCTAGTGCCATCATTTTTACAACTGCCTATGATCAATATGCTCTAAAAGCCTTTAAACTAAAAAGTGTTGATTATTTACTTAAGCCTATAGATGTTGATGAACTAAAAGAGGCTTTACATAAATTTACAGACTATTTTCAATCCTCTGTTAAAACCACTATTGATATCGTCGAAATCAAAAAACTTTTACAACCCAAAGCCTTAGAATATAAAAAACGCTTTATGGTGCAAATAGGCCAGCACCTCAAAATGATTGAAGTGCATCAAATAGAATGTATTTATAGCGAGAATAAATCTAGTTACGCTTATCTTACCAGTTCCAAAACCTATTTGTTAGACAATAGTATTGAAGCCTTGACAAAAGAGCTGAATCCAAAAGTTTTTTTTAGAGTGAATAGGCAATTTATAATCAATATTTCGGCTATTAGAGATATTATTTCGTACACCAACAGTCGCCTTCAAATAAAGTTAAATACCTATAATCAAGCAGACATTATTGTAAGTCGAGAACGGGTCAAAGATTTTAAAAATTGGTTGGCTCGATAGTTAAAATAAAATTTCATCAAAACTTCCTGAAATACTTGTAGTTAGATAAAAAAAAATTACTAAATTTGCACTCCTTTTTACGATGGCAGATTTAAAAGGACTATTTAATTCTAAATTTTAAAATAACATCTCTTGGTGTTTTATCGTTTAAAAATCTGAAAAACAACAAGATACAAATTATTTGACTATGTCAAAATTACAAGAAAAGATTGAATTTTATTCACAAGAAGCAAACCAGTTGGGTATTACTTTAGATGCCGATTTGTTTGGAAAAGTAACCAAAGGTTTAGGCCCATCTATTTATAAGAAAGATGCAGAGGTTGTTTCTTGTTCACAAGCTGATGAGCTTACAACGGTTAAAAAGAATTTTTTAATCAAAAAATTAGGCCTTGAAGATAGCGAAGCCTTAGATACTGCTATTGCAGAAGTATGTGAGCAAATGGGCAAATCAAACCGAAATAAGTATCGGGCTATTTTTTATTACTTATTAGTAGTAAAATTTGATAAAGCCGATGTTTATGCTGCTGCAGATAAACCTAAAGAAGCGAAAGCTCCCGTTGCTAAAAAATCAGAAGTAGAAAACAAGAAAGAAGAAGTTAAGGAAGTTGTTGAAGAGAAAGTAGAAGCAAAAGCAACTAAAGAAGTTGTAGAAAAACAAAAAGAGCATAGCCCTGAAGTGGTAGAAGAAGTGGTTGAAGACGTTGCAGATCCTGTTGCTGAATTAACCTCCGAAGAAGAAGCGAAAGAAGAACCTCAGGTTGACCCACAAGAATTTTTAGATACATTCGACTGGCATAAATACGAAGAAGGCATTGAAGAAGTTGATGAAGAACATCTTAAAGATTTTGAAGCCGCTTTAGAAGGTACTGTAGGTTTTGTTAATGAACGTGAAGTTATTGATGGTACTGTTATACGAATGACTGACAGAGAGGCAATTATTGATATTAATTCAAAATCAGAAGGTGTAATTTCTTTAAACGAGTTCCGTTATAACCCAGCTTTAAAAGTTGGAGATAAAGTAGAGGTTCTTGTTGATAAAAGAGAAGATAACACCGGACAATTAGTATTATCTCATCGTAAAGCCCGTGTAATTAAAGCTTGGGATCGTGTTAATGCGGCCCATGAATCAGGCGAAGTAGTTACCGGTTTTGTAAAATGTCGTACACGTGGTGGTATGATTGTAGATGTATTTGGCATTGAGGCATTCTTGCCTGGATCTCAGATTGATGTTAAACCAATTCGTGATTACGACCAATACGTTGAAAAAAATATGGAATTTAAAGTGGTTAAAATTAACCACGAATTTAAAAACGTTGTAGTATCTCATAAAATCTTAATCGAAGCAGATCTTGAAGAACAAAAGAAAGAGATCATCAGTCAATTAGAGAAAGGACAAGTATTAGAAGGTGTGGTTAAAAACATTACTTCGTATGGTGTCTTTGTCGATTTAGGAGGTGTAGATGGATTAATACATATTACAGATCTTTCTTGGAGTCGTATATCGCATCCTAATGAGGTCGTAGAGCTCGACCAAACTATCAATGTTGTTATCTTAGATTTTGATGAAGATAAATCACGTATCCAGTTAGGGCTAAAACAATTGAGCGAACATCCTTGGGAAGCCTTGGATTCTAATCTAAAAGTAGGTGATAGAATTAAAGGTAAAGTAGTCGTTATTGCCGATTATGGTGTGTTTGTAGAAGTTGCCGAAGGTGTCGAAGGACTAGTTCACGTTTCGGAAATGTCTTGGTCAACGCACTTACGTTCAGCCTCTGATTTTGTAAAAGTAGGGGATGTCATTGATGTTGAAATTCTTACTTTAGATCGTGAAGCACGTAAAATGTCTCTTGGAATGAAGCAACTTAGTAAAGATCCTTGGGCTGATGTAACGGAAAAATATCCTGTCGGTTCGGTTCATACCGGTAAAGTTAGAAATTATACTAACTTTGGTGTGTTTGTTGAATTGGAAGAGGGTATTGACGGATTGGTTTATATCTCTGATCTTTCTTGGACTAAGAAAATTAAACATCCTTCAGACTTTGTAAGTGTTGGCGACGAACTAAAGGTGAAAGTTTTAGAACTTAATGTAGAAGAGCACAAACTAAATCTTGGTCATAAACAAACTACTGAAAATCCTTGGGATCAACATCAAGAAAACTATACTGTTGGTTCTAAACATAAAGGAACAGTCAAAGAAAAAGTGGATAAAGGTGCTATTGTTATTTTTGACGACGGCGTAGAAGCCTTTATGCCGGGTAGACATATGACGAAAGAAGATGGTAGCAAACTTAATAAAGGAGACGAAGCCGAATTCATGGTACTTGAATTTAGTAAAGAATACCGCAGAATTGTGGTGTCTCACTCTGCTACTTATAAAGAAGAAGAAGAAAAAGCAGTTAAAGCTGCTGCAAAAAAAGTTGAAAATGCAGACCCTACAACTTTAGGAGATGTAAATGAAACTTTAGCAGCTTTAAAAGCAAAAATGGAAAAAGGAAACTAATTTTTTCATAATACATTTTATAAAGGGCGGTTTGTTAACGACAAACCGCCCTTTTTTTGTTCAAATTTAACATTCATAGAGAATGTAATAACCTGAGTTCGATCTAAGCTTTGCTCACAGTTTCAGATAATTAGCCCATAGGCAATCCAAATTTATGAGAACTATCTGGATAATTTGAGTGAATT
>JANTFW010000002.1 GCA_024763245.1 Flavobacteriaceae bacterium | reverse complement strand
AATCTTACGCTTGTTCAAGAATTTGATATTTATGCTTTGGAACCAACCTTTGGTAATAGAGGTGTTAAAGGTAAGGTTTCCACCACGCCCCACATACCAGTCAACTAATAAGCGGGTAACAAAAATAGCGGTAAAGAGCGAGGTTAAAATACCGATAATTAAAGTAAGGGCAAAACCTTGTACAGGTCCGGTACCAAACATATATAAGATAATACCGGTAAGCATTGTTGTAATATTCGCATCAATAATAGCGGAAAGGGCTCCTTCAAAACTAAAACCATCATTAATAGCTTGTTTTAATTTTTTACCTTTAATCAATTCTTCTTTAATACGTTCATAGATAATAACATTCGCATCAACCGACATACCTATGGTTAAGATAATACCGGCAATACCGGGTAAGGTTAATACAAAACCAAAAGAAGTAAGAATACCAAAAATGAAGATGATATTTACCAACAGTGCAATATCCGAAAAACCACCGGAAACTCCATAATAAAATAACATCCATATCAATACCAAAGTTAAGGCAAAAATAAAGGAGTTAATACTTTTTCGAATAGATTCTTTCCCAAGGGAAGGTCCTACTACTTCACTTTGAACAATATGGGCTTTGGCAGGTAATTTACCGGCTTTTAACACATTGGCTAAATCTTTTGCTTCGTTAATATCAAACTGTCCTGTGATAGAGGTTCTACCGGTTGTTATGGCATCGTTTACTCTTGGAGCGGTATACACATAATCATCGAGAACTACGGCGACAAATTTACCCACATTGGCAGTAGTCATTTTACCCCAAAGCTTGCTCCCGTGTGAATTCATGGTCATAGACACTTCCGGATTAATACCAAGTTGTCCAAAACTTTGTCGGGCATCATCTATCACATCTCCTTCAATAGGGGCTTTGTTATGTCGGTTTGATTTAATAGCATAAAGGCTAATAACCTCAGAATCTTTACGGGGTTTAGCATCCCATAAAAATTTTACATATTTTAAATTAGCCGGAATTAATTTTTTAACCTCTTTTAACCCTAAATATTCATTAACTTTAGCCGTATCTTTTAGAGCAGCATAACCCACAACAGAGCTAATTTGATTTTGTGATTGTGGAATATTTGGAATAAAAACACTAAATAGGTTATTCTTCGTTTCAGCTTTTGTGGGATCTTCTTCTCCTAATAAATCGGTAATCGATTTTTTTTCTGTGGTAGCTGTATCACCTTCCTTTTTATTTTCGTTTTTAAGAATTTCGCCTATTTTCGTATTTGCCGAAATAAAAAACTGAGCAACCTCTTGATTCGTATATACTTCCCAAAACTGTAATTCTGCTGTACTTTGAAGCAGTTTTTTAACACGATGAATGTCTTTAGCTCCCGGTAATTCAATTAATATTCTACCGGAACGTCCAATACGTTGAATATTGGGTTGGGTAACCCCAAACTTGTCAATACGCGTACGCAACACCCTAAAGGCAGTACTAATAGAGTTGTCAACTTCTTCTTCGATAACTTTTATAACCTCATCATCGGGCATATTGAAGTTGATTTTTTCTTGTAAAGATTTATTGCCAAAAATGTCAGGGTCGCCTAGTTTAACCTCTCCTTTACTTATTTTTTCAAAATTTTCATAGAAAAGATCAATATAAGGTTTATTAGAACTGGATTGAGCCTTAGACGCAGCTTCGAGTGCTTGATTAAAAATAGAATTTCTTGAGTTATTCGATAAGCCTTTTAAAATGTCTTTTACAGATACTTGTAATATAGCATTTATACCTCCTTTTAAATCAAGCCCTAAGTTAATAGATTTGGCTTTGATATCATTATAGGTGTATAGATCAAAATATAAGTTGGTATCATTGGCCACAGAATCTAGGTATTTCCTTTCCAGCTTTGCCAATTCTCTACCGTCATTTTTATCTTTTACATTGCTTACAGCATAATCATTAGCTTTATTCTCAACTCCCTTAGTCGAAAAAGTAAATGAAATAGAATACAAACTTACCAATCCGAAAAGAATGGCAAATGTTTTAATAAGTCCTTTATTTTGCATAGTTTATTTGGTTTGTTCAAATATCAATTCAGCCCGACTAATATCGGGGCTGCAAACTTACATATTTTTTTTGGCATTTTTGTAGTGGATTTTTATGAAAATTTATACTTAAGGGGTGGAATTATGGGCTAGTGTTTTTTTTTGGAATAATTTTGTACATTTGGAGCATCATTTTTCATCATTATTATGACAAGAATCCTTGCTTATTTACTTTTCTTTGCGATGGCTGTTTCGTCATGTCAATTTATTGAAGAATTCACTCAAAATAAAACAGATCGTATTGATTTTAATAGCGTGGATGAGTATCCTCAGTTTCCGTCCTGCGATAGTTTGGCTACACCTGATTTTCAGAAAAAGTGTTTTGAAGAAACATTGTCAAAGTTTATTCAGGGAGAGTTAGACGTAAATGAGTTGACTTCGCCAATTCCTATGTCAACCGCAATTATTATTCATGTTAAGATTGATAAAGATGGAAAGGCTTCTTTGGTTAAGTTAGAAAATTTTAATAAAATTAAAGAGTATTTACCGGAGTTAGAAGACGTTATCAATCAGAGTTTAGCAAACTTACCTCAATTAGAACCTGCCAAAAAACACAATCTTAAGGTTACCAGTACATATATGATTCCCATATACATTGTGGATTGACGAATGTGGTTGCCCTTTTCTTTTGTTGTTTCGTTTCTTTTTTAACAAATAATCAGTAAAAAAAATATTTTTTATCCTGTTGTTTTCTGTACATTTGCGACCAATAGATTATTAAAATCCGTGCAATTTTTTAAAAAACATACCAACAAAACATTCGATTATAAACCTCGGTTTTTTAAACACGACGGAGAGGGTAGTCCCTTTGAAATGAAACATAAATTTGAAGAATACCGTCAACACTCTGATCGACTTCCCAGTATTCGTAACCGATTTCAAAATGCCTTCCAAGATCTTAAAAACTTTGATGGACGGGTGAATAAGACCCTTCTAATTATTATTGCTATTTTGGTTTTAGTCTTTTTATATATCATAGATTTTGATTTGTCCATATTTACTCATAAATAATTTAGATAAGGTTTCAAATGTCAGATGTAATTCAATTATTACCGGATCATGTAGCCAATCAGATTGCTGCCGGCGAAGTGGTACAAAGACCGGCGTCTGTTGTCAAAGAATTACTTGAAAATGCCATTGATGCCCAAGCCGATAGTATTAAATTACTGATTAAAGATTCCGGTAAAACCCTTATTCAGGTTATTGATAATGGTATAGGTATGAGTGCCACCGATGCACGTCTAAGTTTTGAACGACATGCAACATCTAAAATTAGAAAAGCGGCTGATTTATTTCATATTCAAACTAAGGGCTTTAGGGGAGAGGCACTAGCTTCTATTGCAGCCATAGCACAAGTAGAGCTTAAAACAAAGCAAGAAAATACGGCTTTTGGTACTAAAATTACTATCGAAGGGAGTAAGGTCATGAGTCAGGAACCTATTGGATCTCCTAAAGGTACCAGTATTGCCGTAAAGAATCTTTTTTACAATGTACCGGCGAGACGAAATTTCCTAAAATCAGATAAAGTAGAAATACGACATATAATAGATGAACTGCAACGCGTAGCACTGGCGCATCCTGCTATCTCATTTTTTATGTACCATAATGAAAATGAGGTGTATCATTTACCTCAATCCAATCTTAAAAAACGTATTGTTGGTATTTTTGGAAAAAAAATGAACGAAAAATTGGTGCCTATTCTGGAAGAAACAGACCTTGTAAATATAGAAGGATTTATTGCAAAACCTGAATTTGCAAAGAAAAAAAGAGGGGAACAGTTTTTCTTTGTCAATCATCGATTTATTAAATCGCCCTATTTAAACCATGCCGTTAAAACGGCTTTCGAAGGCTTGATAACCCACGCACATCATCCGACCTATTTTTTGTTTTTAGAAGTCCCTGCCGAAAGTATTGATATCAATATCCATCCTACCAAAACAGAAATTAAATTTACCAATGAACAAGAATTGTACGCTATTATTAGGGCTACAGTAAAACACAGTTTGGGGCAGTACAATGTGGCACCTGTACTGGATTTTAACAGAGATCCCAATATGGATACACCGTATAGTTATAAAGATAAGCAACCAGACAAAGAACCGGAGGTAAAAGTAGACCGTAATTTTAACCCTTTTCAACATAAAAAAACAGCGAGTTGGGAGGCTTTGTATACCGAGGCAAAAGATCAGAAAACGCATATTGAGCCTATACATTCTGATACAGAAAACAGTACACAAGATTTGTTTCAAGATACAAGTACCACAGCCAAATCCATAACGCAGCAATTGCAGCACAAATACATTGTGAGTACGATTAAGTCCGGAATGGTATTTATCCATCAAAACAGAGCACATCAACGTATTTTATACGAAGAATTTTTAACTAAAATGACCCTAGGAGAGCCTTCGACACAACAGCTTTTATTTCCGATGCAACTGCAATTTGATAAAACGGATATCCAGTTATTGTTGGAGCTAAAGGACGATCTTGAAAGTAGTGGCTTTCAATTTGGTGCCATTTCTAAGGAATCGGTAACCTTAACCGGAGTGCCAACTGCCATTGATGAGCAAAAAGTGATGGGTGTATTAGAAAATATTATTGCTATTGATAAAGAAGACTTACCCGATGCTAATTTTAGTCCGGTAGATTTTATCGCCAAAACTTTAGCCAAAAGTATGGCAGTTCGGGTGGGGCAACCTCTTTCGGCAACGGAACAAGAAGATTTGGTAAATACATTGTTTAATTGCAAAGAACCACAATTATCGCCCTTTGGGTTGCCTTGTTTTACGACCATAACTAGTAACGAAATAGATCAACGATTATGATGCGAATAACAGAAACCGTAAAACACTTAATTATTATTAATGTGTTATTTTTTATGGCTAGTTTGCTAATTGGCAAGCCCTTATACGATGCTTTAGCATTATTTTATCCGGGCAATCCCAATTTTGGTATATGGCAATTTGTAACTAGCATGTTTATGCATGGTGGTGTTATGCATATTCTGTTTAATATGTATGCACTTTGGGCTTTTGGAAGCCCTTTGGAATCTATTTGGGGTAGAAATAAATTTTTATTCTTTTATTTTGCGGCAGGGCTGGGAGCCGGATTACTTTATACTTTGGCCAATTATTATCAGTTCCATACCATTTTTGAAAAACTAATAGCTTTTGGACTCGATAATTCAAGTATTCAAGATATATTAGTAACAGGAAAATACGATACAGCAGTTCAAAGTGTTGTGTCTGAAGCAAAGATGAATGAGTTTTATGCTATTTATTATTCTTCGGCAGTGGGTGCATCCGGTGCTATTTACGGTATTTTGGTGGCCTTTGCCTTTAAATTTCCAGATGTAGAATTAATGTTAATCTTTGTTCCGGTACCCGTAAAGGCAAAATATTTCATCCCGGGATTAGTAGCTTTAGATTTATTTTCAGGAGTCACCGGATTTTCTATATTTGGCTCTTTTGGAGGGGGGAATATTGCCCATTTTGCCCATGTGGGCGGTGCGCTTATTGGGTATCTATTAATGTTATATTATCAGAAAAATCAATTTAAGCGTTGGAGATAGTAGCTTCTTATACAATCTAACTTACCCTATTTGTACACCTTAAACGAATCTCTTGATTTAAAATCATAATATAATACTATTGTAAAAAGTTGTAACAATTCTTCTACTTTTGCTACCTATTAAAAAGTAATAATAAATCTAAAAAAATGAAATTTTTACGCAATCTATTTGCCGCAATATTAGGAACTATTATTGGGCTGTTTTTACTTCTGATGATTTTTATAGCTATTGGGAGTGCAATGGGATCGTCCTTTGATGACAATAAAAAAGTTGAAGTTGAAAATAATACGGTTTTAACCTTGAACTTAAAGGCAAAAATTAAAGATTATGCCCCAAAAAGCGATAATCCGTTTGAAAAAATATTAGGAGAGGATGATGCTAAAATGGCATTGACCAAAATGATTAATGCAATAGAGAATGCTAAGACAGACGATAAGATTAAAGGAATTAGTATTGAAGTCTTGGGATTGGATGCCGGTATAGCACAGCTGCAAACGCTACGTGATAAATTACTTGATTTTAAAGAATCCGGAAAATTTATTATGGCCTATTCTGATATTTATTCACAAAAGAATTATTTCTTAAGCTCTGTAGCCGATTCCATTTTTGTGAATCCTGTAGGTGTATTAGATTTTCATGGGCTATCTTCCGAACGTATGTATTTCAAAGATTTTCAAGATAAATATGGTGTCAAGATGGAGGTGATTAGACATGGAAAATACAAAAGTGCCATGGAAGGTTTTCTAGAAAACGAAATGAGCGAAGCCAATAGAGAACAAACAGAATCTTTTTTAAACTCTATTTGGGGTGAGTTTTTAGATGATATTGCAAAAAGTCGCCATAAAACACTTGCCGAACTCAATGATATTGCGGATAATTTAGGGACGAGAAATGCTAAACTATCTGTAGAAAACGGAATGGTTGATGGCGCTATTTATCTCGACCAATATGTGGATAAACTAAAGGCCTTAACAGAAATAGATTCCGATAAAAAATTACATAAAGTGAGCCTTCAAGATTATATCAAAACAGGTAAAGGTCGTATTAAATCTTCAGCATCTGATAAAATCGCTATTTTATATGCGCAAGGTGAGATAATGTATGGTAAAGGCGATGAAAATTATATTGGTCAAGAAGCTATTAATAAAGCACTTAAAAAAATCCGAAAAGATAAAAAAATTAAGGCCGTAGTTTTACGTATTAATTCGCCCGGTGGTAGTGCCCTTGCTTCCGATCTAATTTGGAGAGAAATAGAACTACTAAAAAAAGAGAAACCCATAGTGGTTTCAATGGGGAATCTTGCGGCATCGGGTGGTTATTATATTGCTTGTAATGCCGATAAAATCTATGCGGAACCTACTACGATTACCGGTTCTATTGGTGTTTTTGGTGCTATTCCTAATTTTAGTGTAGCTGCCGGAAGAATGGGAATAAATGCCGAACAGGTAGCCACAAATAAAGGCCCTTCTTATAGCGTTTTTGAACCCATTACCGATGAATTTAAAACCTATGTAAAAGGAAGTATTGATGATATTTATAAAACCTTTGTTAGTCATGTTTCCGAAGGGCGTAATTTATCATTTGATCAAGTAGATGCTATTGCACAAGGTCGTGTGTGGACTGGAAAAGAGGCCATAGAAAAGGGTTTGGTAGACGAATTGGGTAATTTGGACGATGCAGTGGTATACGCGGCAAGTTTGGCTAAGGTTACGGACTATAAAACAACGGAGTATCCACGTTACAAAAAAGATATAAAAGATGCTTTTAAAGCCAATCCTTTTATGCAATCTAAAGAAGAATTAATCATTGAAGAGGTTGGAGTAGAAAATTATAAACTCTACAAAGAACTACAACATTTTGCCAAAATGAGAGGTGCTCAAGCCAGAATGCCTTACACCTTAGTAATTAAATAAATAGATATCTTATTACTGTATTAAAAGGTAACATGTATAAGTGTTGCCTTTTTTTATTTTTTTTAAGGATCTCAATTCGATTAACTTCAACAGAATCAGTGTGAATTACAATTGTTTTTGTTAAGTTTGTGGACGAAAGATTAAGCATTATGATAATGTGTTTTTTTAAGAATACCTGATGATATGAAAGATAAAAAACCGAACACTTTAAACCTGCTAATTACCGGAGGTGCCGGATTTATAGGTTCTCACGTAGTGCGTCATTTTGTAACGAACTACCCAGCGTATCATGTTTATAATTTAGATGCACTGACCTATGCCGGTAATTTAGAGAACCTAAAAGATGTTGCTAAAGAAGACAATTATACATTTATTAAAGGGGATATCAAAGATATTCCATTTATTGATGAACTTTTTGACTATTATAGGTTTGATGTCGTTATTCACTTAGCGGCTGAAAGTCATGTAGATCGATCCATAACTAACCCCAATGATTTTATCGAAACCAATGTGTTGGGAACGGCTAATTTGTTAAATGCTTTTAAAAGAATATGGATAAACCACTTCGAGGGCAAACAATTTCTCCATATTTCAACCGATGAGGTGTATGGTTCTTTAGGCAAAACGGGTTTGTTTAAAGAAACGACAGCCTATGATCCACAATCGCCTTATGCGGCTTCTAAAGCAGCGTCCGATCAGATGGTTAGAGCCTATGCAAATACCTATGGTTTGCCTTATAAAATTACCAATTGTTCTAATAATTATGGCCCCAATCAATTTCCGGAAAAATTAATTCCGCTTTTTATACATAACATACAAAATAACAAGGAATTACCGGTTTATGGCGATGGGCAATATACGCGAGATTGGCTTTATGTGACCGATCACGCTAAAGCTATTGATACCGTTTTTCATAAAGGTAAAATAGGTGAAACCTATAATATTGGTGGCTTGAACGAGTGGACCAATATTGATTTGATTCATCTGCTCTGTGAACAATTGGATCTTAAATTAGGGCGTCCTAAAGGTACCGCTTCTAAACTGATAACTTTTGTAAAAGATAGAGCAGGACACGATAAGCGTTATGCGATTGATGCCTCTAAGATTCAAGATGAATTGGGTTGGTATCCGGAAATGACCTTTGAACAAGGATTGTCAAAAACCGTAGATTGGTATTTAGACAATACCAATTGGCTAAAAAATGTGACCTCAGGAGCCTATCAAGCCTATTATGACAAAATGTATGGAAAACAAGAAGACTAACGCTAACCTATAATATATGTCAGACCGGTATAATCAAAGAGGAGTATCTGCTACAAAAGATGATGTTCATTTGGCTATAAAGAATATAGATAAAGGTTTGTTCCCTAAGGCTTTTTGTAAAATAGTGCCGGATTATTTAACAAATGATGATACGTATTGCTTAGTGATGCATGCCGATGGTGCCGGAACGAAATCTTCTTTGGCCTATATCTATTGGAAAGAAACCGGAGATTTGTCGGTATGGAAAGGGATTGCTCAAGATGCTTTAATTATGAATGTTGACGATTTATTATGTGTTGGAGTAACGGATTCCATTCTTTTGTCGTCCACAATTGGACGTAATAAGCGTAAAATTCCGGGACAGGTAATAGAAGCACTCATCAATGAGACAGCCTCATTACTGGATGAACTAAATGCTTATGGTATACGTATTCACGCTACCGGTGGTGAAACAGCCGATGTAGGCGACTTGGTGCGAACCATTATTGTAGATTCTACAGTTATCGCTCGTATTAAAAGAGAAGATGTTATTGATAATGCCCGTATAAAGGCTGGTGATGTTATTGTTGGTTTGGCTTCTTACGGTCAAGCTAAGTATGAAAAAAACTATAATGCCGGAATGGGAAGTAATGGCTTAACCTCTGCTCGACACGATGTATTTAGTAAATATTTGATGCAAAAATATCCCGAAAGCTTTGATACGGATTTAAATGATGAACTAGTTTATTCTGGAAGTAAACATCTAACAGACACTCTAAAAGATATTCCGTTAGATATTGGTAAATTGGTATTGTCGCCTACACGTACCTATGCGCCTATTATAAAGAAAGTATTTGAGCAAATTCCAAGATCGAGTATACACGGTATGGTACATTGTACCGGTGGCGCACAGACTAAAATTCTTCATTTTATAGATAAGTTACATATTATTAAAGATAATTTATTTGAAATACCGCCTTTATTTAAACTCATTCAAGAAGAATCGCAAACGGATTGGAAAGAGATGTATCAAGTCTTTAATATGGGACATAGAATGGAGTTGTATGTGCCTGAAATGGTGGCAAATGAAATAATAAAAATTAGCGAATCTTTTAATGTTCCCGCTCAAATTATAGGACGTGTAGCGGCCTCCAATTCCAAAAAACTCACTATAAAATCATTAAAAGGTGTTTTTGAATATTAAAAATTTTATAGAAAGGTAGGGTTTATTTGAAGTTTGTTGTTCAATAACCGAGCACGATTTTGCTTCGACTAGAATGGCTTGTTAAGTATACTAAAAATACCATTCTAGAGTTATATACTAAACTACTAATTATGAAAATTTCTTTATCCTTAATCCTTTTATTGGGATTCACACAGCTTGGACTGTCACAAAATTGACAAACAGATTTACAAAAGGCGAAGAATCAAGCCGCAACAGAGCATAAACATATTATTCTCGTTTTTTCCGGATCCGATTGGTGTGCACCCTGTATCAAATTAGAAAAGAATATTTGGGAATCGGAAGCCTTTACCTCCTATGCATCGGAACATTGGGTTTTGGTAAAAGCTGATTTTCCTAGAAAAAAGAAAAATCGCTTATCCAAAGAAGCTACAAAGCAAAATGAAGCTATAGCAGAACAGTATAATCCCAATGGATATTTTCCATTAGTATTACTATTAGACAGTAAAGGTAAAGTGCTTGGAGAAACCGGCTATAAAGATATAAGCCCGGAGTCTTATATTTCTCATCTACAATCACTTGAATAGATGAAGCGAGTAGGTTTGGTTTTGCTGTTTTTTGTGATTACAGTTCACGGATATTCACAATCAAAAGTATACAAAAAGCGTTTGCTGTTGATGGGGAGCGACTTTGAGATAAGTGTCGTTGCTGCTTCAGAAGAAAGGGGAAAAGCATTTATAAAGATGGCTATTACCGAAATAGAAAGGATAGAGCAGTTAATTTCATCTTGGAACCCTGATTCACAAACCTCATCAATAATAAGAAATGCAGGAATAAAGCCTGTAAAAGTAGATGATGAATTATTCGAATTGATTAAGAGAAGTATTCAAATAGCCAAAATAACGAATGGGGCTTTTGATATAACTTACGCTTCTATGGATAGAATATGGAAATTTGATGGGAGTATGACCAAAATGCCAACAAAGGAAAGTATTAAAAAATCAGTCCAAAAAATTGGTTATCAAAATATTGTGTTGGATCCGGTAAATAAAACTGTTTTTTTACTACAAAAAGGGATGAAAATAGGTTTTGGTGGTATTGGAAAAGGTTATGCTGCCGATAAAGCAAAAGAATTATTGGTTTCAAAAGGAGTAACATCAGGTATTATTAATGCTTCGGGCGATTTAAATGCTTGGGGTACACAACCCGATGGTAAAGATTGGATGGTCGGTATTACAAACCCATTAAATACTAAAAAAGTATTCAGTTGGCTTCCGGTACATAATCGTGCTGTGGTTACTTCCGGTAATTATGAAAAATATGTCTTTTTTAATGGCGTACGCTATGCCCATATTATCAATCCTAAGACGGGATATCCTACTACAGGTGTAAAAAGTGTTACTGTTTTTGCCCCAAAGGCAGAACTAGCTGATGCATTAGCCACTTCGGTTTTTGTAATGGGGGTTGATGTAGGGATCAATTTTATTAATCAACTAAAGGGTGTTGAAGTAATCATTGTTGATGATAACAACAAGTTCCACACCTCAAAAAATCTCTTATTTAAAACATCACAACAATGAAAAAAATAGTAATAGTATTGAGCATCGCGGGGATTTTTAGTTCGTGTACGGTCGTTAAAGAATATCAGAAAGTTTATATTAACGATCCGGATATGCAATTATCCGATCAAAAGGTCAAGCGCTTTGAAACTAATTTTCAGGTGTATCGGGAAGCTGCATCAGGAGCTAATGGTGGTAAAAGTGGCGGTGGCTGTGGTTGTAATTAATAAAATATATAGTATGAGAAAAATTAGTAACCTGTTTATATTTGTATTATTGGTTATACCTGCTTTAGCCCAACAACCTGATTCGAAAGAATCCAAGACTTTTAAGAAAAAAGTATTGGATAAAGCCGAAGTAGATCAGTTGATGAGTTATTATACACAAGAAGGGAATAACTCGTCAGTAGGTGGAGGTATTGGGACAGAAGAACTTTGGGATATAACTCCCACGGTTGTTTTAAGTATACCAATAAATAACGATGATGTATTAACCATTGATGCCGGTTTATCGGCTTATTCTTCTGCTTCATCTAGTAATTTAAACCCATTTGATTTAAATAAATCCGGCGCTTCAGGTGGGGGTGGAGAAGATGACGACGATGATGATGACCGAATGACCCAAAGAACAGCCTCTTCTGTAATAGGAAGTCCTTGGTTAGCCTCATCAGGAGCTTCAAAAAGTGATGTGTTGGGTTCTTTTTCGGCATCCTATGCCCATTCTAGTGATTCACGAAATAAAATTTGGAATGCACATCTTTCTTTTAGTACGGAATACGATTATACCTCATTTGGCTTTGGTGCAGGATATACACATTTGTTCAATAAGAAAAATACAGAGATAGGTGTTAAAGCGAATATTTACCTCGATCAATGGCGTCCGGAATATCCTACTGAACTTAAAACTTTTGAAGAGGTACATGGTAATTTAAATGCTGGTTTTTTTAATAATGTAACAATACTATCCGAAAACGGTGGAACTTATAATCCTTATAAATTTTCAAAAATTACAGCTAATGAAAGGAATTCCTATTCTATTTCTGTGAGTTTTTCTCAAATAGTATCAAAAAAATTACAAACCTCCGTATTTTTTGATTTGGTGAAACAACAAGGTCAATTATCAACGCCATATCACAGAATCTACTTTTCTGATACCGATAAGTATTATATCGGTAATTATTCGCCGAGCAAAGTCTATGATAGCCCCACTAATACCGATTTTTTTATGTTAGCGGATGATATAGAACGCTTGCCTAGGGATAGGTTCAAAGTGCCAGCAGGTATTAGATTGCATTATTATATTAATGAATTTTTAACCCTAAGAAATTATTACCGTTTCTATTGGGACGATTGGGGTATATTGGCACATACATATGAAGTGGAATTGCCCATAAAGCTAGGAAAATGGTTTACTTTATATCCTTCCTATCGATATTATGTTCAAAATAATGCAGATTATTTTGCCCCTTTTAACACACATTTATCTACAGAAACTTATTATACCTCAGATTATGATTTGTCAGAATTTTCATCGAACCAATATGGTATCGGTTTAAAATATACAGATATTATTATGAAGCGGAAGTTGTGGAAATTACGCTTAAAATCGATTAATGTTCGTTATAAGTATTACCAACGAACAACAGGTCTTAAAGCATCGATTATTTCCAGTGGGATAAAAATAATTATCGATTAGTAGTTATTTTGTGACTTGATAAGATTATTTAATTGCATTTTTAGTAGTTTTGAATCTTAAAAAGCAAGCATTTGTCAAGCATCCAAATTCATCGGGATTTTCGTTTAGAAGGACAGGCCTTTTCATCAATAAATGCGTTTTTAGATTTTGTTGCGCATAATTTTAAAGAAAGTTATCCTTTTCTAGAACAATGGTTTGATGATACTACAACTCTTACTGTTTATACTTCCGGTTCTACAGGGAAACCTAAAGAAATTAGACTTTCTAAAAAGGCCATGTTGGCTAGTGCAGAAGCTACCGGTGTTTTTTTTGATTTGCCCTCTAAAACACGTGTATTACATTGTTTGTCGTCACATTATATAGCCGGTAAAATGATGTGGATAAGAGCCCTTCATTTAGGCTGGCATCTAAAGCTTGTTTTGCCGGATCAAAAACCATTATTGGGCAAAGATGAATCTTTTGATTTTTGTGCCATGGTGCCCTTACAAGTTCAAAATTCTTTTGATCGGATTACACAAATAAAAAAACTGATTATTGGTGGCGCTCCTTTATCTGATGAGTTGATCTTAAAACTAAGCCGGTTGCCTATTTCGGTCTTTCAAACTTATGGTATGACTGAAACAGTGACTCATATTGCGGTAAGAAAGTTAGAACAAGGGAAAGACAATCCCTATATGGCCTTGCCTAATGTGTTTTTATCAAAAGATTCTAGAAATTGTTTGGTCATAGAAGCACAAAAAATATCCTCCCAAAAAATCATAACTAATGATGTAATCAATTTGCTAACACCATATTCTTTCTATTGGTTGGGTCGTTTTGATCATATCATAAATAGTGGGGGAGTTAAGCTTTTTCCGGAACGAATAGAACAGAAAATAGCCCCCTTTATTAAGGATCCCTTCATTATCAGCTCAAGACCCGATACACATTTGGGCGAGCGCTTACTGTTGCTTGTAGAATCTAAGATTGCTTATAAAGATATTCATACTATTTGGCAGCAAGCAAAATTAACAAAGTTTGAAATACCTAAAGAAGTCCATTATTTTACTCAGTTCATCTATACGGGTTCCGGTAAGATTAATAGAGTATTAACCACAAATTTGCTGACTAAAAAATGACGCATTTGAGTCATTGATTTTTAATTATTAATTAGATATCTTTGTGTGGAGTTACTGTTTAAAGGCGTTGATGCCTTAATTGTGTATAAACTTATTGATAACATAATTATATTTTTTTTGGGGGGAATTAAGAGGGAGGATGCTTTACCAAGCGCCTCCCTCTTATTGTTGTTGCGTATTGTTTTTTTTAAAACAATAGATTATAGTTATACATAAATAAAAACAAAGAATTGTATTTGCTGTATTGGAGTACATCTTTGACCTACTTTTGTGATAGAAAATAATAATAATTTAAATTTTACATCATGAAAAACAACATAGGCTTAGATCAAAAAAAATCGGAGGTATTAGTAAATATGCTCAACGATTTATTAGCTAATTACCAAATTTTTTACCAAAACCTTCGGGGATTTCATTGGAATATTAAGGGGAAGAATTTTTTTGAATTACACTTAAAATTTGAAGAGTTTTACGAAGATGCCGTGCTAAAAGTCGATGAGATCGCTGAACGTATATTAACGCTTCAAGGTGTACCTTTTCACACCTTTGAAGACTACCTTGAGAAAGCAACTATTTTGTCGAATAAGCAAGATAGAGTAGGGAGTGAAAGTATTACTAAAGTAATAGACAATTTTAGAATTCTTATTGCAAAAGAACGTGAAATTTTAGCTACGGCAGGAGATGCTGAAGACGAAGGAACAGTTAGTCAGATGAGCGATTATATTACAGAAACAGAGAAAACATTATGGATGCTTAATGCCTATGTAAGTTAATAATTTAATTTTAAATAATAATAAAATGGAAAAACAAGTAGAAAAAAAGGGAATGCCTTTATTAGGTGAATTATTTCCCGCAATGAAAGTACAAACAACCCAAGGAATGCTAAATCTACCGGAACATTACAAAGGAAAATGGTTTGTTTTATTTAGTCATCCGGCAGATTTTACGCCGGTATGTACTACAGAATTTGTAGCTTTTCAACAACGGTATGAACAGTTTAGAGCTTTAAACTGCGAGTTAATTGGTTTGAGTGTAGATCAGGTTTTTGCTCATTTAAAATGGGAAGAATGGATTAAAGATAATATGAATATTCAAATAGAATTTCCAATCATCGCCGATACAGGATCAGTTGCTGAGAAATTAGGGATAATTCATCCTGGAAAAGGAACGAATACGGTACGTGCTGTATTTGTAGTGGATCCTACTGGAGCTTTAAGAACCATGTTGTATTACCCCCAAGAGTTAGGTAGAAATATGGATGAAATTCTTCGTATTGTAGAAGCCTTACAAATTTCTGATGCCAATAAAGTGGCAATGCCTGCCAATTGGCCTAATAATGAAATGATAGAAGATAGTGTTATTATTCCACCGGCAACAGACACCAAACTCGTATCTGCTCGTTTAGAAGCAGCCAAAAATGGAGAATATAAATGTTATGATTGGTGGTTGTGTTATAAAAAATTATAAAGATTTTTATAATTTAAACCAAAAAGCAGGCTGTTTTAACAGCCTGCTTTTTCATCAAATTTTTATAGTATTATAGATCAGTCACAAAGAAAAAAAGTTGCAGTTAATCCATATAATCTTCAATGGGATTACAACTACACACAAGATGTCTATCACCGTAAGCATCATTGACTCTTCTCACAAAGGGCCAGAACTTATTTTCTTTAATATAATCCAATGGAAAGGCTGCCTTTTGTCTGGAGTAGCTATAAGGCCATTCTTCGGCGGTTAATAGCTCTTGTGTATGTGGAGCATTTTTTAATACAGAATTTTGATCGGTAAAAGCCTGATCGTCAATCTCACTTTTTATGCTAGCCATCGCATCGATAAATCTATCTAATTCCGCTTTATTTTCGCTTTCTGTTGGTTCAATCATCAAAGTATCATGAACAGGGAAAGAAACGGTAGGGGCGTGATATCCATAGTCCATTAAACGTTTTGCAATATCAATTACCTCAATTCCTTTAGCTTTAAAGCTTTTAAAATCAACAATCATCTCGTGCCCTACATAGCCATTTTCTCCTGTATATAATACCGGATAGTATTCGCTTAATCGTGTACGTAAATAGTTGGCATTAAGAATGGCTATTTTAGTACTTTCTTCTAACCCGTCGCTACCCAACATCTTAATATAAGCATACGATATAATAGTTACCAGTGCCGAACCCCAAGGTGCTGAAGCAACCGGAGAAATAGCTTGGCTTCCACCGGTTTTTACTAATGGATTACCCGGTAAAAAAGGAGCCAAATCAGTGGTGCAACAAATAGGTCCAACCCCCGGTCCACCACCACCGTGAGGAATACCAAAGGTTTTATGTAGATTTAGATGGCAGACATCAGCACCAATAATGGCGGGGTTTGTCAAGCCAACTTGCGCATTCATATTGGCACCGTCCATATAGACTAGACCTCCATTATCATGGATAATCTTAGTGATTTCTTTAATAGCACTTTCAAAAACACCGTGCGTAGAAGGGTAGGTTACCATTAATGCAGCCAGATTTTCAGCATAAAGTGTAGTTTTTTCTTTTAAATCATCAACATCAATATTACCTGCTTCGTTTGTTTTGATAACGACCACTTTATAGCCTGCCATTACAGCTGACGCCGGATTGGTGCCGTGAGCCGAAGCCGGTATTAACACAATATTTCGTTGGGAGTGACCTATTGATTTTAGATAGGCTCGTATAACCATTAGACCGGTGTATTCCCCCTGAGCTCCTGAATTGGGCTGTAGGGAGGTTGCTGCAAATCCCGTAATTTCGTTAAGAGCTTCTTCTAGACCTTTTAATGCCTTTTGATAACCTGCTGCTTGTTCAATAGGAACAAACGGGTGTACATCACCCCAACTATGCCAACTTAATGGAATCATAGAAGTTGCAGAGTTTAATTTCATAGTACATGAGCCTAATGAAATCATAGAATGATTTAATGATAAATCCCGATTCTCCAGTTTTTTGATATAGCGCATCATTTCTGTTTCGGAATGATAACGATGAAAAACTTCATGAGTCATAAAATTAGAAGATCGTACAAGAGTTTTGGGAATACTAGTGTCTTGTGAAAGTGAGTTTAAACGTACCAAATTTTTGGCTTCAGTTTCGGCTAAGATTTCAAGAATTTGATTCACATCATCCAAAGTAGCCACTTCGTTTAAAGAGATACTAAGGGTATGTGCATCGATATACCAAAAATTGATCTCATTTTTTTCGGCAAGCTCTTTTACTTTTTTACTATCGGCAACTTTAACGATAAGGGTATCAAAAAAAGTTTTATTTTCTTGAACGATTCCCATCTTTTCAAGTCCTTCTTTAAGTGAATTAGCTAGCTTATTAATTTGGGAAGCGATATAACGAATGCCATCCGGACCATGATAAACACCGTACATTCCTGCCATTACGGCTAGTAATACCTGAGCGGTACAAATATTTGAAGTTGCTTTTTCTCTTTTAATATGTTGCTCTCTGGTTTGAAGTGCCATCCGTAAGGCTCTTTTACCATCGGCGTCTTCAGTTATACCGATGATACGACCCGGAATATGCCGCTTATAGGTTTCTTTTGTGGAGAAATAGGCAGCATGTGGACCCCCATATGACATTGGAATTCCAAAGCGTTGCGTTGTTCCCACGACGATATCGGCACCCCATTCACCAGGAGGTGTTAGTAGAGCGAGGCTTAATAAATCGGCAGCGACCGCCACTTTTATATCGGATTGATGTGCCTTTTCTACAAAATTAGCGTAATCAATAATTTCACCATTGTTACCCGGATATTGTAGTAATAAACCAAAATACTCCGTTGAAAAATCAAAGCTGTCATAAGTACCTATGGTCAGTTCTATGCCAAGGGGTTCAGATCGTGTTTCTAGCACGGCAATGGTTTGGGGTAAAACGTTATCCGACACAAAAAACTTATGAATTCCTTCTTTTTTTTGATGACGACTTCGTGTGTTATAAAGCATAATCATCGCTTCGGCAGCTGCGGTCCCTTCATCTAACAAAGAGGCATTGGTTAGCTCCATACCCGTTAAATCAGAAATCATCGTTTGATAATTTAGTAGGGCTTCTAATCGTCCTTGAGAAATCTCAGCTTGATAAGGTGTATAGGCAGTATACCAACCCGGATTTTCAAGAATATTTCTTTGAATAACACCGGGCATTATTGTAGGATGATATCCTAATCCGATGTAGGTTTTATACTCTTTGTTCAAGGTTTCTAATTCAAGAATATGCGCCATATATTCTTTTTCACTCATAGCTTTAGGAAGTTGTAAGGCTTCTTTTTTACGAATGTCATTTGGAATAGTAAGGTTAATTAATTCATCAAGGCTGTTTACACCACAAGTCTGAAGCATTTCGGCTTGTTCTTGTGCATTTGGTCCAATTTGTCTTATTTTAAAAGAATCTGTTCTCATTTGGAAAAAATTTAGGTGTCAAAATTACAAAAATTAGTAGAAGTGTTATATAATTTTTCTTTGAAATAATACCCTTGAAAAGGGTAAAAAAAATTGTTTTTAAGTCTTGAAAATAGCTGTAATTTTACTGCGATGAAAAGTTTACAACGACTCTTTATATTTTATCTAGAATCTAATATACATGTCAGTATAGCTGCTGGAGTTTTTATAGTTATTAGTTGTTATAATTACAATAATTCTTTTGGTGTTACTTACGCATTGTTTACTTTTTTTAGCACCTTGTTTAGCTATAATTTTATTCGACTTTTTGAAGGTAAAGTTACCTACAATAAGGTCTCCTTACCAGTTTTAAAAAATCAATCTTGGTATGTTCCTTTAGTAATGCTTTTGTCATTAATTGGGATGGTGTATTTCATTCCTTTTTTTGATATAAATGAATTACGTATTTTGATTCCGGCTTTTTTATTGACTTTTGGTTATGTATTCCCGGTATTGAGATGGAAAGGACAATGGGTTACTTTTCGTGATTATCCTAATTTAAAAGTGATAAGTGTTGCCTTGACTTGGGCAATTGTAGGCGTTTTATTTCCTTTATACAGATATTTGGATGATCCGGTAGTTTGGATACAATTTATCCAACGCTTCTTTTTGATATTTGTTTTAGTAATCCCTTTTGATATTAGGGATTTACAATCAGACGCACAAAAACTCAACACCTTACCACAATGGATAGGGGTTGGTAAATCTATAAAAATAGGATTATTAATGTTGTTGCTATATGTTGCCTTAGACTTGGTGTTATTACGATATAGCTCTCATTTTTTTATTTCAGATGTATTTGTGACTTTACTTAGTTTTTTGTTTTTAGTGAACACAAAACCCAATCAATCTAAATATTTTGCCTCTTTTTGGGTAGAAAGTGTGCCCATTATTTGGATGCTGTTTCTATTGTTACTTTCTACTATTTGATACCATTTAGGGCTTGTCAATTTCATTAACTAGCTTTCTAAGTTTTGTGAGTTTTACAAGAAGTGTGTCTAAATGATTAAGTTTTAGCATATTGGCACCATCCGATTTTGCTATGGAAGGATCAAAATGTGTTTCTAGAAAGATTCCATCCACACCTACAGCAATTCCGGCTCGAGCTATGGTTTCTATTAATTCCGGTTTTCCGCCGGTTACACCACTTTGCTGATTGGGTTGTTGCAGAGAGTGTGTAATATCTAAAACGGTAGGAGCATAGTGTTGCATTTCGGGGATTCCTCTAAAATCGACTAGCATATCTTGATAGCCATACATGGTTCCGCGTTCTGTAATAAAAACCTGTTTGTTGGCACTTTGTAGTACTTTATTTACAGCGTGTTTCATAGCAGAGGGACTCATAAACTGTCCTTTTTTAATACCAATTGTTTTTCCTGTTTTGGCTGCTGCGACCAACAAATCGGTTTGTCTAGCTAAAAATGCAGGGATTTGTAGTACATCTACATATTGAGCAGCCAATTCAGCATCCGATTCTTTATGGATATCGGTAAGTGTTGGTACCTGAAACTCACGACCCACTTTTTCAAGAATCTTTAGTGCCTTTTCGTCGCCAATACCGGTAAAGCTATCTAATCTGGAACGGTTTGCTTTTTTAAAACTGCCTTTAAAAATAAAAGGAATCTGTAATCGATCGGTTATTGTCCTTATCTCTTCTGCGATTCTCATCGCCATTTCTTCTCCTTCAATGGCACAAGGACCAGCTATTAAAAAAAAATTACCGGACTGTGTATGTTTTATCTGAGGTATAAGGTTTAGATCCATTCTAGAATATTTTTCACAAAACTAATTAAAAAATACAAGAGCTTGTAAACTATTACTCGTCTTCTTATCGAATTTAAATAAATAATCGTTTTTTGAAAGGATTTTGAGTGAGGTTTCTATTCATTTCTTATGCTATACAGTATAATTCTACTAAATTTGTTCCTTTAATTTTTGTGCTATTCGTCAAAAAAAATTACATATTGTTTCCTTTGATGTTCCTTACCCTCCTAATTATGGTGGTGCTATAGATGTGTTTTATAAGATTAAAGCATTATCGGAACAAGGTGTTTCCCTTATACTTCATTGTTTTGAACACAAAAGAGAACGCCAGGATCTTTTAGAACATTATTGCCATCAAGTTTATTATTATCCCCGGCAATCTGTTTTTAAAAGTCTACTTTCTAAATACCCTTTTATTGTAGCCTCTAGAAATAGTCAGGATTTAATAAACCGACTTAAAGCCGACAAAAATCCTATTTTATTTGAAGGGCTTCATACTACTTTTCCACTATTGGACACTACATTTTCTGATAGATTGGTGTTGGTAAGAACGCATAATATTGAGCACGATTACTATAAAGGATTGGCTGAAAGTGAAGTGCGTTTTTTCAAAAAGAGATTTTTTAAGATAGAGGCTTCTAAATTAAAAAGATACGAAATGATACTGTCAAAGGCAGATCATATTTTGGCCATTTCGCCTTTTGAAACTGCCTATTATCAGAAATTATTTAAGGATAAAACTATTTTCATCCCTCCTTTTCATGAGAATAGAACTGTAATTGATTTGAGCGAGAAAGGGGAATTTGCCTTTTACCATGGCGATTTAAAAGTATCGGATAATTACAAAGCTGTTGATTTTTTGCTTGAAGTGTTTCAATATTTGGATTACCCTTTGGTTATAGGTGGTAGTCATTTTCCTAAATCACTTAAAAAGCGTGTAAAGGCTTTGCCCCATATTAGTCTAATTGATATTGCTAAAGAAGGGCAATTGACCGCTTTATTTGCTAAGGCACAGATCAATATTCTACCTAGTTTTCAAAAAACAGGGATTAAATTAAAATTGATTAATGCCTTATACCAAAGCAGATTTGTATTAGGCAATGCGGCTATTTTAGAAGACACGGGTTTAGAACCACTCTGTGTAAAAGCCAATACCAAGCAAGAAATGCAAGAAGAAATTCATCGGTTGATGAAGACCGATTATACCAAGGCTTTTCAATTAAAGAAACAAAATGTTTTACAAGTGTTTGATTCTAAAAGAAATGCAATGCAAATTGTGGAATTACTTTAAGCCTTTTGTTTCTGAACGACTTCAAATAATTTTCCACCTTCACATTTAAGTGTTTGATGTTGGTGTTTAATAATTAAAGAATAATCGTGTGTTGCCATTAAGATAGACGTTCCGGATTTATGGATATTTTCTAACACATCCATAACCTCTAGGGAAGTTCTTGGGTCTAAGTTTCCGGTAGGCTCGTCAGCTAGAATTAACTTGGGCTTATTGAGTAAAGCCCTAGCAATAGCTAATCGTTGCTGTTCACCACCCGAAAGTTCAAAGGGCATTTTAAAACCTTTGCTCTTAAGACCTACTTGGTCTAAAACTGTATCAATTCGTGTGTTTATTTGGTTAGGGTCTTTCCATCCGGTAGCCTTTAGAACGAAAACCAAATTATCCTTTACACTTCGGTCATTGAGCAGTTTAAAATCTTGGAAAACAATACCTAGTTTTCTTCGAAGAAACGGAATTTCTTTATCTCTTAGATGATTCAGTTCAAATCCAACAATGCTACCTTTTCCTTTTTCTAAAGGTAAATCACCATACAGTGTTTTCATTAAACTACTTTTACCGCTTCCCGTTTTTCCAATCAAATAATAAAAATCGCCCTTGTTTATTTGGAGATTAACTTTGGAGAGAACCAGATTGTTTCTTTGGAAAATAGAGACATCCTCTAAACGTAAAATTGCTTCTGACATAGTGAAAATAGGTTTTTACAAAAGTAAGTTTTTTTTGTAAAACCAAAGTTTGTTTTGACAGGATATCAAACTAATTAATAGGTTATAAACCGGAATTGTTAGTAGATGTTATACAATTTTATTATAAATTATCGTTTAATACAAGTAACATTTCCTAACTTTGAAAAATTTCAAGATTTAGACCATACATTATTAATTATATAGTACTAAAAATGATAAAAAGAATAATTTTTCTATCGATACTACTAGGACAGTTTTTGTCTTTAACAGCACAAGAAACAGCTGTATATACTAATGATTTAAGTGATTATTATCACGCCCTCGAACTTTATCATAACAAAGCTTATGTAGCAGCACAACACGCGTTTAAAGAGGTACGAAGTCAATTTGATGATACATCGGAAATGCGCGCTAATTGTGATTATTATGCGGCCAATTGTGCGGTACGTCTAGGGCAACAAAATGCCGATGAATTGATGCAAGAATTTGTGGATAAATACCCTAATAGCACCAAACGTAATGATGCCTTTATGGAGGTAGCCAGTTATTATTATGATAATGGCAGATATGTATATGCTTTAAAATGGTTAAAGAAGGTAAAATATAAAAATATGGGTCGTAGAGCATTTGAGGATTATCTATTTAAGTATGCCTATTCTCTTTTTACCACAAAAAATCTTAAAGAATCCAAAAAATATTTTGTTCAATTGTTAGACTCTCAAGAGTACGGTTCCAGAGCTAAATATTATTACGGTTATATCGCGTATCAGCAAGATGATTATGATAATGCTGATAAATATTTATCAGAAGTTTCCGAAGATGCAGCTTATAAAAAGAAAGTATCCTATTATATGGCCGATATGAATTTTAAACTGGGTAAATTTCAAAAAGCTATAGATGCAGGACTACCGCTGTTGCCGACTGCGAATCGTGTTGAAAAATCTGAAATTAACAAAATTGTAGGGGAAAGCTATTTTAATTTAGAACAATATGCCCAAGCCATACCTTATCTTAAAGAATATAAAGGTAAACGAAATAAGTGGACTAATACCGATTATTATTTATTAGGGTATGCTTATTACAAACAACAAGATTTTGAAAAAGCCATCTCTTATTTTAATAAGATTATTGATGGTAATAATGCTGTAGCTCAAAATGCCTATTATCATTTGGCAGAATGTTATCTGGAATTAGATAAAAAACAAGAGGCTCTCAATGCGTTCCGCAATGCTAGTCAAATGAAATTTAAGCCCCAAATTCAAGAAGATGCCTATCTAAATTATGCCAAGTTGAGTTATGAAATTGGAAATCCCTATAAAAGCGTACCCGAGGTCTTGCAAGATTATCTTAGAGCCTATCCAAATTCTAAAGAAAAACAAGAAATTAATGATTTAATCATTAGTGCTTATGTAGTTTCTAAAGATTACAAAGGAGCGTTAAAATATTTGGAAGACTCTCGAAACTACGATAAAGAACTCTATCAGAAAGTAGCTTATCAAAGGGGAATACAGTTATTTTCTAAGGCAAAATATCAAGAGTCTATCAGTCATTTTGAAAAAGCATTAGCAGAGCCAATCGATGGTAAAATAAAAGCAAAGTCTATCTTTTGGATTGCTGAATCGCAATATAGATTACAATTATTTGATAGTGCTTTATCAGGGTATGCAACATTTAAAAACCAACCGGAAGCATCGACTTGCGAAGAAAGCCAATCTATTGATTATCAAATGGCTTATGTGTATTTTAAACAGAAGGATTATAAAAATGCTATTGTTTATTTTAATTCCTTTATTACCAATGGAGCTCAGGATCTTACTAAAAAAAATGATGCCTATTTACGATTAGCTGATAGTTATTTTGTAACCAGCAACTATCAAAATGCGATTAATGCCTATACGAAATCACAGCAACTCAATCCAAAAACAGCTGATTATGCCGTTTTTCAAATCGCTATCAGTAATGGTTTCCTAAGAAATAAAACCAAAAAAATAAGTTTGTTAAAAGAATTAATTCACAAATATCCAAAGTCGCTCTATCGTGATGATGCACTCTATGTGCTGGGAACTACCTATACTTCTTTGAATAATAACGGGGAGGCATTACACAGTTATGATCAACTATTAGCCGAGCATCCTAAGAGTTCTTTTGTTCCAAGAGTTTTACTTAAAAAAGGTTTAATATTCTATAATGATAATAAAAATGATGAGGCTTTAGCTATGTATAAAGAAGCGGTACGAAGATATCCCAACACGGCTATTGCTCAAGAGGCAGTTAGAAATGCACGACAAATCTACGTAGATACCGGACGTGTTGATGAATATGCGGTTTGGGTAAAAAATCTAGATTTTATCAATGTTTCTAATACAGAGTTAGACAACGATATGTACGAATCGGCCGAAAAGCAATTTGTCATGAACGAATATGCCAAAGCTATTCCGGCTTTTAAAAAATATTTACAAAATTTTCCAAGAGGTTTACACGCACTTCAGGCACATTTTTATTTAGCTCAATCTTTAGAGAGTCAACATAGGGAAAACGAAACTGTAGCCCATTACAAATATGTGACGGACCAACAACAGAATGAGTTTACCGAACAAGCCTTATCCAAATTATCACAATTGTATTTAAATCAAAATAAATGGGCCAAAGCTAAACCTTTATTAATTCGTTTAGAACAAGTTGCCGATCATCCCCAAAATAAGATTTATGCACAAAGTAACTTGATGAAAGCCTATTATAATGAAGACAATTATGAGAAAGCAGAGCAGTATGCCGAAAAAGTATTGGATCATTCGGGAATTGATGCCAAAGTCAAATCGGATGCCTATGTAATAATTGCACGTTCGGCTATAAAAACAGAAGATGAAATAAAAGCACGTACTGCTTATCAAAAAGTGGAAGCAACGGCCTCCGGAGAGTTAATGGCCGAGGCTTTATACTATAATGCCTATTTTAAACATCAAGATGGGAATTATAAAAATTCGAATAAAGTCGTTCAGAAAATTGCATCCGATTATGCTGCCTATAAATATTGGGGAGCAAAAGGGCTTATTGTTATGGCAAAGAATTTTTACGAATTAAAAGATGCGTATCAAGCCACATATATTTTAGAAAGTGTTAAAAAGAATTTTAAACAATTTGATGATGTAGTTCAAGAAGCCACGGAAGAGCTGAAACGTATCAAAAAAGAAGAAGCAAAAACCAATGATTCTGTACTGCCTGAATAATCCACTAATGTATACTATTAAGTAAATAAAAATAAAATGAATAAAATACAAATAACCAGTTTACTAAGTTTATTATCTTTTATAGGGGTTTGGGCTCAGCAACCCAAAGATACCTTAAATACAGAGGTTATTTCTGTTGTAAAACCTTATACTCCAACTATTTCGGATGCCTTTAAAATAAATGATAATCCAATAATAGATGAGGAGAATATAGACAAAAAAGTCATATCCTACCAGATTAATTCAGTACCTGTTGCTTCTACTTTTACACCCTCTAAAGGGAAGGCAAAGGGAGTAAGTCGACCTAAAAAAGAGCGTTTGTTTGATAATTATATCGCTGCCGGTTTTGGAAATTATACTACACCACTTTTTGAAGCATATATTAAAACCACGCCTAGTAGAGATTCGGAATTTGGTGTATTTGTACAACATCATTCCTCTCAAGGAGGCATTAAAGATGTTTTGTTAGACGATTCCTTTTACAATACCAAAGCTAATATTTACTACAAACAATCTAACAGAGGAATGGATTGGCAATTAAGTTTAGATGCCAATCATAGATTATACAATTGGTATGGATTGCCGGAAACTACAAGCTTTGATCCATTATTGTTAGCCGATCAAGACCCGAAGCAAACCTACCTTAGTGTAGGTGTTGATGGGGAAATAGTATATTACAATAGTGTTTTTAAAGGTGCAAAAGCAAGTTTAGCTTCTTTTTCTGATAATTATAAAAGTGGGGAAACACATTTTAGTGTACAGCCTGTTTTTGAAATGCCCATTTCATCGGAGTTAATTAGTTTTAAGTTTGATGTAGATTTTCTAAACGGTTCAATGGATAGAAATTATGAAAACAGTTCCGCTATTTCTTATAGCTATCTAAATTTGGGGGTAACGCCTAATTTTGAAGTATTGCGTGAAAATCTTAGAATTGACTTGGGAGCAAAACTATACTATGCGCTGGATTTTGAAAATACTAACAATGAATTTAAAGCCTACCCTAACGTAGCTATATCCTACCAACTTATCGAAGAGGTTCTGACGGTATTTGCTAATGCAACGGGTGGATTACATTTTAATAGCTACCAAGATTTTACCAAAGACAATCCGTTTGTTTCGCCTACACTTTACAGTACTCCAACAGATGAAAAGTATCGAATTTCTGCAGGGATAAAAGGAAAATTGGCGAGTAATATTAATTATTTATTTAAAGGTTCTTATGCAGATGAACGCAACAAACCCCTGTTTATGCTCAATAGAATTAAATCTGATGGTAGTAGTGCCGTCAATGAAAGTTATGAACTGGGTAACTCCTATGGTGTGCATTATGATGATGTTAAAACCCTTGGTTTGTTTGGCGAATTAGCCATTGATTTTTCAAAAGAGTTTACCTTTGGGGGTAATGTAAATTATGCCTTGTACAATACAGATGTGGAGTTAGAAGCTTGGAACTTGCCCAATCTTAAGACAACCTTATTCGCCGATTATCACGCCCATAAATGGGTAGGAGCCGCCAAATTGTTTATGGTAGATAAACGTTGGGATGTAGAAGTTCCTTATGGTATTATGACCTTTGCACCGGAAGATTATAAGGTAGACCTTGGTGTTTATGTAGACCTCAATGCAGAATTAGCGTATATGTTTACCAATCGCTTATCGGCTTTTGCCAAGGTTAGTAATTTACTAAGCACCAAGTATAAACGATTTTATAACTATCCCGTACAAGGTTTACAAGTTTTAGGAGGTATTACCTATAAATTTGAATTATAAACCTATAAAATCCTGTTTATTTATACTATTTTTGATTTTTTAAATAGTATGATGCATAGACTTTTTAAAGTGCTAGGGAAGATATTTCGTTTTTTTGTATTTAGTTTTGCTTTGACATTCGTTTTGTTAGGAGTATTTTATCTACAAACCGATGGGATTGATACCTTTCGTTCATTGGTATATGTAGTAGCTATACCGACCTATTATTATGTGATATTAGTACTAATTACACTACTGTTTTCTCCACTAGGTCTTTCTAGATATTCGACTTATTTATTGGTAGTACCCAAAGCATTATTCGATATATTTTTACTATCCGATATTTTTGTTTTTAGGATTTATAGATTTCATATTGATATGATGTTTGTCAATATGTTAGTTCACGATTTTCAAGGGATAGGTTTATCAACGATTATGTTGTTAGTTGCGGTCTTTGCCGGTTTAGTATTGATTGCTTTTAATGTTTGGATGTATAAGCTGGCCTTGGCTAAGAAAAAGTTTAGTCTTATTTGGATTAATAGTGCCATTTTAACACTCTTCTTATTAGGACAATTCATTCATATCTGGGCATATGATTACAACAAAAAAGACATTACAAAATATACCCCCTATTTTCCGTATTATTTCCCAACTATTTCACATAGCCTTGTACAAGATTTGCAAAAGAGATTTCCTCAGTATTTTCCCAAACCCGTTTATAATGCTGATAAAAAAGCTAAAGACCTTTTGCGGAGTACAGCATCCAAGGATGCTATTTTTAAGTACCCAAGTGCCCCATTACAATTTACGGATACAAGTAAACAAAAACCGAATATACTGGTTTTTTTAACGGAGAGTTGGCGGTCTGATATGATGACCCCTAAGGTAACGCCTCATATTTATAATTTTTCAAGAAACACCTATAATTATCTACATCATACGAGTACCGGAAATGTAACGGTTTCCGGACTTTTTGGATTGATGTACGGTTTGCATCCTTCTTATTTATCGTATGCACAAGCTGATCCTTTTGAAAACCAAAGTATCTTGACAAAGGCTTTACAAGATCAAGGATATGATATTGCGGTGTACACCCCTTCAAATTTAGATCGATTTGCTTTAAAAGCGATGTTTTTTGGTGCTATTAAGGATTCAAAATACCATTACCAAAAAAGTTTATCGGCTGTTGAAAACGATAGATATGTAGTTGATTTACTAAAAAAAGATATCCAAACCGATAGCTTGCAAAAGCCGTGGTTTAAATTTGTTTTTCTCAATGCATCGCATCACAACTATAATTATCCAAAAGAACACGAGTTATTTTTACCGGTACCAAGTAATAGTGAAGGATTTATTTTTGATAAAGATATTGATGCAACCCCTTTTGTCAATGATTATAAAAACTCATTACATTATGTTGATTCACTATTTGAGGAGATTTTAGACGTACTCAAAGATCAAGAAACTTTTGATAATACCCTTATTGTGGTTAGTTCGGATCACGGAGAGGAATTTAATGATAATAAAGAAGGCTATTGGGGACATGGTAGTAATTTTACCCAATATCAAACTAGTGTTCCCTTTTTATTAAAACTTCCCGATTCAACGGTTTATAAAGAGATTACAACTCCTTCCGGACATATAGATTTTGTACCTACTATACTGTATTGGGTTTTAGGAGTTCAAAATAAGGTAACTGATTTTAGTTCAGGTAATGATTTGCTACATCTACCAAATGAGGATAGGGGTTTTATAATTTCGAGCTATGTAGATAAAGCTTATGTAGTCGGGGCTAATGTTTATACCAATGGAATCTCTTTTACAAGCTACCAAAGAAATGATATTAAAAGGAAAAACACAGTGTTTGATTATAAGGCATTGAACCTTCTAAGAGAAGCGGAAACTCGATTTTTAGGAAAATAATAAAAAGAAAAAACCCCTCTTACAAATAGTGAAAGAGGGGTGTATATTTCAACATATTTTTTATTTAATAACCATTGGACCCGGAAAGTTTGTGCTAATTTCTTCAATTAACTTTTCTCCCTCAAAGACACCTACTTTTATAGGTTCTTTGCGAGAATGTAGGTCTTTCCTATCAATACTTATAAATAAGGTGCCAGATGCTTGTTCCTTTTCTGGAACATCAAAGTCTTGAGCTCCAATATATTTGATGCTACCTTTATGGGAAAGGACTTTAAATGTAATATCTTTTAAGGTTTCCCTAGATTTATTAATTACTTTATAGGTATAAATATTAGTAATCTTTTCACCTTCTGTTTGATACATTTGACCCGGTAATCTCAATAAAGTAGTTTCAACATTTCCTCTTAGCATAATCAAACCGATTAATAAAGCGGTAAGTACGGTAAGAACAAAAGTATAAAACCAATGTCTGGTGTTAAATTTGAATTTTTCACCTTTTTCAATATCATCTTCAGAGGCATAACGTATGAGTCCTTTTTCAAAACCAACACTTTCCATCATCGAGTCACAAGCATCAATACAGGCAGTACAGTTTATACATTCAAGCTGGGTTCCATTCCTAATGTCAATACCGGTTGGACAAACGGCAATACACTGTTTACAGTCAATACAATCGCCATGTCCTGAAGCAGCTCTATCTTCCGATTTTTTATATTTCCCACGTCCCTTTTCGCCTTCCCCTCTTACAAAATCATAAGCAACATTGATAGATTTGTTGTCTAAAAGTACACCTTGAAGTCTACCGTAAGGACAAACTATTATACATACTTGTTCTCTAAACCAAGCAAAAACAAAGTAAAAGACACCTGTAAAAACCAGAAGGATAATAAAAGTACGTAAGTGTTTGCCAATGCCTTCACGTATATAAAGCAATAATTCGTCACTACCAATAACATAGGCTAGAAATAAATTACTGATAAAGAAAGAAATAATAAAGAAAATAGTCCATTTTAGACCTTTTTTAAATATCTTTTCTTTATTCCAAGCTTGTTTTTCCAGTTTCATTTGTTTGGCTCTATCACCTTCTATGGCAAATTCAATTTTTCTAAAAACCATTTCCATAAAAATGGTCTGAGGGCAAAGCCATCCACAAAAAATTCTACCAAAAATAACAGTAAATAGAATAATAAATACAACGGATAAACCAATTCCAATGGCGAGTAGATGGAAGTCTTGTGGAAAGAAGGGGTATCCTAGAATATTAAATTGGCGATCTACCACATTAAAAAGAAGAAATTGATTTCCTTTTATTTTTATAAAGGGAATAACAATAAAAATGGCTAAAAGTACCCAACTAAGCCAAGTTCTGTAGTTATAGAATTTTCCTTTAGGTTTTTTGGGATGAATAAAATTTCTGTGTCCACTTTCATCTATGGTTGCAATGGAATCTCTAAATGATTTTTGCTCTTGGGCGCTCATAGTTTTATAAATTGTAGTTTTAAACTGCGAAATTACAATTTTTTAATAAGTATGTCGTAACAGTTGTTACAAGTTACAAAAAAAGAGCCATAATTTTTTATGGCTCTTTGTAATCGAATATAAGTAATTCTATTCTTCTGCTGGTTTTTCTTCAGCAGGTTCTGTAGCATTATTTGTTTCTACTTTTTTGTCACCATCCCATAAATCTCCCTCTGGTGCTTTTGGAGTTGCAGGTTTTGTGCCTCTTAAGGATAGCACATAACTTGCAAGTAGTTGACGGTCTTCTTGAGAAATAGTTTTTTCCCAAGCAACCATCCCTTTGCCGGGTCGTCCTCCTTTACTAATGGTGTTAAATACATTTTGGAATCCGCCTCCTAAAATCCAATAATCATCGGTAAGGTTTGGTCCAATACTACCTCCACCATCGGGTAAATGACAAGCAGTACAAGTTTTAGTTGCAAAAAGTTCTTTCCCTTTTGCAAGGCTTTGCGCATCGGTAAAAGCCACTAAGTTCTCAGTTTTGTAGAGCTCAGGGTGTTCTTTTTTGTATTTAGCAACTTTGGCTTGGTAGGCTTTAAGCTCAGCTTTATACTCATCTTCTTGTCCATACCAACCTAATATATATATTGCAATATAGTAGAATACAGAGATGGCAATTGTAATATAAAAGCCATAAAGCCACCAAGGAGGAAGAACATTATCTAATTCCTTGATCCCATCATAGTCATGGTCTAACATCACATCTTCTTCGTGACCTAATTCGTTTGCTTTTGTAATAGACTTAATAAATCGTTGCCAAAAGCTCATATTTTCGTTATTACTCATAATTTTTGTTATTTTATATTGTCGTCTTCTTCTAAAGGTATATTACTGACTTCATCGATATACTTTTTGCGCATTTTAAACACAATTACAAGCATAACAACAAAAACAGCAAAGAAAGTAAGCAGTGCAACGATAGGGTATACCGCTACACCGTCAATACTATCAAAGTTATGTTTAATAAATCGCAACATTATTTTTGAGCGGTTTTATTTGCTTTAATATCAGTCCCTAAACGTTGTAGGTATGCAATTAATGCCACAATTTCTTTATTTTGAATATTGGCATTTGCATAATTTTTAACGTATTCAGGATCGTTGTGCAGTTCCGCTTCAACTTCCTTAGCTTGAGCTACAACACTTGCTTTTGCTCCGGCTATCTCCTTATCTGTATACGGTACACCTAAAGCTCTTAATGTTTTTAACTTCTCTTCTATCGTGGAGTAGTCCAAATCATTTTTATGTAACCAACCATATCGTGGCATAATAGTTCCCGGTGATGTAAAACTTGGATCCATCATATGGTTAAAATGCCAATTGTTGTTGTATTTACCTCCAATACGGTGTAAATCCGGACCGGTACGTCTAGAACCCCATAAGAAAGGATGATCGTATACAAATTCTCCGGCTTTTGAATATTCACCATAACGTTCCACTTCAGATCTAAATGGACGAATCATTTGAGAGTGACAGTTATTACAACCTTCACGCATATAAATGTCTCTACCTTCTAATTCTAATGGAGTGTAAGGTTTTACACTGGCAATTTTTGGGATATTTGAGTCTACCAATAAAAGGGGTACAATTTCAACCAAACCACCAATAGCAACAGCTATAAAAGCGAGGATTGTAAATAAAATGGTTTTTCTTTCAAGCCAAGAGTGCCATTTTTCTCCTTTCACACGTTTTCCACTAATCACTTTAAGAGGAGCAACTTCTGCTAACTCATCAGCAACAGCACTACCTTGTTTGGCTGTTTTCCAAAGATTCCAAACCATCATTAAGAAACCGGTATAATATAAAGTTCCTCCAAAAGCACGTAATGCGTACATTGGAATAATCTGAGTAACTGTTTCTAAGAAGTTACCATAAACTAGAGTACCTGCATCGTTAAATTGCTTCCACAAGAAGGCTTGTGTAAATCCTGCAATATATAAAGGCATAGAATAAAATAAGATACCGATAGTTCCAATCCAAAAATGGTAGTTTGCTAATTTGGTAGAATACAATTCGGTTTTATATAGTTTTTTAGCCAACCAATATAGCATACCGGCAATAATAAAGCCATTCCAAGCTAATGTTCCAATATGAACGTGACCTACAATCCAATCTGTAAAGTGAGCGATGGCATTTAAGTTTTTAAAAGATAACATCGGTCCTTCAAAAGTGGCCATACCATAACCGGTAATGGCAACAACAAAGAATTTTAGGATAGGATCTTCTCGAACTTTATCCCAAGCTCCACGTAAGGTTAATAAACCATTAATCATACCCCCCCATGAAGGGAAAATCATCATTACAGAAAATACGGTACCAAGGTTTTGCGCCCAGTCCGGTAAAGCACTATATAATAAATGGTGTGGACCGGCCCAAATATAAATAAAGATTAATGTCCAGAAGTGGATAATAGATAATCGATACGAATATACAGGTCTGTTCGCCGCTTTAGGAACAAAGTAATACATTAATCCTAACATAGGAGTGGTTAAGAAAAAGGCTACCGCATTATGACCGTACCACCACTGTACCATTGCATCTTGAACTCCAGCATAAACAGAATAACTTTTCATACCACTCATAGCTACAGGTAACTCTAAGTTATTAAAGATGTATAACATGGCTATGGTAACAAACGTAGATATGTAAAACCAAATGGCTACATAAATATGTCGTTGGCGTCTTTTGATTAAGGTACCAATCATATTGATACCCATTACTACCCATACAAGTACCACTAATACGTCTATTGGCCATTCCAATTCAGCATATTCTTTGGTAGATGTATATCCTAAAGGTAAGGTAATAGCAGCTAAGACAATAATAAGTTGCCAGCCCCAAAAGTGTAATTTGCTTAAAAAATCACTATACATACGAGTCTTCAACAGACGTTGCATAGAGTAATACATCCCTAAAAAGAAACCGTTACCAACAAAGGCAAAAATTGCCGCATTGGTGTGTAAAGGTCGTAAACGTCCAAAACTTAACCATGGCATATCTATACCAAACGTTAAGTAATTGGGAAATAGAAATAAGAAAGCGACCATAAGCCCAACTAATAATCCGATAGCACCCCATATCACGGTTGCCCAGAAAAATAGTTTTACAATTTTGTTGTCATAGTAAAATTGTTGTTTTTCCATACTTGATTAATTGATTAATATTTAATTTTGGTTAATTATTCTTGCGTTTTATCTTTATCTTGTGAGTCTTCCTTAGAAGTGTCTTTCACCAGTTCGTCATCAAACAACATCCTGACAGATGGTGTATAGGTATCTTCGTATTGCCCAACCTTGATATTCTTAAAAAAAATCAAGAGAAAAAAAACGGCTAGAAGCACAGTAACTCCCATAGTTATATAAATCACTTCCATAAAAATAACTCTTCTGTGCGCAAATTTAACGATATTTTAATAAAATGTACTGATAAAAGTCAGTTTTCGTCTATAAGTTCCTTTTTTTCTTTTGCTTTGTAAGCAATAATATTGGTCATAATGGTAACAAAAACAACAATACTTATTGAACTTAATGGCATTAAAATTGCGGCAACAAGAGGTGTAAGTTGCCCTGTAACAGCAAAATACATTCCTATAAAGTTATATAAAAAAGAAAGCGCAAAACTCCATTTGATGATACTGATAGTTTGGTGAGATAGTGTTAAAAACTTTGGAAATTTGTTAAAAAGTTTTGCTTCCATAATTGCGTCGCAAGCCGGAGAGAAAATAGTTACATTTTCTGAAATAGCGATACCTACATCACTTTGTGCCAATGCACCTGCATCGTTTAGTCCGTCTCCAACCATCATAACATGTTGGTTTTTATCTTGCAATTCTTTAATATAGAGCAGTTTATCCTTGGGTTTTTGATTGAATAAAAAGTTGGTTCCTTTGGGTAATACACGTTCTAAATAGGCTTTTTCTCCCTCATTATCACCGGAAACAATACTCAATTTGTATTTTTTAGAAAGTTGTTTAAAAAGATTTTCTAAGCCCTTTCTGTATATATTTTTACTGGTGTAATTACCTTTTAGTTTTCCATTAATTTTAATGAAGATTTTTGTGCCAAAAGACTGTTCCGTATCTGCATTTACAAAAGAGGAGGAACCAATTTGTATGTCAAAAGTAGCTACAGAACCACTAATGCCTTTGCCGGGTATTTCTTTGTAATTCGCTACCGATTCTTGTAAAGATTCTGCTTGTATACTGTCGTTAAGTGCTCTACTTAGCGGATGACTGGAGGAACGTATCAAGGCTTTAACAGCTCTTTTTTCTTGATTAGTTAATGGGGTGCCTTGATAGCGTAATTCACTGGTTTTACTGGTAGTGATTGTACCTGTTTTGTCAAAAATGATATGATCAATTTTATTGATCTTTTCAATAACAGAAGCGTTTTTTAAATAGAATTTTCGATACCCGAAAATACGTAGCATATTTCCCATTGCAAAAGGAGCTGAAAGTGCCAAAGCACAAGGACAAGCAATAATTAATACGGCTGTCATCACCTTAACCGCCATCTTTGCATCGACAAAAAACCAATAGAATCCCGCAATTGCAGCGATACTGATAATTGTAATGGTAAAATACTTACTAATAGCATCGGTCATGGATTTTATATCTCTTTCTTTTTGTCCTTTATTAAATATATCATTGCTCCATAATTCTGTTAAATAGCTTTCGGACACTTCGTTAATTACATCAATTTCTATAGCACTACCGGTTTGTTTACCTCCGGCAAATACTTTTTCGCCATTGGCTTTATACACAGGGGCTGATTCTCCCGTCACAAAACTGTAATCTAATAAAGCATCACCGCGTATAAGAATAGCATCTACAGGGATGAGTTCTTCATTTCTAATTAATAAACGATCCCCCATTTTAATATCTTGAACCGGTATACTTGTTTCTTTTCCATCGGATATTTTGGTAACCGCTATTGGAAAATAAGACCTATAATCGCGCTCAAAGGATAGGAAATTATAGGTACGTTGTTGAAAAAATTTACCGACAAGCAAGAAAAATATCAAGCCGGTTAAACTGTCAAAATAGCCGGCACCTGTATTTGAAAATACTTCGTACGCGCTTTGTAAAAACAATACAATAATTCCTATGGCAATAGGGACATCTACACTTAATATTTTTTTTCGGAGTCCTTTGTAAGCGGTAATAAAATAATCCTTAGCAGAATATACCACAACAGGAATGGATAGAATAAGCATCATCCATCGAAATAAGGGCTTAAACGTATTGAGCCAAAAATCATCTCCGGTTTCGAAATATTCAGGAAAGGCAAGTAGCATGATATTACCAAATCCGAAGGCAGCAATTCCTAGCTGATAGATTAATGTTTTGTCAACTTTTTTGGCACTCTTTTCGGAATCTTCCAAACTGATATAAGGTTCGTAGGCTATAGAGGTTAATAATTCTACAATATCTTTAAGGGAAGTTTCTTGAACCTTAAAGTTAATACGAACTGTTTTATTGGGAAAATTTACAAGTGAATTAACTATTGCCGGGTTTAATTTCTCCAAATTTTCTAAAACCCAAATACAAGCACTACAATGTATAGATGGGATGTAAAACTCCACTATACCGGTAGTACCATCCGAAAATTCCATAAGTTTTTCCGCAATATCCGGATTGTTTAAATAATCAAATTTTCCTTTTATTTCTTTGGGAATAGTTCCAGGCGTTTGTTCAAAATCATAATAACAACTTAGTTCATTTTGATTTAATATTTCATACACGGTTTTACACCCATTACAGCAAAAGCATTTGTCATTAAATATCACGGGGCTTTTGCCACAATCTAAACCACAATGGTAACATTTGTTATCACTCATTTATACTGTTGGATTAAAAAATGATAATCTAAAACTGATAAATATCAATTTTTTGATTTATATTTGTGGCAAATTTACAATAATCTAAAAACTAAACACTATGGGCGCTTGTGAACATTGTTTTATTAAGAATAATAATGAGTTTGGTACCCTGATTTTCGAAGAATTAGAAAATTTTACCCGTAGTAAAACAACTTTAAATGTTAAAAAAGGAGAAAACATTGTTACCGAGGGGCATATAATGAATGGTATATACTGTTTGCGAAGTGGAAAATGTAAATTAAGTAAGCTCAATACCAACGGAAAGAGTCAAATTGTAAAATTTTTACGTCAAGGAAATATTTTAGGGCAACGTTCGGTATTAAGTGAAGAGCCTTCCGGTTTGACAATTACAGCACTCGAAGATATGCAGGTGTGTTTTATTCCTAAAAGTAAAATTTTAGATGCTATTGGTGAAAATCCTACTTTTTCACTTCAATTGATGAAGAATATTTCCCATCAATTAAATGAAGCCAACACCTCGATCTCTATGATGGCACAAAAATCAGTAAAAGAACGACTCGCCGATATTGTTCTACAGCTTCATCGTATTTTCGGTACGGATTCAGATGGCTATATTGATGTGCGTCTTACTCGTGAAGAGATTGCCAATACCATAGGAACTGCTACAGAATCGGCCATACGATTGTTATCCTCTTTTAAAGCTGATGGTATTTTGGAAGTAAAAGGACGTCGTATCAAAATACTAGATAAGGAGGAATTATTACACGCATCAGAAGGTTATCATTAGTTATAAATCTCTTTTTTTTAAGAGGTAATAGCTCCCCAAAATAAATATACTGGTCCATACTAAGACAATCAAGATATCTTGACCTTGTACAGAAAAATCTTTGACAATTTTTTCGCCCAATTGCTGCGCTACTGATTTTACACCATTAAAACGCGTTATCGGCTCCTTGATGAGATTGCTCATAGCATTGAGCGGAAAAAATTGTGTAATACGCTCGTAGTGCTCTATCTTAAAAGCCCATTTTAAGATGCCTGTACTTATTGCCTCAATTACAGCCCATACAAGCATTGCTCCCACGGCAAAAGCAGATCTTTTAATCAGTACACCTAAAAACAACCCGAAGGAGAAAAAAGCAACTAATTTTATAAAATAGGCCAATAGATAGTCCCAATCACTAAAGACAATACTAATTTCTGTAAAATCGGAATAAATAAATCCCAAAATTAATGCGGTAACTCCAACAAATAGAGTTGAAATTAATGCCAATAAAATAACTGTGTAAAATTTAGATAGCATAAATTCTTTTTTACTCAAACCATCAATTAAATTTTGCTTTAAAGTACGATTGCTATATTCGTTTGCCATCATAGAAACAATGACTAAAAGCAAGAAAAATTTAAAACCGGAAGCAAAATAAGTAAAGAGATGCCAGATATAGGGAAAATTAAAAATTCCGGACTCGGCCAAGTTAAAATTAAAATCGCCGATAGTAAATTTTACATTGACCAAAAGCGCAATGCTTAATAATAACCCAAAATAGATAGTAATAAGTACTTTGCTGGCTTTGTTGTGTTTTATCTTATACAATTCTATTTGAAGAAGTCGAAACATAATGAGTTGTATTAAATTTTGTTTGTTAAATCTAAAAATTGTTGTTCTAGATTGGGTTTTCTTTTTACTAAATGTGAAACAATAATTCCCTTTTCAAAGAGGTGTTTATTGATAGATTCCGAAGTTCTTTCTTTGGTTAAGTTTGCCACGAGTAATCCGTTTTCACTTTTTATAGACCCTATGCCATCAAAAGACTCTAAACTGTTTTTTAAAAGATGTAAATCGCTTGCCTTGAGTTCTATAACACCATAAGAATGACTCATTTCGTGTGTTAGTCCTTCGTATAATTTTTTTCCGTTTTGAAGCACAATTACATGAGAGCAGACTTTTTCTACTTCGTCTAATAGATGAGAGGCGAGTAAAATAGTAGTTCCATGACTTGCAATTTTGGTAATGATATGCCGTATTTCTTGGATTCCTTGAGGGTCTAAGCCATTGGTGGGTTCATCAAGAATTAGTATTTCCGGGTCATTGAGTAGGGCAGAGGCAATGGCAAGCCGTTGTTTCATCCCCAAAGAAAAGGTTTTGAATTTAGAATCTTTACGATCCAGTAAATGAACGGTTTTTAGTTTTTCGTCTATCTGATTGGTACTAATTTCTTTTATTTTACAGACCAGTTCTAAGTTTTGAGCAGCTGTCATAAAAGGGTAGAAGTTAGGGCGTTCAATAATAGCTCCAACTTTTTTTAGTGCATCGTGTGTACTTGTAGTCCCGTCAAACCAGTTAAAAGTACCCGAAGAGGCATTGACTACATTAAGAATAATTCCTAAAGTGGTCGATTTACCACTTCCATTTGGCCCTAAAAGGCCATAGACATTTCCTTTTTTTATGGTAAAGGATAAATCATTTACCGCATGAATTGTTCCGTATTTTTTATGGAGATGGTTGAGTTGTAAAATGCTTTTCAAAATGCTTTTGTTTTGCTGAATGTCAATAAGACGATTGTCTGTTTACATTGTTACAAGATGGGATGTGTTTTTGGTGGATAAAAAATAAGTTTCAGCCTTAAAAATGCTTGCTAATTTCAATACCTTTGTACTATGAAGTTACCGCATTATAAAAAAACATCGGTCATACAATTTTTTAAAGCAGGGCTGGATTCAAAACTGGAATTGCCTTATGTAGAAGAGGGCATTAGTGCCGGTTTCCCTTCTCCTGCCGATGATTTTTTGGATGCAAATATCGATTTGAATACCTATTTGATAAAAAACCCGAGTACTACTTTTTATGGTAGAGTCAAAGGAAATTCGATGGTTGATGCCGGTATACACGATGGTGATTTGCTAATAATAGATAAGAGCCTTCAGCCCGAAAATAATAAGATAGCCGTTTGCTTTATTGATGGGGAGTTTACGGTAAAGCGGATAAAAATGGAAAAGGATATCGTTTGGTTAGTAGCCGAAAATAAGGCATATAAACCCATTAAAGTAACTAAAGATAACGAGTTTATAATCTGGGGTATCGTAATTAATGTGATAAAATATTTTTGATGTTTGCACTGGTCGATTGTAATAATTTTTATGCCTCTTGTGAGCGGGTTTTTGATCCTTCATTGCTTGGAAAACCGATAGTGGTACTATCTAATAATGACGGGTGTGTTATTGCGCGATCGGACGAAGCAAAGGCCTGTGGTGTGCCTATGGGAGCGCCGGCATTTAAGTTTAAAGCTCTCTTCGAACAGCAACATATTCATGTTTTTTCGTCTAATTATGCCCTGTATGGTGATATGAGTAGTCGAGTGATGAGTTTGCTATCTCAATTTACGCCGGATATCGAGATCTACAGTATTGATGAAGCCTTTTTGCAATTTAAGGGTTTTGACTATTTTGATTTACAAACTATAGGCAATACGATAAGCCATACTGTTTTTAAGGGTACCGGAATACCGGTAAGCATAGGTTTTGCACCTACTAAGGCATTAGCCAAAGTAGCCAATAAAATTGCCAAAAAATTTAAAAAGCGAACACAAGGTATTTACCGTATTGATGATGAAGAAAAACGAATAAAAGCCTTAAAATGGCTTCCTATTGAGGATGTTTGGGGTATTGGCAGGAAACACGCCAAGCGTTTACATGCCATAGGTGTTACTAATGCCTATCAGTTTACGCAATTATCAGATGAATGGGTGCGTAAAAACATGTCGGTTATAGGTTTGCGGTTAAAAAAGGAGTTAGAAGGGGAATCGGTATTGGCATTAGAATATCCTACGGCCAAAAAATCAATAGCCGTTACAAGGACCTTTGCAAAAACTTTGGTAAACTATGATGATGTAAAGGAACGCGTAGCCACCTTTGCCATAGCTTGTTCCGAAAAATTACGACGCCAAAAGTTGCATTGTAATACGATAATGGTCTTTGTAAAAACCAATGTACACCGAAAAGATTTACCGTATTATACCCAGAATATTGTTATAAACACCCCATATCCTACCCATTCTGCCTTTGCTATTGTAAAATATGCCCAAGAGGCATTAGGCCTATTATTTAAAGAAGGGTATCAGTATAAAAAAGCGGGGGTAATTGTTATGAATTTAACCCCACAAGATCAAAAGCAGTTCTCTTTATTTAGTGAAGAAAACCCAAAGCATTTACCGGTAATGAAAGTTATGGATAGGTTAAATAGAAATTATGGAAGTAATAAAGTAAAATTGGGAGCACAATCATTAGGCAGACAATGGGTAATGAAACAAGAAAAATTGTCGCCTAGATATTCTACTAATATTAATGAGGTTATTACCGTTAGAGTTTAAATCTTTTTTTAAGCAGGAAGAAGTTGGGCAAATAATTGCCTTTATTTTCTGTTTGTATAGGGTTTGGTAACGGACTTAAAGTATTACTTCGTACGCTTTCTCAAGGTATTGATTTAATAAAAAAAAACTCCTAACTAATTAGCTAAGAGATTTTTGTGGGTAATACTGGATTCGAACCAGTGACTTCCACCCTGTCAAGGTGACACTCTGAACCAACTGAGTTAATTACCCATTTTTTAGAATGATAATAAAAAACCTCCCTTTTTGAAGGGAGGTCTGTGGGCAATGAGGGATTCGAACCCCCGACCCCCTCGGTGTAAACGAGGTGCTCTGAACCAACTGAGCTAATTGCCCGAAAGCGGATGCAAATATAGAATCATTTTTGGTAAAGACAAAGAAAAAAGTTAAAAAATATTAGACAATTTCTGCTACGACAAAAGTACTTCCGCCTACATAGATTAAATCGGATGGGTGGGCGTGCAGCTTTGCTTGCTTAAACGCATCATTTACAGAAGGATATGTTTTTCCTGTCAATTGAAATTCCGAAGCCTTCTCTTGTAATAAAGCAGCATCAAGTGCTCTAGGAACTTTTGCCTGACAAAAGTAATAAATCGCTTCTTTAGGGAATAAGGGTAGAATAGTAGCTAAATTTTTGTCATTAACCACACCTAGAACTATATGTAATCGATTAAAATGCTCCTCGTGAAGTTGGGTAAGGGTATATTGTAGTCCCTCTTTGTTATGTGCCGTATCACAAATAATTTTTGGTGTCCTCCCGAGTAGCTGCCATCGTCCGAATAATCCGGTGTTATTAACCACATTAATAAGTCCTTTTTGGCTATGTTTAGCTGTAATTTTCCATCCCTGTTTTTTAAGGACATTTATACTAGTCAGTACAGTCTTGATATTATGTGTTTGATAGTTGCCTTTCAAATCCGATGGATAAAGGATGCCGTTATAGTTTTCTGCAATAATTAATTTACTGTTCTGCTTAACAGCGTTTTTTCTAAATACCGGAAGGGTTTCCGGAAGGGTTTCCCCAATAACAGTAGGCGTATTTTTTTTTATGATTCCCGCTTTTTCCATAGCTATTTCGGCTAAGGTATTTCCTAAAAATTGGGTGTGATCATAACCGATGTTGGTAATAATACTCAATTCCGGTTTAAGGATGTTTGTAGAATCTAAGCGTCCACCTAATCCTACTTCAATGATGGCAATGTCAACTTCTTTTTTGGCGAAATAGTCAAAAGCCATACCCACTGTCATTTCAAAAAACGAAAGACCTTGTTTTTCTAAAAATAGTTGATGTTTTTTTACAAAATTAATAACACAATTTTTCCGAATACAAGTACCGTTAATTTTTATGCGTTCTCTAAAATCTTTTAGATGAGGCGATGTATATAACCCCACCTTGTAACCGGCTTCTTGTAAAATAGAAGCTAACATATGACTTGTGGACCCTTTACCATTAGTACCGGCTACGTGAATACTTTTAAATTTCTTTTCAGGATGATCGAGATATTCAGATAAGGCGATACTGTTGGTCAAATCTTTTTTAAAAGCGGTTTTACCCTGCCTTTGATACATAGGCAGTTGTGCAAATAACCAGTTTATGGTTTGATTATAGGTCATTATTGTCCCAGAGAGAAATCAATGATAACAAAACCTATTTGCTTGGTAGGTGCCTTTGTATCTCTATTAAAACGATAAGACAGTGCCGTTCTCTTTGCTGGATCTAATAGACAAGGAGCTGAATTAGTAGTACCTTTTACACCCGGTATGGCTTTAATGACTTTTCCATTTCTATCCACTTCTATTTTTACCACGACGCGTCCTTCTTCATTGCACTCTTGTGGATATTTATTATTAGAAGTTTTGCTTCTGCCTTTTAATCCATAACCACTGCCATTGCCAGAGCCACCACCATAGTAAGAATTCGCATACGGGTTCCCGTCTATTTGTCCTTTATCACCTCCCGTTTGATCGTTACCTTCGCCCTGAGTGCTTTCCCCATCTGAGCTGGGACCGTTTAAAATACTATTCATTGCATCAGAGGTGGATTGATCGGGTTTTTTAGGCTTTGGTTTGGGTTTTGGCTCAACCGGTTTGGGTGTTTCTTGTTTAGGTTTGGGTTTAGGTTTTGGAGTGACCACAGGAGCATCATCCGTTTCTTGTGTCAGTACTTCGTCGGCAGTTTCAGTAGGTGTTTGTGGTGTAGTTTCTTGTGGTGCTGCCTGTGGTTTAGGTTCCGATTTTACGGGAGTCATAGGCTGTATGTCTCCACTGCCTGTATTGGAGGTGCCAAAATTAACTTCAATACCCATTTCCTCTGGAGGATCTAGGTATTGCATCCCCACAAAGAAAAAGGAAACGATTAACAGTGCCATAATAATGGCTGTCTTTGTCGCCGATTTTCTTTTATGTATGGTGTCTAATAAAGGCATAATTATACAATATTATGGCTATTTTGGCCGAACAGCCAGTATTACTTTATATTTATTTCTATTTGCAATATCCATTACCAAAACCGCTTTTTCAATAGGAACACTTTCTTCTACTCGAAGCATAATCGTTGGTTTGTCTTTGTTTCCTAGGACAGATTTTAATTGGTTCTCAATTAAGTTTGCTTTGGTTCTTTTGCCATTAACATAGTAGGTCATATTTTTCTTAATGCTCACTGATACATTCTGAGTGTTGGTCGATTTTCCTTTAGCCTTTGGCAAAATCATATCCAGTGCATTGGGAGCATTAGAAGTAAGCATAAAGAAAATCAACAACAAGAAAACAATGTCTGTCATTGATGACATACTAAATTCAGGACTAACTTTATTTCTGTTTTTAAAATTCATTACTTAGATGTTAATGTGCTTGTTCTAAACCGGTTCATTGAGTAAGTCTAGGAACTCCACCGATTTTGCTTCCATTTGATGTACAACTTTATCGGTTCGCACTACCAAATGGTTGTAAGTTATGTAAGCAATAATTCCGACAATTAAACCGGCAACAGTGGTAGTCATTGCGGTATAAATACCACCAGCTAAAGAACCCATTTCAGCTTGGCCGCTACTGGTGGCCATTTCGTGGAATGCCAAAATCATACCCACTACGGTTCCTAAAAACCCAATCATTGGTGCAGCACCGGCAATAGTTGCCAAAATACTGACGTTTTTCTCCAATTTGTAGATCTCGAGACTTCCGGCATTTTCAATAGCTTTATTGATATCTTCAAGAGGTTTTCCTATACGGGAAATTCCTTTTTCAATGAGTCGAGCAGCAGGTGATTTGGTTTGAGCACAAAGCACTTTTGCAGCGTCTAATTTACCATTACTGACATGGTCTTTTATCTGATTCATAAAATTGCTATCCATTTTAGACGCGGCCTTTATGGCAGAGATTCTTTCAAAATAAATAAATAGGGCAACGGCAAGCATTATCAGTAGAATTAAGATAATAACTTGACCGCCAACTCCGGCATTACTGATTAAATCTATAATGGAAAGTGTTTTTTCTTCAGATGCGATTTCTTCGGCAGCTTTTTGTGCAACTTGACCGGCTTGTTGTAAGGCTAAAAACATAGTTAATGGTATTATGAGTTATTTCTAACGAAAAAAACGGGATTTAATTGTTTATAAGGATTCCATAACAAGCAAGAGCAAATATCCTGCCACAAAACCAATGGCAGCTAACCAGGTTATTTTTTTGAAATACCAGAGAAAATCTATTTTTTCCATACCCATCGCAGCTACTCCTGCAGCAGATCCAATAATAAGCATACTACCACCGGTACCGGCAGAGTAGGCGATTAAATGCCAAATAGATGCATCTATAGGAGCATTATACATACCCATTGAGGCAGCGACCAAAGGTACATTATCAATAATGGCAGATAAAACTCCAAGTAGAAGTATTACGATACTATCATTAGGTATGGCTCCTTTAAGTACTTCTGCTAGATAGCGTAGTGTGCCAACCATTTCACCGGATTGGGTAGCGCCATAAACAAGTGATTCCAGAGCTGCCACAGCCATTAGAATTCCTAAGAAGAATAAGATACTGGACATTTCAATTCTAGACAATGCTTTGTGGGGTGAGTACAGATGTTTGCGCTCTTCCGAGAAATCTTCCTCAGGGTGTATGTATTCAGATACTAACCACACGATTCCTAAGCCTAGCATCATACCAAGATAAGGTGGAAGGTGGGTTATCGTTTTAAAAATGGGTACAAAGATCATCATGCCTAAACCTAAAAATAACATTCTTTTACTACTCAGTAACCGATGTTTAACTTCGTTATCATCTTTAACATCTACATGAATATTTCCTTTGAAAGCTGGTAAAAAACTGGCAATAAAAACCGGAATAACAACAGATACTATAGAGGGTAATATTAGTCTTTCTACCAAGTGAGCTGCAGAAACCCGCTTGCCAATCCACAACATTGTGGTGGTTACATCACCAATCGGCGACCAAGCACCACCGGCATTTGCCGCAATAACAATAAGTCCGGCAAACCACAATCGGTCTTCTTTTTTGGTCACTAGTTTACGTAATAATGTGATGAGAACTATGGTTGCCGTTAAGTTATCAATAATAGCTGAAAGTACAAAGGCTAAGATAGCTATAATCCATAATAGTTGTTTTTTGGTTTTGGCTTTTATCCAACTTTTAAGAATGTCAAAACCTTCATGAAGGTCAATAATTTCAACGATGGTCATGGCACCAATAAGAAATACCAATATTTCAGCTGTTTTACCTAGATGGTGCAACAATAAACTATGAAAACCTTCCTGAGCCATCTCCCCATCTTTCAAGAAATTAAAAACTTGGTTTTCACCATTTATCACATCAAACATTCCGTTTTGAAAACCCAGTGCTAATAGTGCCCACATAAGAACCGCCATTAATAAAGCGGGTACTGTTTTATCAAGTTTTAATGGGTGTTCAAGTGTGATACTGAGGTAACCGAGAACAAATATTAAAATAATAATAGAAGTCATCATAATTTGATTTAAGATTTAAGTCACAAAAGTACAAAAAAATTATATCCATTTTAGGATATCTATAACATTATATAAATCTGTTAATCAATAAGTTATATAGATATATTAAAAATATACTCTGTAGTCTCTTATTACAAGGATAAAAATAAACTAAAAGTATTGCTTGGTAACTAAACCTTAAAATATACTCCGCCGGAATGATCTTTTAGAGCTCCTGTAACCGAAGCCAAGATATTGGGTTTATTTTGAATTTTTAGGAATCCCAACAAAGCAAAAATAAGCGCTTCTTTGTAATTGATCAATTCATTATTAGGTAGAATTATTTCTGAGTCAGAATAATATTGAAGACGATTAATCAGGTAAGTGTTGTATGCACCCCCTCCTGTTACTAATGTTTTTGTGTTGGGTTGTAGAGATTTTGCAATGCGCATTGCAATATGTTCTACATAGGTTTGCAATACATCTTCTACAGATAATTGGTAAGAATTGATTAGGGGGATAAAATCTGAAAGGACCACTTCATACCCCATAGCATTCTTTTTATTATAAAGTTTTAAGTGGTTTAGTTTTTTGAGTAAATCAGTATTAATAGTACCACTTTTTGCTATTTTTCCTTGATCATCATATGCTTTGCCAAGTTTACGTGTAAAATGATTTAATATGATGTTAGCCGGGCAAATATCAAAGGCTTGTCTCACCGAATTTTCATCGAATGAGATATTGGCAAAGCCACCTATGTTAACACAATAATCATATTCTTTAAAAAATAAAAGATCACCTATTGGTACCAAGGGAGCACCCTGTCCACCCATAGCGACATCTTGGGTTCTAAAATCGCTAACCACATTGATGTTACACATTTGTGCTAGTGTAGCACCATCCCCAATTTGTAGTGTGTAGGATTCCTCGGGATTGTGAAAAATAGTATGACCATGTGAGGCAATAAAATCTATTTTTTTAAGGTTGTGTTTTGTGATAAAAGTATTGATAAAGGTACCAAGTAATTTAGCATAAGTAATATTAAGCTTTGTAATTTCCAGAGCAGAAGATGTAAAAGCCTCTCTTAATTTTTTTTGCCAAATATCTGAGTAGGGGATGGTATCAGAAGCGATGATGTTATAGGAGTAATGATGATCATAAGTGATTTTAGTATATACCAAATCCACTCCATCTAAGGAGGTTCCACTCATTACTCCAATAGCATACATTTCTTGTTTCATTCGAAAAAAAAAGCGTCTCAAATGTGAAACGCTTTTTGGTATTGGTTTAGTACTTATTTCTTTTGATAGGATTCCGGATTGACAATCACAAACTCAGTTCTACGATTGAGTTGATGTTCTTCTTCAGAACACTTTGTAGAGCCGTCACAAGCGTTAACTAAGTTTTCTTCACCCATACCTTTTACACCAACAATACGGTTTGCATCTATGCCTTTTTTAACCATATATTCCTTAGTAGCTTTTGCTCTGTTTAAAGACAGTATCTTATTATAAGCTGCATCTCCACGAGAATCAGTAAAAGATTCAATGGATACAATCATTTCAGGATATTGATTCATAATTGCGACAATCTTATCTAACTCTTGATCGGCGTCTATAGATTGGCGAATGTTATATTTATCAAAATCAAAATATACGGGATCTAAGATAATACGCGGTACTTCAACAACAGGGATTGGTATGGGATGGAGTCCAATTTCAAGTTTGTTCGTGTATTCCGGTCTTTCAGAAGTGTTTACCTCTTCCTCATTTGGCGTATAGCCCTCCATTTGTACTTTAAAACTATAGTGTTCTTTACAATCTACATCCATGTTATAGGTAGCATTTTCATCGAGAGTAATTTCATCAGTCATTTCTCCATTATGGAAAACATATAATTTTGCACCGGCTAAAGGCTTAGCTGTTTTAGCATCAATAATTTTTGCAATAATACTTTGATTACATTCAAATTGGATAGGCTCCTCTTCAACAAAAGAATAGATGTCATCATCTCCTTTTCCTCCGGAACGATTTGAAGAAAAATAACCTGTTTTTTTCTCTGGATTTATAATAAAAGCAAAATCATCTGCTTTACTATTTAATGGAGCATCTAAAGGAATAGGGTCAGAAAAAGTACCGTTATCATTTTTACTGGCATAGATATCTAGATTTCCAAGCCCGTTTCTGCCATCAGAAGAAAAATATAATACATCATCTTTACTCATATAGGGAAACATTTCGCGACCTGAGGTGTTAATTGAAGAAAGATTTCTAGGATTACTAAAGGTGTTATTTTCTAAAATATCGGCTACATAAATATCGGTCATACCCACAGAGCCCGGCATGTCGGAAACAAAATATATTTTTGAATCATCCTTAGATAAGGCAGGATGACCCACCGAGTAGTTTTTGTTATTTAAGGGCAAAGGAACTACATCGGTCCAAGTACCATCCTCGTTTACGGTTGCTTTAAATAGAGCTAAATTGGTCATTCCTGTACTATCTTTTTCAAGATTGGAAGCGTGAAAGTTATCACGTGTAAAATAGACGGTTTTAAAATCGGAAGTAAAAGCTACATCTGCTTCGTGCCATTTTGAGTTGACATCTTTGTTCAGTTTGGTTTTATTAATGAGTTCTCCATCAATATCCATATCAGCAGAATAAAGATCTAGGAATTCTTGTTTGTTAGGTTCCCATTCACTTTTTATGATATAGGATAAAAGTGTTTTCTTTTTAGGACTTGAAAAGACGACCTGTTTGTTTTTGTAGTAAGAGGCTCCAAAATCAGAGTATTCGGTATTGATTTCTAAATTATTGATACTGTACTTTCCTGATTTTTGAGCAAAACTATAAAGAGAAGCAAGTGATAAAAAAATGAGTAGTATTTTTTTCATTGTAAATGTGTGTTGAATTAAAAGAATCGAGGAGATTTAACATTATCTTTAATCATTTGGATATCCCATAACAAAATAATTTCGTGAGATCCGGAGTTGTAATCTCCAAAATTAGAAATTGTATAATCGTAGGCATATCCAATCCTAAAGTCTCTAGAGGTATTTAGTAAAAATGTACCGGATACAGAATCATCATAGCGATAATTGGCACCTATTTCAAACTTTTCATTGATTAGGAAGCTACCGGATACATCAAAGGATACAGGGGCTCCTTTAGCTACTTTAACCAATGTTGCCGGTTTAAACTTTAATTTGTCGGTCAAGCTAAACACATAACCTGCTGTAAGAAAACCGTGCATTACCTCTGAAGCATCACCAATAGATTGGTCAAAATGTAAACTTTCAATAATGTTGGGTACAGAAAGCCCTACATAATATTTATCGGAGTAGAAAAATAATCCCGCACCAAAGTTTGGATACGTATTATTTAAATCACTTGAAAACGAAGGATCCATTAATGGTGAAGTTTCCGGCAAGGAAAGTTCCGTAAGGTTAACATTCATAATACTTAACCCTCCTTTAAGACCAAAGGCTAGTTTTGTGGTTTCTGAAGTAGGGATGGTATAAGAAACATCTACATATATATTTTGTTCTTTTACAGGCCCAATAGCATCACTAATCATTGATAAACCCAAGCCCATTCGTTCTCCAACAGGAGCATGTGCAGCAAATGTAAATGTTTTAGGGGCATCATCAAAACCAACCCATTGGGTTCGTCCCAGCATCCCAAGACTCAGTGTTCCTTTTGAACCGGCATACGCAGGATTTACCACATTCATGTTATTGGTGTAATGTGTATATTGAGCATCCTGTTGTGCTTGCAAATAAGACAAAGAAGAGAATGAGAATAACAAAAAGAAAAATGTAATTTTGTTCATCATATATAATATTTGTATAATAAACCGTAAAAATAATAAAAAAAATAAAAACGAATTTGTTTTTATTAAGACAATCCCAAAAAAATGATAAGTTTTTCCTCAAAAAAATAATTTTTAAATAATATATGGTCTATATTATAAATTATAGTACATTTGCATGCTAAAATAACCATTAAATAGAATACAGTTGAAAGGAGGTGCCAAACTATGTTAATCATACCAATTAAGGATGGAGAAAATATTGATAGAGCTTTAAAAAGGTTTAAAAGAAAATTTGACCGTACTAAGGTAATGCGAACACTACGTGATAAAAAGCAATTTACGAAGCCATCAGTAAAATACCGAAAACAAAATATTAAAGCGTCGTATATTCAGCGTAAAAGAACTGCAGAAGAACAAGCTTAGAATAATATTAATTTACATTTTACCGTTAGGATAAACAAAGACTTTTGTAACTTTGTTTCCTAACGGTTTTTTTATGCCTATACATAAGTTTATAGAATACCTGGAATATGAAAAAGCATATTCAAAGCATACGCTAAAAGCATATAGTACGGATTTACAATCTTTTCAACTTTTTTTGGATTGTACATATCCGGATGTTGATATTTTGGAGGTTTCTTATAAACAAATACGAACTTGGATTGTTTCCCTTGCCAATAATGAACTTACCAACAGGAGCATTAATAGAAAGCTAAGTGCTCTAAAATCTTTTTATAAGTTTTATGAAAAAGTGCAACTTATTGAATCTAATCCTATGAGTGCACATCAATCATTAAAGACACAGAATAGAATAATTGTACCTTTTTCTAAAGATGAGTTAGAGAAAATCAGTAGTATTTTTGGCTACCCTAAAACTTTCGAGACGGCAAGAGATCATATAATTTTAGAATTGCTTTATACAACTGGCATGCGTCGTTCAGAGTTGATTCATCTTAAAACTAATGCTATTGATAGATCGGCCAAGGCAATTAAAGTTCTTGGAAAGAGAAATAAAGAAAGGATTATACCTTTGCTTGATACAACCCTAGAAGTATTGGATGATTATCTTGAATTTAAAAAAACGATTGTGACTACACACCCTTATTTATTAGTAACAGCTAAGGGGAAACAGATTTACGATTCGTTAGTGTATAAAATTGTGACAAAATATTTTAATCTAATTACTACAAAGGAAAAAAAAAGTCCCCATATACTTCGCCATGCTTTTGCTACGCATTTGCTAGATGAAGGAGCCGATTTAAATGTGGTTAAAGAATTGCTTGGGCATAGCAGTTTAGCATCTACTCAAGTTTATACCCATACAAGCTTAACGCATTTAAAAAAAATTTACAAAAAAGCACATCCGAGAAATAAAAAAAATTAAGATAAAATTGTATAAAAATCAATAGTTTTTCCAGATATTAATTTGTAACTTTACCCTATAAATTAATATCTAAAAATATACATTATGAAAGTACAAGTTCAAGCCGTAAATTTTAATGCCGATAAGGAACTCGTTCAACAGATAGAAGAGAAAGTAAATAGCCTTTCTAAGTTTTACGATCACTTAATAGATGCTAAAGTTTTCTTGAAAGTTCAAAAAACAAGTGAAAAAGAGAATAAACATATTGAAATTAAATTAGGAATACCTGGCGATGATCCCGTTGTAAAAAAAGTTTCTCACACCTTTGAAGATGCTTTACTTCAATCAGTTACCTCTCTAAAAAAGACCTTAATTAAGCGTAAAGAAAAGCTTAGAGCCAAGCATAAATAAAAAAACTAAAAAAATAGTACAAAAAAGTTTTGTGTTAAAAATAAAACTTTATACATTTGCAGACCGTTTGAAAAAGCGGTTTGTTTTGTTAAAAGCCGATGTAGCTCAGCTGGCTAGAGCAGCTGATTTGTAATCAGCAGGTCGTGGGTTCGAGTCCCTCTATCGGCTCAAAGTTTAGTTCTTTAAAATATCGGTGGGATACTCAAGTGGCCAACGAGGGCAGACTGTAAATCTGCTGCGCAAGCTTCGGAGGTTCGAATCCTCCTCCCACCACATACATTTTTATTGATCATACGATAAAATATAAGCGGGAGTAGCTCAGTTGGTAGAGCTTCAGCCTTCCAAGCTGATTGTCGCCGGTTCGAGCCCGGTCTCCCGCTCAAAAAATCACTAGGTTAAGTGCGTCAAGTAGTTACCTGGTTTTTGGGGTTTATGGCTTTTCTTAACCTGTTAGTTTAAAGGTAGGGCAGGGCTGGTATTTCTCAAGCAAAGCTCCGCCGACGTAGCTCAGGGGTAGAGCGTTTCCTTGGTAAGGAAGAGGTCACGGGTTCAAATCCCGTCGTTGGCTCAATTTTGAGCTGTTAAAAAGAATTTTAAGATTAACACTAATATAAACTAAGTAAAACAATTAATTATGGCTAAAGAAACTTTTGATCGGTCAAAACCACACTTAAATATTGGTACTATTGGCCACGTAGATCACGGAAAAACAACTTTAACAGCTGCCATAACAATGGTATTGGCTAAAAAAGGTCTTTCTGAAATTATGGGTTTTGATCAAATTGACAACGCTCCTGAAGAAAAAGAAAGAGGTATTACCATTAATACAGCACACGTAGAGTATCAAACTGCTAACCGTCACTATGCACACGTTGACTGTCCAGGTCACGCGGATTACGTGAAAAACATGGTAACTGGTGCTGCCCAAATGGACGGTGCTATTCTAGTAGTAGCAGCAACAGATGGACCAATGCCACAAACTCGTGAGCACATCCTTTTAGGGAGACAAGTTGGTATTCCAAGAATGGTTGTATTTTTAAACAAAGTTGACCTTGTTGATGATGAAGAATTATTAGAATTAGTAGACATGGAAGTAAGAGAATTACTTTCTTTCTATGAATATGATGGAGATAATACTCCAGTTATAGCAGGATCTGCTCTTGGAGCTCTAAATGGTGAAGCACAATGGGAAGATAAAATTATGGAATTAATGGATGCCGTTGATTCTTGGATTGAATTACCACAACGTGATGTTGATAAAGATTTCTTAATGCCTGTTGAAGATGTGTTTACTATTACAGGTCGTGGTACTGTTGCAACCGGTAGAATTGAAAGTGGTGTTGCGTTAACAGGTGATCCAGTTGATATTATCGGTATGGGTGCAGAAAAATTACACTCTACTATCACAGGTGTTGAGATGTTCCGTAAGATATTGGATAGAGGAGAAGCTGGTGATAACGTAGGTCTTTTGTTAAGAGGTATAGATAAAAAAGATATCAGAAGAGGTATGGTTTTATGTAAACCAGGTTCTGTAACTCCTCATGCCAAATTTAAAGCAGAGGTTTATATCCTTAAAAAAGAAGAAGGTGGTCGTCACACACCATTCCATAATAACTACCGTCCTCAGTTCTATGTAAGAACCACTGACGTAACAGGTACTATTAATTTACCTGATGGTGTTGAGATGGTTATGCCTGGTGATAACTTGACTATTACTGTTGAATTACATCAACCTATTGCATTAAATGTAGGTTTACGTTTTGCAATTCGTGAAGGTGGTAGAACAGTAGGTGCCGGTCAGGTAACTGAATTGATAGACTAAGAATCCTAGTATATAACAACCTAAGGTGCTTCCTCTTGTTTTTGGAAGTACCTTGTGTTGTATATAAAGAATGTATGCATATTGTGTACATTTCTACGGGTGTAGCTCAGTTGGTAGAGCACTGGTCTCCAAAACCAGGTGTCGGGAGTTCGAGCCTCTCCACCCGTGCAGTAAAAGGTGATGGGATGTTTATCCAATATTAATGTTAATTAAAAATATCACTTATAAAATTACAAGAAAATGAAGTTTGTAACATACGTTAAGGAATCATTTAGAGAATTAAAGGATAATATGACGTGGATTTCTTGGGAAGAAGCTCAGAAATCTACTGCAGTTGTTGCTATTTTTACTGTTCTGTTTGCAATAGCAATTTTTTTAGCTGATAAAGTATTCCAAACATTACTCAATAAAATATTTGAATTATTTTAATCAAACCTATGTCAGATTTTGTAAAAAAATGGTACGTGGTTAAAGCCGTCGGAGGTCAAGAGAATAAAGTGAAGAACTATCTTGAGAATGAGATAACCCGCCTTAAACTTTCCGATTATATTGAAATGGTTTTAGTGCCTACTGAAAAAGTGGTTCAAATAAGAAATGGAAAAAAATACAACAAAGAACGTGTATATTTTCCCGGTTATGTAATTATACAAGCTAATTTAAGTGGGGAAATTCCTCATATTATTAAGTCAATCCCCGGAGTGATTGGTATGTTGGGAGAAGTTAAAGGAGGAGACCCAGTACCTTTACGTAAAGCAGAAATCAATAGAATGCTTGGTAAGGTAGATGAACTAGCAGTAGCTAATGAAAATGTGGTAATACCGTTTCTTGTTGGAGAATCTGTAAAAGTTATTGATGGGGCCTTTAATGGTTTCGAAGGAACTATAGAAAAAATTAATGAAGAGAAACGCAAACTTGAGGTAATGGTTAAAATTTTCGGTCGAAAGACACCATTAGAATTAAGTTATATGCAAGTTGAAAAAATTTAATAATTGTTACACAAATAATAGATGAGTCTCATCGCTTCCAAATTTGAGATTACATCGTAAATTTTAAACTATTAGAATGGCAAAAGAAGTATCAAAGGTTGTAAAACTACAAGTACGTGGAGGAGCTGCAAACCCTTCGCCACCTGTGGGACCTGCTTTAGGTGCGGCTGGTGTTAATATTATGGAGTTCTGCAAGCAGTTTAATGCGAGAACTCAGGATAAGCAAGGTAAAGTATTACCGGTGGTAATCAATGTGTATAAAGACAAATCATTCGATTTTGTCGTCAAAACACCACCTGCAGCTGTCCAAATATTAGAAGCAGCCAAGGTTAAAAAAGGATCAGGAGAACCCAACAGAAATAAAGTAGCAACAGTTACTTGGGATCAGCTAAGAAGTATAGCTGAAGACAAGATGGTAGACTTAAATGCCTTTACCGTTGAATCCGCCATGAAAATGATGGCAGGTACCGCACGTTCTATGGGAATCAAAGTAAAAGGAACAGCTCCTTTTTAATTAATTAAATCATTGAAAAATAATGGCAAAATTAACTAAAAAACAAAAAGTAGCTAATTCTAAGTTTGATAAAACCCAAATTTATTCTTTGGACGAGGCAGCTAAATTAGTCAAAGAGGTCACTAGTGTAAATTTTGATGCCACTGTAGATTTGGCAGTACGATTAGCAGTAGACCCTAGAAAAGCTGACCAAATGGTAAGAGGTGTGGTTTCATTACCGCACGGAACAGGTAAAGATATCAAAGTATTAGCTATAGTAACACCCGATAAAGAAGCCGAAGCTAAAGAAGCCGGTGCCGATTATGTGGGATTGGATGAGTACCTTCAAAAAATTAAAGAAGGATGGACAGATGTTGACGTTATTGTTACCATGCCAAGTGTAATGGGTAAATTAGGTCCCTTAGGTCGTATTTTAGGACCTAGAGGTTTAATGCCTAATCCCAAAACAGGGACGGTAACTATGGATATAGGTAAAGCAGTTTCTGCCGTAAAAGCCGGTAAAATCGACTTTAAAGTTGATAAAACAGGTATTGTACACGCAGGAATTGGTAAAGTATCCTTTGACGCTAACAAGATTGCTGATAATGCAAGAGAAATATTACAAACTATCATTAAACTAAAACCTGCAACAGCTAAGGGGGAATACATGAAAAGTGTATTTATCTCTAGTACTATGAGCCCGGGTATTGGTGTTGATGTTAAGTCATTTTAAGTTCGTAAAATCATAATCTAATGACAAGAGAAGAAAAATCACAAGTTATAACCGATTTGACAACTGTCCTGACTGACAATAATATCATTTACTTGGCAGACATATCAGGATTAAATGCTTTAAACACCTCTAATTTAAGAAGAGCTTGTTTTAAAGCAAATGTTAAACTATCGGTAGTTAAAAATACCTTGCTTGCAAAAGCAATGGAGAATGTTGATAAAGACTTTGGTGATTTGCCTAGTATTCTGAAAGGAAATACTTCTGTAATGATTTCAGAAACCGGTAACGCACCTGCAAAAGTTATTAAAGATTTCCGTAAAAAATCGGATAGACCCGTATTAAAAGGAGCTTTTATTGAAGAAGCTGTTTATATTGGAGATGAACAATTGGAAACACTTGTTAACATCAAGTCTAAAGAAGAATTGATCGGAGATATTATCATGTTATTACAATCACCTGCTAAAAATGTTGTTTCAGCATTACAATCAGGTGGTAGTAAATTGTCAGGTATATTAAAAACACTATCTGAAAAATAAGAAAGCACTAAATAAACTAATAAACAAAATTTTTAAAACAAAGTAAAATGGCAGATTTAAAAGATTTCGCAGAACAATTAGTCAACCTTACTGTAAAAGAGGTAAATGAGTTGGCAGATATTTTAAAAGAAGAGTATGGTATTGAGCCTGCAGCAGCAGCTGTAGTAGCTGGTCCTGCAGCTGGTGGCGGAGAAGCTGGTGGCGCTGAAGAAAAATCAGAATTTGATGTTATCTTAACAGCAGCTGGTCAATCTAAACTAGCAGTGGTTAAATTGGTAAAAGAATTAACAGGTCTTGGCTTAAAAGAAGCTAAAGGCGTTGTTGATAGCGCACCAGCACCTGTAAAAGAAGGTGTTTCTAAAGATGAAGCTGAAGGCTTGAAAAAATCTTTAGAAGAAGCAGGAGCAGAAGTAGAGCTTAAATAAGCTTTTCTTTCCTAAAAACCTAAGGTTTAGGTCTTTCTGAGTCATCAGAAATGGCCTAAACCATTTTGCGTATATATTTGTTCTTTTCTAATTAAAACTATTATTCCATTGGCAACTCACACAAAATCAGAAAGAATTAATTTTGCTACGGCACAATTACAAACACCTTATCCTGACTTTTTAGATATTCAAATCAAATCATTTCAGGATTTTTTCCAACTTCAAACCAAAGCCGAGGAAAGAGATAATGAAGGTTTATATAAAACGTTCACCGAAATTTTTCCTATAACCGATACTCGAAATCAATTCGTTTTAGAGTTTTTGGACTATTTTGTAGATCCTCCTCGTTATTCTATTCAAGAGTGTATCGAAAGAGGTTTAACCTACAGTGTTCCTTTAAAGGCTAGATTAAAATTATACTGTACGGATCCTGAGCACGAAGATTTTGAAACGATCGTTCAAGATGTTTATTTAGGGACTATTCCGTATATGACTGATAGTGGTTCTTTCGTAATCAATGGTGCAGAACGTGTTATTGTTTCACAATTACACCGTTCTCCAGGGGTATTCTTTGGACAGTCTTTCCACGCAAATGGCACAAAATTATATTCAGCAAGAGTTATTCCTTTTAAAGGATCTTGGATTGAATTTGCTACCGATATTAATCAGGTAATGTATGCCTATATCGATCGTAAAAAGAAATTACCGGTTACCACATTATTCCGTGCTATAGGATTTGAAAGAGATAAAGATATTCTTGAAATTTTTGATCTTGCTGAAGAAGTAAAAGTATCCAAGGCAGGGTTAAAACGAGTTTTAGGAAGAAAAACAGCAGCTCGTATTCTTAAAACGTGGTTCGAAGATTTTGTTGATGAAGATACTGGAGAGGTTGTTTCTATTGAACGAAATGAAATTGTTTTTGATAGAGATACTATTCTAGAAAAAGAACATATTGATGAAATTATTGAATCAGGATCAAAAACTATTCTGCTTCATAAAGAGGATAATCTGTTAGCGGATTATGCCATTATTCATAATACACTTCAAAAAGACCCAACGAATTCAGAGGTTGAAGCTGTAGAACATATTTATAGGCAATTACGTAATGCAGAACCGCCTGATTATGAGACAGCAAAGGGTATTATTGATAAATTATTCTTTTCAGAACAGCGCTATAACCTCGGTGAGGTTGGGCGTTACCGAATGAATAAGAAATTGAATTTAGATGTCGATATCAATCAACGTGTACTCACAAAATTAGATATCATTACCATTATCAAGTATTTGATTGAGTTGATTAATTCAAAAGCAGAAGTAGATGATATTGATCACTTATCGAATCGTCGTGTACGTACAGTAGGAGAGCAATTAGCTAATCAATTTGGTGTAGGCTTATCTCGTATGGCAAGAACTATTCGTGAACGTATGAATGTACGTGATAATGAGGTTTTTACGCCTATTGATTTGATTAATGCAAAGACCTTATCATCTGTTATTAATTCATTTTTTGGAACCAATCAGCTTTCTCAGTTTATGGATCAGACTAATCCATTGGCTGAAATTACACATAAACGTCGTCTTTCTGCACTAGGGCCTGGAGGTCTTTCCAGAGAACGTGCCGGATTTGAGGTTCGTGATGTTCACTTTACGCATTATGGACGTTTATGTCCTATTGAAACTCCAGAGGGACCAAATATTGGATTGATTTCTTCTTTAGCAGTTTATGCTAAAGTTAACAATTTAGGTTTTATAGAAACTCCTTATCGAAAAGTCGATGAAGGTGTTGTAGATGCCAAAAATGAACCCATTTATCTAAGTGCCGAAGAAGAAGAAGGAATGAAAATTGCCCAATCTAATTTGCTTTTAGATGAAGATGATAAATTTATTGAAACGAGAATTACTGCACGTGAAGAAGGTGATTTCCCTGTGGTAACACCGGATGATATCAACTATATGGATGTATCTCCGAACCAGATTGCCTCTATTTCTGCTTCGTTAGTACCGTTTTTGGAACATGATGATGCGAACCGTGCCTTGATGGGATCGAATATGATGCGTCAAGCCGTGCCTTTATTAAGACCTGAAGCACCTATTGTAGGTACAGGATTGGAAAGACGTGTAGCAAAAGATTCACGTATTTTGATTAATGCAGAGGATAATGGTGTGGTAGAGTATGTAGATTCTGAAAAAATAACCATCAAATATGACCGTTCTGATACGATTCGTGCTGTCAGTTTTGATCCGGATGAAGTTACTTATAACTTGATTAAATTCCGTAAAACAAATCAAAGTACTACTATAAATCTTAAACCTATTGTACGAAAAGGAGATAGAGTTGAAAAAGGACAAGTGCTTTGTGAAGGTTACGCAACGGAACAAGGTGAATTGGCATTGGGTAGAAATATGAAAGTTGCCTTTATGCCTTGGAAAGGATTTAATTTTGAGGACGCTATTGTAATTTCTGAGCGCGTGGTTCGTGAAGATATCTTTACTTCTATTCACATTGATGAATATTCTTTAGATGTTCGCGATACTAAATTAGGGACTGAAGAACTAACCAACGATATTCCTAATGTTAGTGAAGAAGCGACAAAAGATCTTGACGAAAACGGAATGATTCGTGTTGGTGTTGAGGTGAAACCAGGTGATATCTTGATTGGTAAAATTACTCCAAAAGGAGAATCTGACCCAACACCAGAAGAAAAATTATTACGTGCCATTTTTGGAGATAAAGCCGGTGATGTTAAAGATGCTTCATTGAAAGCTTCACCTTCTTTAAGAGGTGTTGTAGTTGACAAAAAGTTATTCCAAATAGCCGTTAAAGATAAAACGAAACGAGCGAAGGACAAAGTTGATATTGCAAAACTTGAAGCCGAGTTTGAAACAAAATATACCGATTTAAAAGATCGTCTTATAGAGAAGTTATTCAAATTGGTAAATGGTAAAACATGTCAAGGTGTACAGAACGATTTAGGAGAGGATATTTTACCAAAAGGTAAAAAGTTTACACTTAAAATGCTTGGTACGGTTGCTGATTATGCACACTTAACCAAAGGAACTTGGACTACAGATAAAGAACTTAATTCCCTTATTTCAGAATTAATTCATAATTATAAAATCAAATTAAATGACCTTCAAGGTAGCTTACGACGCCAGAAATTTACTATTTCTGTCGGAGATGAGTTATCAAAAGGTATTGTTAAGCTTGCCAAAGTATATATCGCTAAGAAACGTAAGTTAAAAGTGGGAGATAAAATGGCAGGTCGTCATGGTAATAAAGGTATTGTTGCTCGTATTGTACGTGAAGAAGATTTACCTTTCTTAGAAGATGGAACACCGGTTGATATTGTATTGAATCCACTTGGGGTACCTTCTCGTATGAATATTGGCCAAATTTATGAAACGGTCTTAGGATGGGCAGGACAACGATTAGGTAAAAAATTTGCAACACCTATATTTGATGGTGCCTCATTAGATCAAATTAACGAATTGACCGATAAAGCTAATGTGCCAAGATTTGGACATACGTATTTATATGATGGTGGTACAGGAGAACGATTTGACCAGCCGGCAACAGTTGGAGTTATCTATATGATTAAATTAGGTCATATGATTGAAGATAAAATGCATGCACGTTCTATTGGACCTTACTCTTTAATTACACAGCAACCTCTAGGTGGTAAAGCACAATTTGGTGGACAACGTTTTGGTGAAATGGAGGTTTGGGCACTAGAAGCCTATGGTGCATCGAGTATATTAAGAGAAATCTTGACCGTTAAATCGGATGATGTAATGGGTAGAGCAAAAACCTATGAAGCAATTGTTAAAGGAGAGCCTATGCCGGAACCGGGATTACCCGAATCTTTCAACGTGTTAATGCACGAGTTAAAAGGTTTAGGATTAGATGTGACTCTTGAGGAATAGCTTATTAAATTAGACAAATCATTATGGCAAGAAGAAACGAAAAATATACAGTTAAAAAGTTTAATAAAATTACAATTGGCTTGATGTCACCTGAAAAGATTCTTAAAGAATCTAGAGGTGAGGTAATCAAACCGGAAACTATTAATTACCGTACGCACAAACCCGAACGTGATGGCTTATTTTGTGAGCGTATTTTCGGTCCGGTTAAAGATTATGAATGTGCCTGTGGAAAATACAAACGTATTCGTTATAAAGGAATTGTTTGTGACAAGTGTGGTGTAGAAGTTACGGAGAAAAAAGTACGTAGAGAACGTGTAGGACATATCAATTTAGTAGTTCCTGTCGCTCATATCTGGTATTTTAAATCATTACCTAATAAAATGGGATACCTGTTAGGTTTACCTTCCAAAAAATTAGATATGATTATCTACTACGAGCGCTATGTAGTCATACAACCCGGAATTGCAAAAAATGCCGAGGGAGAACCTATCCAAAAGATGGATTTCTTGACTGAAGAAGAGTACATGGATATCATGGAATCACTTCCTCAAGAAAATCAATATTTAGATGAGAGTGATCCGGATAAGTTTATTGCTAAAATGGGTGCAGAATGCCTTATAGACTTATTGGCACGTATTGATCTAGAAACCTTATCCTATGAATTAAGACACAAGGCAAACACAGAAACCTCTAAACAACGTAAAACAGAGGCTTTAAAACGTTTAAATGTTGTAGAGGCATTACGAGATTCTCAAAAAAATAGAGAAAACAGACCGGAATGGATGGTTATGAAAGTAATTCCTGTAATACCACCGGAATTAAGACCTTTAGTTCCCTTAGATGGTGGGCGTTTCGCTACCTCCGATTTAAACGATTTATACCGACGTGTAATTATTCGTAACAACCGTTTAAAAAGATTAATGGAGATTAAAGCTCCTGAGGTAATCTTGAGAAATGAAAAACGGATGTTGCAGGAATCGGTAGATTCTTTATTTGATAATACCCGTAAATCATCTGCTGTTAAAACAGCCAATAACAGACCTTTAAAATCACTCTCTGATTCTTTAAAAGGAAAACAGGGTCGTTTCCGTCAAAACCTTTTAGGAAAAAGGGTAGATTATTCGGCTCGTTCCGTTATTGTTGTTGGTCCAAATCTTAAACTACACGAGTGTGGTTTACCTAAAGATATGGCTGCCGAACTTTATAAACCTTTTGTTATTCGTAAATTAATAGAAAGAGGGATTGTAAAAACTGTTAAAACGGCTAAGAAAATTATTGATAGAAAAGAACCCGTAGTCTGGGATATCTTAGAAAATGTAATAAAAGGACACCCTGTTTTACTAAACCGTGCCCCTACATTACACCGTTTAGGTATTCAAGCCTTCCAACCTAAAATGATAGAGGGCAAAGCCATTCGTTTACACCCATTGACTTGTACCGCCTTTAACGCGGATTTTGATGGTGACCAAATGGCAGTTCACCTACCTTTAGGTCCTGAAGCAATTCTTGAAGCTCAAATGTTATTGTTAGCTTCACACAGTGTGTTAAATCCGGCCAATGGAGCACCTATTACAGTGCCTTCTCAGGATATGGTTTTGGGTCTTTATTATATGACCAAAGAACGCAAATCTACAAAAGAATACAAAGTAAAGGGTGAAGGAATGACTTTCTATTCACCTGAAGAAGTTATTATTGCTTTTAATGAGAAAGCCGTAGAATTAAATGCTGCTATAAAAGTAAGAACCAAGGATTTAGATGAAAATGGTGAGGTAGTAACCAAAGTTATAGAAACTACTGTAGGACGTGTTTTATTTAATGAAGTGGTACCCGAAGAAGCTGGTTATATCAATGAAGTATTGAATAAAAAATCATTGCGAAACATCATTGGTAACATCCTTAAAAAAACAGACATTCCCACAACGGCCAATTTCTTAGACGAAATCAAACGCATGGGTTATGATTTTGCCTTTAAAGGAGGTTTGTCCTTTAGCTTAGGGGATATTATTATTCCTAAAGAAAAGGAAACTATGGTGGCCGAAGCTCGTAAAAAAGTTGATGGTATTGTTGAAAGCCATCATTTTGGTTTATTAAGTCACAAAGAACGTTACAATCAAGTTATTGATGTATGGACAGCGGCTAATAATGAATTAACAGAATTATCTATGAAGCGCTTACGGGAAGATCAACAAGGCTTTAATTCTGTATTTATGATGCTAGATTCCGGAGCAAGGGGTTCTAAAGACCAGATTCGACAATTAACGGGTATGCGTGGTTTGATGGCAAAACCCAAAAAATCTACTGCTGCCGGTGGAGATATTATTGAAAATCCAATTATCTCTAACTTTAAGGAAGGATTATCGATCTTAGAATACTTTATTTCTACTCACGGTGCGCGTAAAGGACTTGCCGATACCGCACTTAAAACAGCCGATGCGGGGTATTTAACACGTCGTTTGGTCGATGTATCTCAAGATGTAATTATCAACGAAGAGGATTGTGGCACACTAAGAGGGTTAGAGGTATCTGCTCTTAAAAAGAATGATGAGGTTGTTGAATCTTTAGGAGAGCGTATATTAGGACGTATTTCTTTACACGATGTGTATCATCCTAAAACAGATGAGATTATCGTTGCTGCAGGCGAAGAAATTGATGATGAAGTGGTACAAAAGATTAATGAGACGACCATTGAAACTATTGAGGTACGCTCTGCTTTAACTTGTGAAGCCAAACGAGGAATTTGTACAAAATGTTACGGTCGTAGTTTAGCTACCAATAAAATGGTTCAAAAAGGAGAGGCTGTTGGAGTTGTAGCTGCACAATCTATTGGAGAACCGGGTACACAATTAACATTACGTACATTCCACGTAGGTGGTGTTGCCGGTAACGTTTCTGAAGAGAATAAATTAATATCTAAGTTTGACGGTAATTTTGAAATTACAGAATTAAAAACGATTGAAGTTACTGATGAAGATACCGGTGAAAAGAAACATATTGTGGTTTCAAGAACAGCGGAAATCAGAATTATGGATCCTAAAACAGATATTGTATTAAGTGTTAAGAATATACCGTATGGTTCGGAATATTTCCTAGGAAATAAAAAGAAAATCAAAAAAGGGGATGTGGTATGTCAATGGGATCCACATAATGGTGTTATTATTTCTGAATTCTCCGGAAAAGTTCAGTTTGAAAATATCGAAAAGGGAATCAACTTTAAAGTTGAAATCGACGAGCAAACAGGATTTAGAGAAAAAATCATCACAGAGTCTAAGAACAAAAAAATTATTCCTTCTTTGATGATTGTTGGTAAAAAAGGAGAAGTTTTACGTTCGTATAACTTACCTGTGGGGTCACATTTAAATGTAGATGATGGCGAGAAGGTTAATGCGGGTAAAGTCTTAGTTAAAATACCACGTTCTGCGGGTAAAGCTGGTGATATTACAGGTGGTTTACCAAGGGTAACCGAGTTGTTCGAAGCTCGTAATCCTTCTAATCCTGCCGTTGTATCAGAGGTTGACGGTGTAGTTTCATTTGGTAAAATTAAAAGAGGGAACCGTGAGATTATTGTGGAAACAAAAGCCGGTGATATTAAAAAATACTTGGTAAAATTATCGAATCAAATTTTGGTTCAGGAAAATGATTTTATTAAAGGTGGAATGCCGCTATCAGATGGTGCTATTACTCCTGCAGATATTTTACGTATTCAAGGCCCTTCTAAATTACAAGAATACCTTGTCAATGAAATTCAAGAAGTCTATCGATTACAAGGGGTAAAAATTAATGACAAACACTTTGAAGTAGTGGTTCGTCAGATGATGCGTAAAGTTAAAATTATTGATTCCGGTGATACCCTATTCTTAGAAAATCAATTGGTACACAAAAATGATTTTATCGAAGAAAATGATCGTATTTTTGGAATGAAAATTGTTGTAGACCCGGGAGATTCAACGGAATATAAAGCGGGACAATTAATTAATGCCAGACAATTGAGAGATGAAAATTCTGCCTTGAGAAGAGCTGATAAAAATTTAGTAAATGCACGTGATGCTGAACCTGCAACGGCAGAACAAGTTATTCAAGGTATTACTAGAGCCTCTTTACAAACAAAATCATTTATCTCCGCAGCATCTTTCCAAGAAACTACTAAAGTATTGAATCAAGCTGCTGTTAGTGGTAAAATTGATTATTTAGAAGGCCTCAAAGAAAATGTAATTGTCGGTAAACGAATTCCTGCCGGAACCGGTATGCGTGATTATGATAATTATATTGTGGGGTCGCAGGATGAAATGGATTCAATAACTCAAGAAATGGATAACTAATTATGGCTGAAAACAAGAATTCCAAAGAGGGAAAGTTAAATATAGAATTGTCGGAGGAAATAGCAGAAGGAATCTATTCTAATTTAGCAATTATCAATCATTCGGTTTCCGAGTTTGTCATTGATTTTATCAATATTATGCCTGGTAAACCTAAAGCAAAGGTAAAATCCAGAATCGTATTGACACCACAACATGCGAAACGTTTAATAAAGGCATTAGCCGATAATGTTAAAAAGTTTGAACAACAGCATGGTGAGATTAAAGATTATGATAAACAACATCAAATTCCTATGAATTTTGGTCCGACGGGACAAGCTTAATTTAGAGGCATTTGTTTTTATAGGGATTACACTCTGTACTGTTAATCTTAAAATTAAAAAAACACCAAATTTATTTGGTGTTTTTTTTATAGTTTTGCCTCTACTAACAACTCTACTAAATGACTAAAAACCTATTTTTTATATTTGTAATAACGGCGGTTTCATTACGTATTTATTCCCAAAACAATAGCTTAGATACCATCCAAAAAATTGAAGAAGTTGTTATTCAAAGTCAACGATTAGGTATCCCTTTTTCAAACCGATCTCATACCATTTCAGTTATTTCGTCGGAAACTATTAAAATGATGGGAATAACTAGTCTAGATGAAGTTTTACAACAGGTGGTAGGAGTAGATGTTCGCCGTAGGGGTATAGATGGGATGCAATCGGACTTATATATAAGAGGCGGAAATTTTAATCAAACGCTTTTATTGATTGATGGTATTAAGATGGATGATTTACAATCGGGTCATCATATCATGAATGGATTAATAGCTATTGATAATATTGAAAGAATCGAAATTATTAGAGGGGCTGCATCACGAATATATGGGCAAAATGCTATGAATGGAGTCATTAACATTGTAACTAAGAAGATTAAAACAGACCAAACAAAACTGTCTTTAAAGCTGGGTTCATTTCAAAATTATGGACTGAGTATTGGGACTCAAAAAAAATTTAAAGATGCTGCTGTACAGTTATTTTTAAAACAACAAAAATCCGATGGTTATCGATATAATACGGACTTTTCTAACCTTAGCGCTTTTGTTAAAACTACTTGCAAAGATTATGAATTGCTATTCTCGTACGGTCAGCGTAAGTTTGGTGCTAACGGCTTTTATGCAAGTCCCGATTATAAAGATCAATACGAAGAAACACAAACCCATCTACTCGCTTTTAATCATCAGATAAATAAAGATACCTATACAGTTCATTCCGTTTTTTACTGGCGAAGAAATCGAGATATGTATGTGTTTATTCGGGATAATCCGGATTTTTATAAAAATCTACACATCAATAATAGAGTAGGTGCTTCAATAGATGTAAGTCTGGAGAATAAATGGGGAGAAACAGGAATTGGTATGGATTTTAATAAAGGATTTTTGGAGAGTAATAACCTTGGAGATCATAATCGATCAACCCTTAATATGTTTCTTGAACACCGTTTTCAATGGCTAGATTCAAAATTAGATATAACGCCGGGTATTGCTCTTTCGTATTACTCAGACTTTAAGTTTTTTACCTATCCCGGAATAGATGTTGGCTATAGGTTTTCTAATTATTTTAAATTTTATGCTAATCTGGGCTTCACCAGTAGAATTCCCACTTATACCAATTTGTATTACGAAAGTCCTGCGGAAGAAGGTAACGCTAATTTAAAACCGGAACGCGCATTAACCTATGATGTTGGGTTCTACTATAATCCTAAAAAATATCAGATAAATTTAGCCTATTTTAGTCGAAACTCAAAGGATTTAATAGATTGGACTAAAGTTAATGAGGCCGATAAGTGGCAAGCCTCTAACTATAATCAGACGCTGACAAGGGGTATTGAGTTATCGGGTAAGTATGCCTTTAAAATACTTGCAATGCCGCAAAAAATACACATGAGTGCAACCAAAATGGATGATGAGATAAGTGATGATAGCAACCTTTTTTCCAGATATGCTTTATCGAGTTTCAAACATCGTGTAACCCTAGGTTTACAATCTGATTATTCAAGTGCTTTACAATCTAATCTGTCGTATGCTTATACGGAACGAATAGTAGGAGAAAAATACCATCTCCTTAGTTTTATGGTACGATATACTTATAAACACTGGCAACTAAATTTTGACGCTCGAAATATTCTTAACGAAGAATATACGGAAACCAACTTGGTTCCCATGCCCAAATTCAACATTATGAGCGCACTATCATTTACTTTTTAGTTCCATTAGTTTATTCAAAAAAACTCATTACCTTTAGGTTTTAAAACATGGGTATGCGATACTTCACTAAAGATTATTTAGATTTTTTTAAAGAGCTGGCAGCTAATAATACGAAACACTGGTTTGATGAAAACAGAAAACGATATGAAGTTTCTGTAAAACAAGCTTTTCAACATTTTATTTCAGATTTAATTTTAGAATTGTCCCAAATAGATGCTACCCTAAAGATTACCAGTAGAGATGCTATTTTTCGAATAAATCGTGATATACGCTTTTCGAAAGATAAGTCACCTTATAAGCTATTTAATTCGGCAATTATTTCAAGTAAAGGAAAGAAAGATAAAAGTATTCCGGGTATGTATCTTGAATTTAATCCCGAAAGAGTGGCTGTTTTTGTCGGACTTTATATGCCTAATAAACTACAATTACATAAAGTTAGGAATCATATTGTTAGCACTAAAGATACCTTAAATAAACTAACCCAAAATAATGATTTTAGAAGCGCTTTTGGAGAGATAAAGGGAGAAAAATACAAACGATTACCCAGAGAATTTCAAAAAGAAGCACTAGAACAGGAACTCCTGTATAATAAACAATGGTACTTTGAAAGCTCACTTTCGCCTTCTATCCTTTTAGAAGAAGAGCTGATGAATACAATTATTAATCGTTATAAAATTGTTTTTCCTATTCTTCAATTTTTTAACAAAGCCTTGAAATAAGACCTTGGTAAAATTCTTGTATAAGGTTGATCATGAATAATGAGTCCATCTTAATATGATAAAAAGTTAAATATAGTCAGATGAAAATTCTAAATACGGAACAGTTAAGAGCAGCAGATAGAAATACCATTGTTAATGAGCCGATAAAGTCGATAGATTTAATGGAACGCGCGGCCCTTAATTGTGTACAATGGTTTCATTATAATAAGTTGGATCGGAAAAAACAAATACATATTTTTTGCGGAATGGGTAATAATGGAGGAGATGGTTTAGCCATTGCTAGATTATTGCATCAAGATGGATTTTTGGTATATACCTATCTGGTACATTTTTCAAAAAACATGTCCGATGATTTTATTACGAACTTTAAACGAATAGAGTTAGAAAATGTATCCCCACAGAGCATATATACCCAAGAAGATTTTCCTGTTCTTTCCAAAGATGATATTGTTATTGATGCTATCTTTGGGATAGGATTTAGCAAGCCGATTACCGGTTTTACTAAGAAATTAATACAATACATCAATCAATCTAATGCTACAGTTTTTGCAATTGATGTGCCTTCTGGGCTACCTATTGACAGTCCTGTTCAAGACCCTGAAGCCGTTATAAAATCTAATTTAACCCTTACTTTTCAAGCACCGAAATTAGCGTTTCTATTACCCGAAAATCAAGATTTTGTAGCCGACTTTGCTATAATTGATATAGGTTTGGATAAGGCCTTTATCAACCAATTAAAAACTAACATTCACTATACGATTCCTGATGAAGTAGTGACTAAAATTAAGAAAAGAAAAAAATTCTCACACAAAGGTAGTTATGGGCATAGCTTGCTAATTGGTGGCAGTTTTGGAAAAATAGGTGCAGTTGTTTTGGCTTCAAAAGCTGCTTTGCAAATTGGTAGTGGTTTGGTTACGGCATTTATTCCAAAATGTGGCTATCAAATAGTACAAACGGCCGTGCCAGAGGTAATGGTTGAAGTGGATGCAGAAGATAAATTAGAATTCTTTAATTATAAATCAAAGCCAAGTGTGATAGGAATCGGTATAGGGATGGGAACAGATCCTAAAACAGCTACAGCATTTGGTCATTTTTTAAAAGAGAATAATTTACCAATGCTCATTGATGCGGATGGGTTAAATATCATCTCTCAAAACAAAGAACTGTTAAACGAGCTTCCACCAAAATGCATCCTAACACCACATCCTAAAGAACTAGAACGTTTATTGGGATCTTGGGGTAATGATTATGATAAAATAAATAAAATTAAAGCTTTTTCTAAACAGCATAATGTAATTGTAGTGCTAAAAGGAGCACACACTTTGGTTGTTGATGAAGATAATTTATTTTTTAATTCTAGTGGTAAAGCTTCTTTGGCAACCGCAGGTTCAGGAGATGTGTTAACGGGAATCATTACCGGATTATTAGCTCAAAGATATTCGCCCTTAAATGCGGCAATTCTCGGAGTTTTTTTACACGGAAGTGTAGCTAATTTGACATTAAGATATGCTAAAGATATGCCCATAATAGCTTCAGATATAGTAAAATTGTTACCGGAAGCTTTTGACGAACTGGTGTACACAAAAACCAATCAAGAAGAAACAGACAAAGCCATTCAAACCTTTGATGACTATTTGGACGATCTATTTTTTGATGATGATTTTGATGCTCCTTTTTAATTTTTTGTGATGCTTAGTTTATTTGGTTTATTACTACTGATAAGTGCTCTTTGGGTTATTCATAAATCCCTTCAAACTGAAAAATGGAAACCTGCTTTAGCCGTGTTTCCTGAAAAATGGAGAAACTTTTTACAAGAAAATGTAGTGTTTTACAAATCTCTATCCAATAGTGAGAAAGATAGATTTGAAAAGGAGGTTCAGGCCTTTATTTTGAATTATAAAATTATAGGAATTGATGTAGATTGTACGGACGAAGATAAACTTTTGGTAGCTTCTAGCGCCATAATCCCTATTTTTGGTTTTCCGCAATGGCGTTATCACAACTTAAGAATTGTACAGTTGTATCCGGATAGGTTTGATGAAGATTTTAAAACCGAGGGTGTAGGCCGTAATACCTTAGGTATGGTGGGAACCGGATTTATGGAAGGAAAAATGATTTTATCAAAACCGGCCTTATATCATGGGTTTAGTAATGAATCCGATAAAAAAAACACGGCGATTCACGAGTTTGTACATCTGTTAGACAAATCCGATAATACTATTGATGGGATTCCTCAACGACTCTTGGAGAAACAATATACCATTCCGTGGTTAGATTTAATGCATAAAGAAATTAAAAAAATAGAGTTAAAAAAATCAGATATTAACCCTTATGCCGGAACTAATACTGCTGAGTTTTTTGCAGTTGCTAGCGAGTATTTTTTTGAGCGACCTAAACTATTGAAGAAAAAACATCCGGAACTCTATCAGGTATTAGAGCGTATTTTCAATCAGAAAATGACCCGAAGGAAACTCAAAAAATTTTGGTAGTGGTATCACCAGTTAATAGGTGTTTTACCTACAGATTTCAAATACGTATTCGTTTTGCTAAAGTGTTTATTTCCAAACCAATACCCTCTATTTGCGCTTAGCGGTGAAGGATGCCCACTGGTGAAAATTTGATGTTTATCGGTATTGATAAATTTACTTTTTCCTTTTGCAAATCCACCCCATAATAGAAAAACAATATGTTCCTCAGTATCTGATATGTGTTTAATAACCGCATCGGTAAAAGTTTCCCAACCTTTTTTTTGATGCGAGCCTGCCTGATGTGCACGTACCGTTAAGGTAGCATTAATTAGCAATACCCCTTGCTGAGCCCATTTGGATAAATCTCCACTTTTGGGATAGGTTTTTCCCGTATCACTTTCTAATTCTTTAAAGATATTTTGTAAGGAAGGTGGGTGGTTAATACCCTCATGAACAGAAAAACACAATCCATTGGCTTGTCCCGGTCCGTGATAGGGGTCTTGTCCAATAATGACTACTTTTAGTGTTTGTAGAGGACAACTATCAAATGCTGCAAAAATGTTTTTTCCTTGAGGATAACAAGTATGATCTTTGTATTCTTTTTTAACAAAATGAACCAAATCAACAAAATAGGGCTTGGAAAACTCAGATTCCAAGGCTGTTTTCCATCCGGTCTCCATTTGTATATTCATGCTATAAATTGATTTTAGTTCCGTACGAAAATACAAAAAAAAGTATGGCTCTTATTGGGTTTATTCGTTTCTTTGCTGTTTCTTGTTCTAATGAAGAGAAGCATAGCTGTTTAGTATGGGATTTATTACCGATAAAACATTAAAAGATTTAGAATTTGATCAGGTCTTGCGCTTGATTGTTCCCTATGCTATGTCAGATTTAGGGGCTGAAAGAATTTTACAAATAAAGCCCTTTAAAGTGCCAGACCAAATTATGATTGCGCTTAATAGACTTGAAGAATACAGTTCTTCATTTAATAATGAAAACCGTATCCCTAATCATTATTTTCTCGATACTTCTAAAGCGATTCATCTTTTGGGAGTTCAAAATACCTATGTAGAGCCCAAAGACTTGTTGGCAATACAATCCGGTATAAAAACGATTCAAGATTTACAAAAATTCTTTAAAAAATTTAAAGAAATGTATCCGATGCTACACGAACAAGCACAAGAGGTTCAAGTGGTAAAGGATATTCCTGTATTGATTGGCAATACGATTACACCATACGCTAGTGTTTCTGATAAAGCATCCAGCTTGTTAAGGAATATAAGAAAGGAAATACATAGTATCAGAGCACAGATTGGTAGCAGTTTTGAAAGAGCCTTACAACGGTATCAAAAATTAGATTATTTAGATGCCATTAAAGAATCGGTTGTAGAAGGTAAAAGGGTATTGGCGGTTCAAGCAATGCATAGAAAAAAGGTAAAAGGAAGCTTGCTCGGTACATCCAAAACGGGTAGTATTATTTTTATTGCCCCTCAATCAACTTTAAAGTACACACGGGAATTAGATCATCTGGAATTAGAGGAGCGAGAAGAAGAAATACGAATTTTAAAAGAGATTACCGAAGCCTTACGACCTTACCGAGAATGGCTAAAAGTGTATAAGGATTATCTCACCGAAATGGATGTAATTGCATCAAAAGCAAAATATGCTCAACACAGCCAAGCCGTATTGCCGGTCATTTCCAATGAAAAAGAAGTTGCTTTACAAAAAGCTTATCACCCCCTACTTTGGGAACAGCATACCGAAAAGAATATCCCTATTATTCCTCAAGATATCCTTTTAAATAATGAGCAAAGAATTATTGTGGTTTCCGGACCTAATGCCGGAGGAAAAAGTATAACTTTAAAAACCATCGGTTTGTTACAAGTAATGCTCCAAAGCGGGTTGCTTATTCCTGTTCATAAAAAGAGCCGTATCTCTTTTTTTGATACCATTCTCACGGACATTGGCGATAACCAATCCATAGAAAATCAGCTGAGCACCTATAGCTATAGGTTGAAAAATATGCGTAAATTCTTACAAAAATGTAATAAAAATACTTTATTTCTCATCGATGAATTTGGTACAGGAACTGATCCGGAGTTGGGAGGAGCACTTGCCGAGGTCTTTTTAGAGGAGTTCTATCACAAAGAGGCTTATGGAGTAATTACAACCCATTATGCTAATCTAAAGGTCTTAGCCGACGAATTAGAATTTGCGACCAATGCCAATATGCAATTTGATAAGCGAAATTTAGCTCCCTTATTTGAATTGGTAACCGGACAAGCCGGTAGCTCTTTTACATTTGAAGTGGCGCAACAAAATGGTATACCTTATCGTTTAATAAACAAAGCAAAGAAACGGGTTTCGAGAAGTAAAATACGTTTGGATAAAACCATCTCAAAATTACAATCAGAACGAAATAAGTTGATGAAACAGTCGCAATCTCTGCAAAAAGAAGAGGGAAAAGCAGCTGAAAAAGCAACAGTATTAGCCGATAAGCATGAAAGGGTTCAGGATAAACTGGAGCAATTCCAAACCTTATATGATAGCAATCAAAAGATGTTACAGTACGGCAGAAGCATCAATGAACTGACGAATGTCTATTTTCAAACCAACAATAAGAAAAAGCTAGTTGCTGATTTTTTGAAATGGGTACAATCCGAAAAAATAAAATACACTAAAAAGAATCCACCTAAAAAACAGACGAAACAAGAAAAACAAAAAAAACAAAAACAGCATAAGCAGGAAAAAGAAAAATTGGAATCTATAGAAAAAGAAGTGTTACAAGAAGTCCAAAAAATTCGTAAAGAAAAAAAGAAGGCTTCTACAAAGCATAAGTCCCAAGAACAACAATATGAATTTAGAACCGGAGATATAGTACGTTTAAAAGAGAGTAGAGCACAAGGAGTTATTGACAAGATAGAGAAAAACAAAATACAGATTAACTACGGTTTTTTTACCACTTTGACAGACAGAGATAAAATTGAGTTGGTTAATGCCTCAAAAAAATAAAAATATAGTGTAAAAATGTGTTTTTTGAATAAAAACGCTTACATTTGCAGGCTTAAAAATTAATAATATAAATTTAATCAAATGAATCATTACGAAACTGTTTTCATTTTAAATCCCGTTTTATCTGATGAACAGATAAAGGAAACAGTAAAGAAGTTTGAGGACTATTTACTATCTAAGGGTGCTGAAATGATTTGGAAAGAAGATTGGGGCTTAAAAAAATTAGCCTATGCAATCGAAAAGAAAAAAAGTGGTTTTTATCACTTATTTGAGTTTAATGCACCCGGTGAAATTATTGCCCCTTTTGAATTGGAGTTTAGAAGAGACGATAGTATCTTACGTTATTTAACCGTAAGACTAGATAAGCATGCGGCTGCTTGGGCAGAGAAAAGAAGAGAACGTGTTAAATCTAATAAAGCTAAGTAAGTATGTCAACAATTGAACAACAAGCCAAAGGAGGAGGTAAAGCCGAAGTACGCTATTTAACACCTCTTGATATCGAAACCAAAGAAGTAAAAAAATACTGTCGTTTCAAGAAGAAAGGTATCAAATATATCGATTATAAAGATGCTGATTTCTTGATGTATTTAGTAAACGAACAAGGTAAAATTTTACCACGTCGTTTAACAGGAACTTCATTAAAATACCAACGTAAAGTGGCACAAGCTATTAAAAGAGCACGCCACTTGGCTTTAATGCCCTATGTAGGTGATATGTTAAAATAATAAAGGAATTGTAAGATGGAAGTTATATTAAAAAAAGACGTAGAGAATTTAGGATTCCAAGACGATTTAGTAGTGGTAAAAAACGGCTACGCTCGTAATTATTTGATCCCACAAGGTTTTGCTATTTTAGCAACATCTTCTGCTAAAAAAGTATTGGCAGAAACCCTTAAACAAAGAGCGCATCGTGATGCTAAACTTATTGAGGATGCTAAGAAAATAGCCAAAGCACTTGAAGAAGTAGCTATTAAGATTATTTCTAAAACTGCCGATGGCAGCAAACTATTTGGTTCGGTAAACAATGCCAATATTTCTGATGCACTTGAAAAACAAGGACATGCTATTGAAAAGAAATTTATCAGCATTGATGGAAATAATATTAAGCGACTAGGAAAGTATGTTGCCCATGTTCGTTTACATCGCGAATTGATTATAGATTTGCCTTTTGAGGTAATCCCCGATCCGGCTTCTATGCCTAAAAAGAAAAAAGAAATTGCTCCGGCTCCAAAAGTAGAAGAGGCCTCAGAGGAAGCTTCTGAAAATGAGACAAAAGAGGCTGCAACAGAAGAATAATTAACATTTTGTTAATAAAGAATTATCAAAAAGCTCACCAATACTTGGTGAGCTTTTTGATTATAATTAATTTTGTGCCAATTCATTTATTATTAATCTAACATTAATCAAACTTAAAAAGATGAAAAAAATAGTATTTATCCTAGTTGCCTTGTTGAGCCTTTCGGCATTTTCGCAAGTAACTACATCAAAAATTCAGGGAAATGTATCGGATGATGCAGGTCCATTATTTGGAGCAAGCATTGTTGCCAAACACAATCCCTCAGGAACTGTGATGGGTGATATGTCCCAAGAAAACGGAAATTTTGTTATTCCAAACCTACGTGTTGGTGGCCCTTATACGGTTACTATTAGTTTTGTAGGTTATAAAACGGTAGAATACACTGATATTTATTTGCAGTTGGGTAAAACCACTAATTTAGACGTTGTTTTAAAATCAGAAAGCGAAGAGTTAGACGAAGTAGTAATTAAATACACCAAAGACAATACCTTTAATAGTGGTCGTACCGGTTCAGAAACAAGTGTTGGAAAAAAGGAGTTGACTACTCTGCCTACCATTTCTCGTTCTCAAGCCGATTTTACTCGTCTAGAACCTTCTTCTAGTGGAGGATCCTTTGGTGGTAGAAATGATCAGTACAACAACTTTTCTTTAGATGGATCAATTTTTAACAATCCATTTGGTTTAGATGCCGCAACTCCGGGTGGACAGACTGATGCTCAACCCGTATCTTTGGATGCGATTGATCAAATTCAAGTGGCTACAGCGCCTTATGATGTTACCCAATCCGGTTTTACAGGTGCTTCTGTTAATGCGGTTACCAAAAGTGGTACCAATGAATTTAAAGGAACCATTTTCTCTTTCTACAGAAATCAAGATATGACTGGTGGAAAGATTAAAGGTGAAAGTATTTATGTGCCGAGTTTAGATCATTTTCAAGGTGGTTTAAGCTTTGGAGGTCCTGTTGTTAAAGATAAGGTTTTCTTCTTTGCTAATATTGAAAGAGAAAATCGTTCGGATGCTGCCTCTTCTTGGATTCCGGACAACGGTGACGGAACACATGCCATTAATGAAGCCAATGTATTAGAATCTGATATGATTGCCGTACAACAAGCCTTATTAGATCTTGGTTATGATCCCGGTGCTTATAAAGGTTTTACCTATACAACCGAATCATGGAAAGGTTTAGCAAAATTAGATTTTAACCTAGGAAAAAATAATCGTTTGGCCTTAATCTATAATTTCTTAGATGCCTCTAAGGAAAAACCGGCTCACCCTACAGCACTTGGTTTTAGAGGACCAAATGCTTCTACTTTACAGTTTGAAAACACTGGATACCAAATTAACAATCAATTGAACTCCTTTTTAGCAGAGCTTAACTCTAATATGGGAAATGGCGTATCTAATAAATTACAAGTTGGTTATACACACTTTAAAGATTTTAGAAACCCACTATCAACTCCTGCACCTACTATTACTATTCAAAATGGTGCCGGACAAAATTATATTATTGCTGGTCATGAGCCATTTTCTATTCATAATAAATTAGATCAAAAAGTCTTTCAGTTTACGGATAATTTAAATTTCGTTCTAGAAAATCATACGGTAACTCTTGGTTTGTCTTATGAAAAATTTAAGTTTGGAAACTCTTTTAATCTAGGTGCTTATGGTGCAGCAGGTGTTTTCTTCCCCTCTTATGGAAGTGTTGCCGATTTCTTAGCAGATGCAGGTCCAGGTGGTGGTCTTGCAGCTCAATTGCAAGCCGCTCAAGATGCTGCTGATAGTTTAAATGATGCCGGTGAAGGTGTCCTTGGAGGTTGGAATTACTACAAAATTAATGTGGGGCAAGGTGCCATCTATACGCAAGACGAAATAAGTGTTAACGATGATTTGACACTTACACTTGGTGTTCGTTTTGATAAACCTATGTATTTTGATACCTCACGATTAGCACAAGAATTTATCGATACACAATGTTGTTATATTCCATCTTTAGAATATACTGATCCGGAAACGGGTGATCCAGCGTATTTTGATTCTACAAAAATGCCTACAAATAAATTTATTTTCTCTCCACGATTTGGTTTTAATTGGGATGTAAAAGGAGATAATACGATGCAGTTGCGTGGAGGTACCGGTATCTTTACAGGTCGTTTACCTTTTGTATGGTTAGGAAATCAAGTAGGGGCACCTAATTTCTGGTTCCTTGAAATGGTTGACCCCGATTTTGAATGGCCTAGAGTGTGGAAAAGTAGCTTGGGTATTGATAAGAAGTTTGAGAATGGCTTAACCTTATCGTTAGACGGTTCTTATACTAAAGATAAAAAAGCAGCTCATGTACAAAACTGGGGATTGAAAACCCCTACGGCAACCCTTCAAGGTGTAGATCCTAGACCTATTTATGGCCCAGCAGATGTTGGAAACCCACCGTTCTACAATGCAGCTTATGTATTGACAAATTCTGATAAAGGCTATGCTTACAATGTATCGCTTAAGGCAGAAAAAAGATTTGAAAACGGCTTATTTACCAGTGTAGCTTATAACTATATGGAATCCAAGGACGTAAACTCTATCGAAGCAGAGATAACCGGCGACGCTTTTACCTTTAATCCCGCCTATGGTAATGTGAATGATGCAGTATTGGCCAATTCTAAATATGGTGACAAGCACCGTGTTGTTGGGGTAATCAGTAAGCGTCTTGAATATGGTAAGGAAGATAAAATGTACAGCTCCTTTTCAACAGTTTTTGAATATGCACAAGGAGGACGATTTTCCTATACCTATGGTGGTGACTTAAACCGTGATGGTTCTAATCTTAATGATTTGATTTATATTCCTACAGCTGCTGAGGTTAGTGCAATGCAGTTTAGCGGTAGTGCAAGCTCTCAAGCTGCACAAGCAACTGCATTTGAAAATTTTATCCAACAAGATGATTATTTAAATAGTCACAGAGGTGATTATGCAGAGCGTTACGGTGCAATTAGCCCTTGGAGAGGACGTTGGGACTTTAAATTTTTACAAGGCTATAAATTAAATGAAACTCGTGGATTTGAGTTTAGCTTAGATGTATTAAATATAGGAAATATGTTTAATTCAAATTGGGGTGTAATGCAAATTCCAACTAGCGTACAACCTATTGGTGTAGCTGTTGATAATGCAGGTAATCCAACCTATACCTTCTCTGAAGATCAAAACCAGAGTACCTTTGTAAACGATAATAGTCTATTATCAAGATGGCAAGTGCAAGCCGGTCTTAGATTTAACTTCTAAGTCCTAATCATACCTATTAAAATTAAAGGTCATTCATTTTTTTGGATGACCTTTTTTTGTACCTTGTACTATCTAAATTAGTAATAGAGCTATGTTTAAACGTATAAAGAATAGACAGTACTACAAGTTTTGTTGGTACGGCTTTCTTAAGAATTTACGTTTGTTCGATGCTTTTTTTATCCTTTTTCTATTGGAAAAGGGTTTGTCCTATTCCGAAATAGGAATATTGTATGCGATAAGAGAAATTAGTATTAACCTTTTTGAAATACCATCGGGGGTTGTTGCCGATACGTATGGACGAAAAAATGCACTTGTTTTTTCTTTTGTATTGTATATATTTTCGTTCCTGATATTTTATTTATCGGCAAATTTTTGGTTTTTTTCTGTTGCTTTTATCCTTTATGGAATGGCAGATGCCTTTCGTTCGGGAACGCATAAAGGAATGATTATGCATTACCTTAAAAATAGAAATTGGGATAATCATAAAGTTACGTATTACGGACATACCAGAGCTTGTTCTCAACGGGGTTCTGCCATAGCCTCCTTAGTAGCAGGAGGAATTGTTTTTTATTATGGGTCGTATCATTACATTTTTTTGTTTTCCATAATTCCTTATTTGATAAACCTCTTGTTAGTGCTTTCTTATCCAAAAGAATTGAATAGCCTACCGATAGTGACAAATCGGAAAAGAATTTCTTATTTAGAGACTTGGAAAACCTTATTTTATGTACTAAAACAGGTTCGGGTTCTACAGATTGTAAATGTGGCAGCTCTATTTACGGCCTATCAAAAATCTATTAAAGACTATATACAACCTCTGATGTTACAAGTGGTTTTGATGATTCCTTTATTAAACACCTACTCCATTGATAAAAAGAAGGGATTGCTAATTGGCGTCTTTTATTTTATCATTTATTTGTTAACGGCAAAAGCCTCTCAATTTTCCGGAAAAATAGCTAAAAACAATGTTCGCAAAACTATCTATAGGACGATGCTAATTGGTTTTTCTTCAGGGATTTTAAGTGGTGTATTCTATTTGAACAAACTTTGGGTTTTTTCTTTGCTCGTATTTGTAAATGTTTATTTGATAGAGAATATCAGAAAGCCCATATTAACGGGAGCTTTAGTAGATGAAATTCCTCCTAAAATAGTGACTTCTGTACTATCTGTTCAATCCTTACTTAGGACAATTTTCAGTGTAATTTTGGTGTTGTTACTCGGTTTTTTTTCACAGTATTTCGGAATCGGAATGGCTTTTTTACTTGTATCTTTACTCTTATTGCTTATAACATTATTTACAAATAGAACTCAGATAAATGGAAGTTAAGACCTTTACGAAATTAAACTGAAATAGGTTCTAAAACTCATAAGCGGCATTCAACTTGTTCTTCTTTTTTAAAGATCTTACTTTGAGGTATATTTCAGTTTACGTATATAGAAGAAGACCATTCCGAATAAAAATAATACCAGTAAAGGAAGGATGATATTGATAAATTGCCAAAATCCTTTCTCTTTGCTAATTTTTTCTTTATTGAGTAATTTGATATCTAGGCTTTTATTTCTTATACTAAGTAAGCCTTTGTTATCGAGAAGATAGTCTACGGCATTTAATAAAAAATCTTTATTGCCAAAATGTTGTCCGGTCCATTTATCAATATCTAATCGTGTGGGTTCTCCATTCAATACCTGATTGGAGCAGATATCTCCATCTGAAATGACAATCATTTTATTCGGAATGCTTTGTGCTTTATAATCCGTTTTAAAAGTTTTAGTTCTGTTGGTGTAGGCAGAAACAAACTGACCTTCCAAAAGGACTCCAAATAGTTGACGCTTATGATTAAATAAATCAGGTTTACGTTCTTCTGCTATACTTGATAACGATACCATTTGAGGTAATCCCTTAATTTGGGTTAGCGGAGAACTTTCTAACAAAATCGATTTATGAATTGTATTTTTTAAAGTGTCAATGCTTGATGGGAATTTGAGATTAACAGCTTCGATATTTTTACTAAGAGCAAGATTGGAATTGGGAACCACTAAAGGATAATATGGCCATAAAAAGGATTGGAATTGTGTTTTTCCACCGACATTTCCAGTAGCTACTGCTATTTTACTACTGTACAAATCTTGAACAATATTTGGGTTAATCCGTACGCCATAAGCGAAAAGTAAATCGGTCAAATTCAATTGTCTGGGAGTAAACAACGCCTCTCCGGTAGCACGTAAACTATCCATTTCGGCATAGGCTTCGTCAATCATCCAAAGTGTTTTTTTGCCATGAATGATATATTGATCAAGTAGTAACTTTTGGGTTTCTGAAAAGGGTTTAGTAGGTTTTGCAATAATACATAAATCAAACTTTTGGAGGTCTTTTAAAAGTTGTTCGGGTTTATTTTCGGCATCGGCAATGGTAAATGGAGCTAGATTATATTTTTTTTGTAGAGATTTTAAAAAATCATATACATAAATATCGGGAAGTTCGCCGTTACCTTTAAGGATGGCAATGTTTTTTCTTTTGTGATTACTTACTTGGTGAATGCCATTGCTAAAAGCAAATTCTAAATTTTCAATAGATTTTTGGATTTGTTCTTCTTGCCCATTAACTGTATTGACCAGTAAGGGTACTTGGGTGCTTTTATTTTTATAAGATATAATAGCCCAAGGAAAAAACAGGGATTCTGAAATCTCTCCATCTTCTTCTACTGTAAGTCTACTGGGTTGTAATCCTTTTTTTATCAATTTCTCTTCAATACCCTTTGGGTTGATAAAGCGATAATGAATATGATTATTATAGATTTTTAACTCATCCAAATGTTGTTTAGTCTCTTGCTCTAAACGTTTAAAATCTAGTGGAAAATTACCTTTTAAATAGACCTTAATTTGTACATCTTGGTCTATATTGTTTAGTAGGTTTTTGCTTTCTTTTGAAAGTGTGTATCGTTTATCGGATGTTAAATCCCATCGTATATAAAAAATAGATGCCAGCGTATTTAGGAGAATTAGGCCTAGAATAAAAAGGATGATATGTTTTGTATATTTGGACACCTATTGGTCTAATTTTATTTTGGTAAGGTATAAAAATAAAAAGCTAATACTAAAAAAATAGATCAAATCTCTTGTATCTAATACTCCTTTGGCGATATTATTATAATGGGTATATAAGCTATTATCTCTAAGTATATCCGGAATGCTGTTGGGAGTCCATATTGCCCATTGTTCAATTCCATAAAATAATAGAAAAGAGATAAGTACGCCCATTAAAAATGAAATGATTTGAGTAGTTGATAATATAGAAGTAAACAAACCTATGGCTGAAAAGCTTAGCGCTAAGGCTAATAAACCTATATAAGAGCCTAGGATACTCCCTAAATCAATAGTTTCTGGAGAAGCGAGTTTGTATAGGCTAAATACATATATTTTTGTGGGAATTAATGTAAAAACCACCAATAAAAAAATAGCTAAAAATTTTCCCATCACAATCTGCCAGTTACTCAGTGGTTTGGTTTTGAGTAATTCAATGGTGCCGCTTGTGTACTCATCACTAAATGATTTCATACTTATTGCCGGGATTAAAACTAAAAACAACCATGGAGTGGTGTCAAAAAAAGCTTGCATGTCGGCAAATCCGGTATTAAAAATATTCCAATTTCCTTTAAAAAACCATAATAGAAGTCCATTAATCAAAAGAAACAACCCAATTACCAGATAACCCATTGCACCGGTAAAAAAGCCGTTAAGTTCTTTCTTTAAGATTGAAACCATGGTTTGTTATATGATTTAGTAATGAATATCTGATTTTACTTCTTGAACACTCCAAGCTTCGGGTTTCTCCTCAAATAATTGTTTGGTTTCTTGCCACACCTGTTTGAAAAACTCAGATTTTCGATAAGTATCTAAATTTTCAGGAGCTTCCCAAGTACTGTATGTAAAAAAAATATTGGGGTTATCCTTATCTTGTAACAGTTGTAATGAATGACAGCCTGGTTGATTACGAACACGATCTCGTACACTGTTAAAATGAGTGATAAAAGCACTGATTTTTGTTTCTTTAAAATGCATTTTTACAATTCGTACAAACATAATAAACGGTCTTAATTGTTAAATGATATGGTAATACTGTCACCAACACTAAGCCCCAGTAAGCTAGCGGCACTTCCTCCGTGATTTGGAATTCCTTTATAGAGTGCAATCTCTAATAGTCCTAATGAATTAAAAATGGCCATGGCTTTTCCGGGTTTTTGACGTTGGGCACTGGGCAAGCTATAATCTACTAAAGCACTGTAATTTTCGTGGATTTTGGTAATTTTTGCATTGCTAATACTAATTTCAAATGATGGTTTGTCATTGAATTTTTCAAATAAGGATTTTGAAATATCGGTAATGACATTTCCTAAGTGGTCTATGTAAACAATATGCCCCAAGAGTTCATTGTGATGAGCACTGTTAGGTGTATTCTGTACCCATTCTTTTACCTGATTTATGGGCTCTCCAAGATTGGCTAAAGGCGTCCCGTTTACAATCTCAGCCGCCACATCTACAAAAACATCTAGTGTGGGAAAACTACTATGCTGTGATTTTGGATGATGAATATCAATAATTTCTTCAATAGCTTCTTTTGGAAATAGCAAGGAGAAAATACCATTATCAGCCCCAATAAAATAGTGATTTTTGGCTTGGATAACTACGTGTTTATGTAAATTATTTTTTTCACCGTCAACACCAATAATATGTAAGGTTTTTTTGGGAAAATTTGGGTAAGCTGCCTTAACAATATAAGCTGTTTCGGGAATATTAAAAGGGGTAATATTATGACTAATATCAACAATAGTAACAGCTGGTAAATCTTGCAATAAGCGACCCTTAACGGCAGCTACCGAGTAGTCTTTTATTCCAAAATCAGATGTTAAAGTAATGACCGACATTCGTAATATTAATATTTATAACTCCTTTAAAACGACTCTCTTTTTTTATTAACTTAGCAGAATAATTTTAGTGACAAAGCTACACAAATTATGGACTTTTTAATATACAACTATCTTAAAATTTACAGCACTTGAACGAAAGACTTATCGAATTGACAGAATTGAATCCGTCTGACTTATTTGGGGTTAATAATAAATACCTGGAAATCATTAAAAAACATTTTCCAAAACTTAAAATTATAGCTCGTGGTACACAAATTAAAGTGTACGGTGAACCGGAAATCATAAACGAATTTGAAAAACGATTACAGATTCTGATCAATCATTTTACAAGATATAATAGTTTGGATGATAATAGTATAGAACGCTTATTATTATCTAATGGACAAGAAGAAGAAATATCATCTATTCACAAAAAAGATGTAATCTTACATGGCGTAAATGGACGTTCTATAAAGGCAAAATCAAAAAACCAAAGAGAAATGGTAAATGCTTTGCTCAAGAACGATATGCTCTTCGCTGTGGGACCGGCAGGAACGGGAAAGACTTATACGGCTGTCGCAATGGCCGTAAAAGCTTTAAAAAATAAAGAAGTTCGCAGGATTGTTTTAACAAGACCGGCTGTTGAAGCAGGAGAAAATCTCGGTTTTCTGCCCGGTGATTTAAAGGAAAAGTTAGACCCTTATATGCAGCCTTTGTATGATGCATTAAGAGATATGATTCCTTTTCATAAATTGGAAGCTTATATAGAAAAAGGGGTAATTCAAATAGCACCTCTTGCTTTTATGAGAGGGCGAACCTTAGATGACTCTTTTGTGATTTTAGATGAAGCCCAAAATACAACACACAACCAAATGAAGATGTTCCTGACAAGAATGGGGCAGAATGCCAAATTTATTGTAACAGGAGACCCGGGTCAAATTGATTTACCTAAAAAGCAAATATCAGGCCTAAAAGAATCCCTATTAGCCTTAAAAAATGTACCGGGTATATCTATCGTTCAGTTAGATGATAAGGATGTAATGCGACATCGGTTAGTAAAGAAAATTATTTCGGCCTACAAAGAACTTGAATTAGAATAATTTTATATAAGGTTTTATGGAAAATAAATATATAATAAAGGTAAATAATAACTACGATTTTGAATTCGAAGAATCCGTTTCACTCGATAGTATTCGTAAAGATAAAAATAAATATAACGTTCTTGACGAAAACCAATCTCAAGAACTTGAAGTGATTCATGCCGATTTTAGTCAGAAAAAATATAGCATAAAGGCAAATGGTTCTGTTTATACTGTTGAGATTAAAGATCCTTTAGACCAATTAATCACGAAGTTAGGACTTACCGTTGGTGTTAAGCAAAAAGGAGCCCATCTTACTGCTCCAATGCCGGGTTTAGTGATAGAGGTACAAGTTAATGAAGGGCAGGAAGTTAAGGAAGGAGATGCTTTACTCGTGTTGGAAGCAATGAAAATGGAAAATCTGTTATTAGCTCCTAAAGATGGAACTGTTAAAACGATTCAAGTTAAAAAAGGAGATGCTGTGGATAAGCGACAATTACTGATAGAAATAGAATAACTCGAGGAGAAAAGACAATATTTAGACCGATGAAAAAAATACAAAAAATATTAGTAGCTAATAGAGGAGAAATTGCTGTACGAGTATTTAAAACAGCTCAAAAAATGGGGATTAAAACGGTAGCTGTTTTTTCAACAGCAGATCGCAATGCACCTCACGTTCAATTAGCCGATGAGGCAATATGTATTGGCGAAGCTCCTTCTAATTCCTCTTATTTATTAGGTGATAAAATTATAGCTGTTGCCAAGGAATTAAATGTAGATGCGATACACCCGGGATATGGTTTTTTAAGTGAAAATGCCGATTTTGCTCAAAAGGTTATTGATGAAGGTCTTATTTTTATTGGACCAAAGCCAAAGGCAATTCAAATGATGGGTGATAAATTGGCGGCAAAAGAAGCCGTTAAAAATTATGATATTCCTATGGTTCCCGGTATTGATAAAGCCGTTACCGAAGTATCCGTTGCTATTGAAACGGCTAAACAAATAGGCTTTCCGATATTAATAAAAGCTGCTGCCGGAGGAGGAGGAAAGGGAATGCGAGTGGTTGATAAAGAATCGGATCTCGAAGAGCAAATGGAACGTGCTATCAGTGAAGCCGTATCCGCTTTTGGAAATGGTGCAGTCTTTATCGAAAAATATGTCAATTCACCACGACATATTGAAATTCAAGTTTTAGCCGATACACATGGCCATATCGTGCATCTTTTTGAAAGAGAGTGTAGTATTCAAAGACGCCATCAAAAAGTAGTAGAAGAGGCACCTTCCAGTATTTTAACCCCCCAAATTCGTAAAGAAATGGGAGCAGCAGCCGTAAACGTAGCCAAGTCTTGTGACTATGTAGGAGCAGGAACGGTCGAATTTTTGATGGATGCTGACAAAAACTTCTATTTTTTAGAAATGAATACGCGTTTACAAGTAGAACATCCTGTTACCGAATGGATTACAGGATTGGATTTGGTCGAGCAACAAATACGAATTGCACAAGGAGAAGCACTGTCATTTTCACAAAAGGATCTTTCTATTAAAGGTCATGCACTAGAACTACGCGTTTATGCCGAAGATTCATTACAACATTTTATGCCTAGTATCGGTAAATTAGAAACCTACAAATTGCCTGTTGGCGATACTATTCGTGTTGATAATGGATTTACGGAGGGAATGGAAGTCCCAATTTATTACGACCCTATGCTGTCGAAGTTAATTACTTATGGTAAAAATAGAGACGAGGCCATAGCAAAGATGATTGAGGCCATTGAGTTGTATGATATTCAAGGTATTCAAACCACTTTAGCTTTTGGAAAGTTTGTCTGTGAACATCCAGCATTCAAGTCAGGAAATTTTAACACGCATTTTGTTAAAGAATACTATGCACCCGAAGTATTGGAAGAAGCCTACAAAAATGAAGCCTTAGTAGCGGCAAAGCTTGCATTACATTTATATCTTAAAGATATGAATCGAATTAGGATGCCTCAAACACAACCGAAACCAGCGGTACAAACCTTGTTTAATAAATAGTTTTTTAAGTAAAAAGAAGTAAAATGGATAAAATAAAACAATTACAAGAAAAACTACAACAGGCCTATTTAGGTGGTGGCCAAATACGCATTGATAAGCAGCATGCTAAGGGGCAATTGACGGCTAGAGAACGTATACAATACCTATTAGACGATGGATCTTTTGAAGAGATTGGAGCTTTAGTAGTGCATCGTACTACCGATTTTGGCATGGATAAACAAAAGATATATGGTGATGGAGTCGTAACCGGTTATGGGACCATTAATGAAAGGTTGGTGTATGTGTTCGCACAAGATTTTACAGTTTTTGGGGGTTCTTTATCAGAAACACATGCCGAAAAAATCTGTAAAATTATGGATATGGCTATTCAAGTAGGAGCACCTGTTATTGGTCTTAACGATTCTGGAGGAGCTAGAATTCAGGAAGGTGTACGATCTTTAGGTGGTTATGCCGATATCTTTTATAGAAATGTTCAAGCCTCCGGTGTTATTCCCCAAATTTCTGCCATTATGGGGCCCTGTGCCGGTGGTGCTGTTTATTCCCCGGCAATGACTGACTTTACCATTATGGTGGAGCAAACGAGCTATATGTTTGTCACAGGACCTAATGTTGTGAAAACGGTAACCAATGAAACAGTAACGTCGGAGGAATTGGGTGGAGCGCATACTCATGCCAGTAAATCCGGGGTAACCCATATGACCGCTTCTAATGACATTGAGGCTTTGGAATCTATCAAGCGATTGCTGAGTTATATGCCGCAAAATAACAGGGTACTTACCCCTGAGTTAGGTTTTACGCTAGGGGATGAAATACGTGAAGAGTTGGAAGGCATTGTTCCCGAAAGCGCCAATAAGCCCTATGATATTATTACTGTAATTAAAGGAATTGTAGATAGCCATTCCTTTTATGAAATCCATAAAGAATATGCCGATAATATTGTTGTCGGTTTTGCCAGATTAGCCGGTAAGAGTATAGGCATTGTAGCGAATCAGCCTATGAGTTTAGCCGGTGTATTAGATGTAGAATCTAGTAAAAAGGCAGCACGTTTTGTACGTTTTTGTGATAGTTTTAATATTCCTTTATTAGTATTAGAAGATGTTCCTGGTTTTTTGCCGGGAACCGATCAAGAATGGAATGGAATTATTGTGAATGGTGCAAAATTGCTTTATGCCTTTAGTGAAGCTACAGTGCCTAGAATTACTGTAATTACCCGTAAAGCCTATGGCGGTGCTTATGATGTAATGAACTCTAAACACATTGGTGCCGATATGAATTTTGCTTGGCCTAGTGCGGAAATAGCCGTTATGGGAGCAAAAGGGGCTAGTGAAATTATTTTCAGAAAAGAGATAGCTAAAGCGGACGATTCACAAGCCATGTTATTACAAAAAGAAAAAGAATATGCCGAGAAATTTGCTAATCCGTATAGTGCCGTAGAACGTGGTTTTATAGATGAGGTAATACTACCCAAAAACACCAGGCGAAAACTTATCAAGGCATTTGCAATGCTAGAAGGAAAAGAAGTAAATAGACCGAAGCGAAAACATGGGAATATTCCTTTATAGCTAAAAACTCTTATGAACAGGTAAGAAAAGAATCAGGGTTTCGCGTAAAGCGAAACCCTGATTCTTTTATATTTCGTTTTAATATCCTCTTACTGCTTTAAGCGCATCTATATTACCATAGCCAAAATCACTACTTTTATTTGGATATAGTGCTGCCGCCCATTTCATTCTTGCAAAAACCTGCTCTCTTGACCAATTGGGGTATTTAGCCCAAATTAAAGCGGCAATTCCCGCTGTTGAAGCAGTAGCCACAGATGAGCCGCCAAAATAACTCGAGCTATTGTTGTAATATCCGGTAACGGGTTGGTGATGATTGTTAGCACGTTCCATTACATAAGTAAAATCAATTTGGCTTCCGTAATGGCATACATCACATTCATCATATTGTGTATCTTCTTCTACTCCGGTTACTGCAATAGTTTCACTCATACTAGCAGGAAATATTACAGGATACCAATTGGTATACGATGTAGACGTTCCTCCTGCTGCAAGAATCATTTTGTTTTTGCTATATGCATAAACAACAGCATCTCTAATATTTCCGATAGACCAAGGATAGCCAATAGACATAGAAATAATTTTAACATCATTTCTTACGGCTAATTGCTGCAAGGCTTCTGTTACACCACGTCGTTCGTGATACCCATTAAGAACTACATCACTGGTTCCTCTGTATGAAATAAGGTTACATTCATAAGCTACTCCAACTGGTAGACCCGAATTGTTATTTGGTGCAGCAACCGAACTACAAGAACTGGTTCCATGACCACATTTGTCGTGATATCCGTCTGTGTTGGTAGCCCACCATTTCCAAGAGTCTACATAAGTTCCGTATTTTTGGATATATCGATTGCTGTAATAATCATCAAATTTATAACCCATATTAGCTTGGTAATCCGAAACACCTGTATCAATAACACCTACACCAATACCACGGCCTTTGCTATAGTTCCACGCTTTATTAATATTGTGCTCATAATAACTCCAAGGAATTTTAGCACCGCTACTCAAGGTACCATAATCGGCACTTGCAATATTCTCAGAGCTTGTTGAGCAACCGGATTCACTACGTTGTGCAGTACTAGGTAATTCATATCCGTTTGGTTCTAAATATCGGATTTGTCCTAATTCCCGAAGTTTTGCAATGGTAGTATATTGGCTTACCTGAATATCAAAATAATTTAACACGTCATTTTCATAAATTAAAATATCGGCACTTTTCTTTTTTTCTGTGTTGGCAATAAGTTGAATAAGTTGTTTTTTCTGAAGATTCTGAAGGGTACTCCTGTTTTCTGTAAAACTTTCAGACCCGTAACCTACGGATAGTATATTATCGCCATTTACAGTGGCACTCCATAGTAGTAGATTGCTGGCTTGTGCCCAATTAAAGGAACCTGTATTCTGAAAAGATTCATCTATTTTAGATTGAATTTCACTGGCACTCAAGGGTGTGGTGGGGTCTTGTTGTGGGTTTTCTACATGAGCACCGGTAAGGTCGGTTTCTTTGTTACAAGAGGAAAAAGTAACGAATAAGGCGGTAAGTAAGATAAATAAATATTTTGTCATGGTATAAATAAGTTTGGTTAATTCTCCAAATATATAAATTTTTTAATATTTAGTGTTGATTTCAAAACCTAATTGTTAAATTTGCAGTTCCAAAAAAGAGAGGAAGATATATTCTCGGGATGTGGCGCAGCCCGGTAGCGTACTTGCATGGGGTGCAAGGGGTCGCAGGTTCAAATCCTGTCATCCCGACAATAGTTTCTACCAAGCGGACTTTCTTTGTATGGTTTGCTTGGTTTTTTCTTTTTTTATACGGGATGTAGCGCAGCCCGGTAGCGTGCTTCGTTCGGGACGAAGAGGTCGCAGGTTCAAATCCTGTCATCCCGACTTCTTACCAAAGCTTAAAAATAAAAAAGCCCTTCAAGTAATGAAAGGCTTTTTTATAGTTTAGATTATTTCTTTTTCTTTTTCTTTTTTCCTTTTTTGCTATTTTTTATCGTTTCCTTTTTTTCTTTCTTCGGATGAACAATTGTTAACTCATCAATAAGGTTTGTTGCCCCACCAAATTTATCAATAATAAAAAGAACGTAACGAGCATCAACCATTATGCTCATACATACTTCGGGTTTGTAGAATATATCTTCCATAGTTCCTTCCCATACCCCATCAAATGCCAAACCAATAAGGTTACCATGGGCATCTATAACCGGACTTCCGGAGTTTCCGCCGGTAATATGATTGGTAGCTAGATAACATACCGGCATTCTTCCATCTTTCCCATAAGCACCATAATCTTTAGAATCATAAAGATCAATAAGTTTTTTGGGTACATCAAATTCATAATCGCCGGGTTTGTATTTTTCAATCACCCCACTAAGGTGTGTTTGTGGTTCATAATACACGGCATCTTTAGGGTTATATCCTTTTACTTTTCCGTAAGCAACACGAAGTGTGCTATTTGCATCCGGATAAAATTTCTTTTCTGGAAATACGACCATCTGACCTTTCATATATAAACGCATCAAGTTTTGTATTTCAGCATTCAGTTTATTATAAGGAGCACTAACTTCTTTATCAATTAGCAGGCGTTGTTCCATAGCAACTTTAAAGGCTTTATCAGTGTCAAGTGCCGCTTTTAAATCTTTATAATCACCATTAATAAGTGCTATAATTTTAGTGCCATCTGTAAGAATAGTGTTGCTGTAAAGTTCCTTAGCAAATTCACTAGCTGATTTATCTTGTAAGGTCTTTAAAATAGTTTTACTCACATATTTATGATCTATATTCTTTACATATAAATCTATAAGGGTTGCAAAGACTTCTTGGTCAATTTCAGGATCAAAGTCTTTGTACATTCCCTTGATATAATCGGCATACCTACCTTTGTATTGGTTGTATACGGCTTCTCCGGCTTTATCATATAATTGTTCAAGTTGTGC
>JANTFW010000001.1 GCA_024763245.1 Flavobacteriaceae bacterium | reverse complement strand
ACGGAAATACGGGAACCGGTAATTCTGCATTAGCAACAAATTCATCGGGTACGAATAATTCCGCATTCGGAGCAGGTGCTTTGGCTACTATCGGTTCAGGAAATGACAATACGGCTTTAGGTTATCTGGCAGGTATTCATGATGCTGGTGGAAACAATTTAACTGATTTAACTTCAGGTATTTATGTCGGCTCTAACACTAAGGCTTCTGCAAATGGTAACACCGGTGAAATTGTTATTGGCACCAATACAACCGGTATGGGCAGCAATTCGGTTATTCTCGGTAATCCGGCAAGTAATTTAAAAACCATTTTAACAGGAAAGGTCGGTGTGATGACTCCCGATCCTAAATCTGCCTTGCAAGTCAACGGTGGCGTACAAGTTGCCAACGATACCGATACGGCAAGTGCCGATAAAGTAGGCACTATTAGATATAGGGCTGACAGCAATAATTCTTATGTAGAGATGTGTGTGCAAACCGGTGCTGCTACCTATGCTTGGGTGGTTATTCATCAAGAAACGTGGTAATTGATTCAGATTGAAACGAAATAGCCTAAAATTATAATTTTTTTATTATCCTTTTAGAGGTTACATTCATATTATGTCTGTATATTTGGCTGCAAGAAATTTAATTCAATGAGTAGCTAATTATGGATTACGATAAAATCATAGCGATTAGTAAAGCCTTGATAATGGAATATATGCCTAAGATTATAATGGCATTACTAGTATTATTCATAGGTTTATGGGTTATTAAGAAAGTGATGTTATTACTCAATAAACTCATGACAAAGCGAGCTATTGAAGCCAGTCTTCAAAGCTTTTTGACGAGTCTAATTAGCATATCCTTAAAGGTATTATTGATCATTACAGTACTATCTCAGGTTGGTGTTGAAACCACCTCGATTATTGCGGCATTAGGTGCAGCGAGTTTAGCCGTGGGTCTGGCCTTGCAAGGATCCTTGTCCAATTTTGCCGGAGGGGCCTTAATTTTATTTTTTAAACCCTTTAAAGTCGGTGATTTGATAAAAACCCAAGGAGAAATAGGGGAGGTGAAAGAAATTCAAATTTTAGTAACCAAGCTCTCTGTTGCCGGAAATAAAACAGCCATTATTCCCAATGGACCATTGGCTAATGGTAACATTATCAATTATAGTCAGGATGGTAAATTGCGAGTCGATATTACAATCGGGATTTCGTATAATGCCGATATTAAAAAAGCAAGAAAAGTGTTGATGGATGTGATGTATGCCCATCCCGACTTGTTAAACGAACCGAAACCTACGGTCAATGTATCAGACTTAGGCGATAGTGCCGTTATCTTGTTGTTACGCCCGTGGACCGTTCCGGATAAATATTGGCGTGTATATTATGATGTGCTAGAGCATGCCAAAGAAGCTCTTGATAAAGAGGGGATTGCTATTCCTTTTCCCCAAACAGATGTTCATTTGTATAAGTACTGAATGAAAAGGGTATGATCTTTGATAAGATTAACTAAATATAAAATAACCTATTATGAAAAAAATTAGTTTAGTACTATTTATTTTAAGTATTCAATTTGGTTATGCACAATTAGACTTTGATAATGCGTATGATAAAATTCTGTATTCACTTAATGAAGAAAATCGTTTTAAGAACTCCGATGATCAAATCATTGATCTGACCTATGTGGTTGGCTCTCCTTTTTTACAGACTAATTTTGTAAGTGGCAGTGTTTTGAATACTATTACAGGTGAGCTATTAGGCTATCAGATGCGATATAATATTTTTAACGACAGAATTGAGGTAAGGAACTCAGAAGATCGTAAAATTTATTCCGTTCAAAGAGTAGATAATTTCACCTGTAAAATAGCGGAAGATATTTTTATCTTGCTTAGCTATATTGATGATGATGGTCATGAAAGTCAAGCTTATTTTCAAAAGCTTTCAGAAGGTAAAGCCTCATTGCTAAAAAGATATACCTGTAAATATTATGCTAAAACTATTGGCAGACCACCTAATTTTAATGCAACTCCTGCAAAATTTGTTGTCAAACAGTCTTATTACTTATTAAATAATGGCAAATTAACCACCATCTCTTCTAATAAGAAAAAGTTTTTTCAAAGCTTTGGTAAATTTGAAAATCAAATTAAGAATTATGCCAAAACACATAACTTGAAGCACAATAAGGAGCGGGATATTACCAGAATAATAAGTTATTACAATACCTTGATATAAGTAGTATTATTCTAACGATAATCAAATTAACCCAGCTCTCCGTAGCAATGCATTTATATCCGGTTCGGCTCCTCTAAACTGTTTATATAAATTCATCGGCTCATCAGTACCACCCTGTGAGAGTATATATTTTTTGAAATTATCAGCCGTTTTTTTATCAAAAATTCCATTTTGTCTAAAAAGTTCAAAAGCATCTGCATCGAGAACTTCGGCCCATTTGTAACTGTAATAGCCGGAAGAATAGCCACCGGAGAAAATATGTGAAAAGGCAGTGCTCATACAGCCGTCTTCTATTTCGGGATAAAGTTGGGTTTTATTAAATGCTTGTTTTTCAAGTGTTTTAACATCGGTAATTGGGGTAGGGTTCTCTCCATGCCAAGCCATATCAAGAAAACCAAAACTTAGTTGTCGTAAGGTAGCCATTCCTTCCATAAAATTGGAAGACTCTTTTATTCTATTTACCAATTCAATGGGTAGTAAAGCATGTGTTTGATAATGTTTGGCAAATAGAGCTAATGCTTCTTCTTCATACGCCCAATTTTCGAGAAGCTGACTAGGGAGCTCTACAAAGTCCCAATAGACACTGGTTCCCGAAAGACTAGGATATGTCGTGTTGGCCAACATACCGTGTAACGCATGACCAAATTCATGAAACAGTGTAGTCACTTCTCTAAAGGTCAATAAAGAAGGTTTATCTGCTGTGGGTTTGGTAAAGTTGCACACCATAGAAATATGAGGTCGTGAGTTACTACCATTTTTTATCCATTGGTTTTTGTATGAGGTCATCCAAGCTCCGTTTCTTTTTCCTTTACGAGGGAAAAAATCGGTATACAATATAGCGATGTGATTATTGTGTTTGTCGATTACTTCATAAGTGTTAACATCCGGATGATAGCGGTCAATAGCCTTTGTTTTTTTAAACTGCAAACCATACAGTTTTTGAGCGATCTTAAAGGCACCTGCTATGACATTTTCCAGTTTAAAATAGGGTTTTAAGAGTTCGTCATCTAAGTTGAATCGTTCTTTTCGTAATTTTTCTATGAGATACGGTCCATCCCAAAGTTGCAGGGTATCAATTCCTTGCTTTTTAGCATATGCTGTGAGCATGCTGTATTCTTTTTTTGCAGCTGGAATAGCTTTTTCCAATAAGTTTTCAAGAAAAAGAGTTACTTTTTTAGGGGTTTTGGCCATACGTTCTTCTAAAACAAATTCAGCGTGATTGGAATAACCTAATAATTGTGCCCTTTGGTAACGAAGTTGTGCAATTTCTAAAATAATCTTTTCATTATTGTGCTCGTTCTTTTGAAAGCCTCTTTTCCCATAGGCTCTAGCAATTTTTTCTCTAATTTTACGATTTTCGCTATAGGTAATCACAGCGTGATAACTGGGGTAATCTAAGGTGAAAATCCAACCTTTAACATTTGCTTGTTTAGCTTTATTTCGAGCTTCCTCTATAGCATTTTCAGGAATTCCTTTTAGTTCCGTTTTATGGGTTAGATGTAGTTTAAAGGCTTGGGTTTCCGCTAAAACATTCTCACTGAATTGTAATTTTAATTGGGCTAATCGTTTATCTATATTACGTAAAATGTCTTGGTCTTTTGTGTTTAAGTTAGCGCCATTTCTACTAAAATTCTTATATTTTTTAGTCAGTAACGTGTCTTGTTCTAAAGTAAGATTTAGAGAATCCCTTTGAGCATATACCAACTTAATTCTATCAAAAAGTTTTTTATTTAAGATAATGTCATTAGAAAAATCACTTAATAAAGGGGCAATTTCTCTGGCTAGTTTTTGAATTTCTTCTGTGGTTTCTGCCGAATTAATATTAAAAAAAATACTACTAATCCTATCTAGTAATGCGCCGGAAAATTCTAATGCTTCAATCGTGTTCTCAAAGTTGGGGTCTTTTGGATTCGTAACAATCTGATCAATTTCAGTATGGGCTTGCTTAATGGCTTGTATAATAGCAGGCTTAAAATGGGCAGGAATTAAACGACGAAACGGAGCGGTTTCAAAAGGCGTTTCAAATTTTTGTAAGAGAGGATTTAGCATTATATGTAACTTGTTTTACTTCGTATTATTTTTTAAATCAGCAGCGGCAGCAATGACCTTTGTTTTTAGATTTTCTTTAAATTTTTCTATTTTTATAAGAATAGACGGGTTAGAAGCACCTAGAATTTGGGCTGCTAAGATCCCCGCATTTTTAGCCCCATCTAGGGCAACGGTGGCCACAGGGACTCCGGTAGGCATTTGTAAGATAGATAATATAGAATCCCAACCATCAATCGAATTTCTAGATTTAACAGGAACACCAATTACAGGTAAGGGACTTAAACTGGCAACCATACCCGGAAGATGGGCAGCACCACCGGCACCGGCAATAATTACTGCGATGTCTTTTTTATGTGCATTTTGGGCAAATTCAAATAGTTTGTCAGGAGTTCTGTGTGCAGAAATAATGTCAATTTCTGTAGCAATATCAAAACTTTTTAGAAGGTCTATTGCTTCTTGCATAATTGGCATATCAGAATTGCTTCCCATTATAATGGCTACTTTCATTGTGTTATTTTTATTGTTAGTTAATCACATGATTGCTGTTGAGTTCCGGTTACGCGTACTGTTCGTTTCACTTTTCGGGCAGTCTCAAAGGCCTTGTCAATATTAGTGTTGATAACCGTTACGTGACCCATTTTACGGTTAGCTCGTGAATATTTTTTTCCGTAAATATGGGGTGTAACTCCTTTCCAAGCTAGAATAGTATCTATATTTTTATAAACTACTTCTCCCAGAAAACCCTCTTCACCCACTAAATTTACCATTACTGCGGGTAAGATACTTGACGGGTTGCCTAGGGGTACATTTAATATTGCTCTAAGATGTTGTTCAAATTGATTGGTATAAGAGGCTTCTATACTGTAATGCCCACTGTTATGAGGTCTTGGTGCTACTTCATTAATGTATAAATTTCCGGATTTATCAAGTATAAATTCAATGGTCAGTAGGCCTATATGCCCAAAATGTTCAGAGGTTTGTAAGGCGATGTTTGTTAGTTGTTCTTGTAATGTAGTGTCTATTGATGCAGGGCACTGTACGTATTCAACCTGATGGGCCTTGTCGTTAAAATGCATTTCCACTACGGGGTAAACTACTGTATATCCGGATTTGTTTCGGGCAACAATAACGGCAAATTCTTTTTCAATAGAAATAAAATCTTCAATAATACAAGGAATGTTGGGTAATTCCATTAACTCTGCATGTGAGGAAATACGTTTTACACCATTACCATCATAACCCAATTGCACGGCCTTCCAGATTACCGGATAATCCATTTTTGCTTTTAGCAAGTCTTCTTTTGATTCGAACCTTTTATAGGGAACTGTGGGCAGTTTATGTTTGATAAAGAAGTCTTTTTGTGTTCCTTTATGTTGGATGGTTTTTAGCACCTCAGGTTGTGGAAAAACACAGACTCCCTCTTTTTGTAATTGCTCAAGAGCTTGCGTGTTAATATGTTCAATCTCTACCGTTACAAAATCTACATTTTTTCCAAAATTATATACGGTCTCATAATCCATTAAATCACCTTGATAGAATGCATTACATATATTCGCACAAGGTGCGTGTGAACTAGGGTCTAAAACACAGGTATAAATATCCCATTTTTGGGTTTCGGCGAGTAACATTTTGCCTAATTGTCCTCCACCTAAAATACCAAGTTTTACTGATGTTGAGAAAAATTGTTGCACGGTTTAGATTTTGACAAATGTAGAAAAAAGAGCCAAGATTAGGGATTCAATTCTTGATAGTTTATGAATTTTGTCGAAAAAATTTCTGCAAAATATTTTATTATATAGTTTTTTACGAGCGCCTCATCAATGGGTTTAGACAGTTCTTTTGCTAAAGATGTAACACCTTTATCGACAATACCACAAGGGATAATTCCATCAAAATAGTTTAGGTCCGTATTTACATTTAATGCAAAGCCGTGCATGGTTACCCAACGAGAGGTATGTACTCCCATTGCACATATTTTACGAGCATTGGGTGTTCCTGTATCTAGCCAAACCCCGGTTTCACCTTTGCTGCGTTCTCCTTTTATGCCAAACTCTTTTAGGGTTTGTATAATAACTTCTTCCAATAGTCGCATATACTTGTGGATATCCGAAAAATAGTTATCTAAATCAAGAATAGGATAACCGACAATTTGCCCGGGGCCGTGGTAAGTACTATCACCACCTCTGTTGGTCTCAAAGTAGGCAATACCTCTTTTTTTTTGCATTTCTCGACTAAGTAGAATATTTGATTCATTACCGTTGCGCCCCATCGTATATACGTGAGGATGACTGACAAAGAAAAAATAATTAGGGGTTTCAATTGTTGTATCTATTGCTCTCTTTTGTAATTTCAAAGCCTTTATTTTTTCAAAATGAATTTTTTGAAAATCCAGTGCTTTATCATAAGAAAGAATCCCTAAATCTTTAAATTGTATAGAGGTCATATTAAATTAAAAAAGAACTTCGAAATCTAACAATTTTGGATTTTTTGATAAACTATCCATAGAAACTTCAATAAAGAGCGTTTTACGATCGTCTGAAAAATTGGCATCTGCAAAACTAACGTTCTTTATTTTTTTTGGAAAATTATAAATTAGTTTAAAGGTACTACCATTCATAAACATACCCAACTGCTCTTGGTTTTTATCAAATTGTTCCTGGTCTTCTTCAGATAAATCAATCATAGTTACTCGACGAGCAAACTTTTTCTTGGAATAAAAGTATTCAATTTTATGATTTGTAACCTCTTTACTAGCAGCTGCTCCTTTGTTATCTTGTACTTGCTGCGCTTTTTCTATCTTTTTTTGAATATCATTAAGTTGAGATACATTGGTAAAATCAAGCATATAATCCATTACCATCTCCTCTTTTGCTTCGTCCATATGAATATGCAGCTTTAAATCTTTTAAGGCCTCCAGTGATTCTTGATCGGCTTTAGACAGTTTAGCGATACTGTCTTTTTTTAACGCAATGATGTCCTTAAAATAAACGGTAGAATCTACTTTTTCGGGCTCTTTTTGTATAGAATCATTTTTCATTCCGCCCATACCTTTAAGCATCTCGCTCATATCTATCTTTAGATTATAATCCCCGCTTCCATTTTTGTTGAAAGTTATTTCTTCAGTAAACTGACAAGATGTTAAGAATAAGAGAATTAAGGCAGCAGTTAGCAGTTGAATTTTTTTCATTTTTTATAGAGTGTTGATGAGTTACAAAGATAGAATTTATTTATGGATAAATAAAAGTGTACTAAAGTAGATGCTTAAGTAGTAATAGAAACAGGGGTTAACAACCGGATTTATTCAGAATTACCAAAGCGGCGATAACTCCAGGAACCCATCCTGCTAAGGTTAATAAAAATGTAATAACAACCGATCCGCAACCTTTATCAATTACAGCTAAGGGAGGAAATAAAATGGCCAATATTACACGCCAAATACTCATAGATTATGTTTTTTGTTAAATTTAATAATAAGACGTCTTTTGTGGAATATTGTTACAACTCGATTTAATAGATTTTAGTACTTTTGCCTTATGTCGATTCAGGTTACAAATCTTACCAAGTACTACGATACTACCTTAGCGGTTGATGAAATAAATTTTTCAATTCAAAAGGGAGAAATTGTGGGTTTTTTAGGCCCAAACGGAGCGGGAAAATCTACCGTGATGAAAATTTTGACCGGATATCTTAAAGATTTTGAAGGCGTAGCCCTGATTAATGACCTTTCAATTAGGGATAACCGAATTGCTGCTCAAAAAAACATTGGGTATCTACCGGAACACAATCCCTTGTATGCGGATATGTATGTAGAAGAATATTTGCGTTTTAACGCAGGGATTTATAAAGTACCTAAAGAACGTATTTCAACGCTTATCACCGAAGTTGGCTTAGCATCACACGTAACAAAACGAATACGAGAATTATCCAAAGGGTATCAACAACGCGTGGGTATTGCTGCAGCTTTACTGCATAATCCGGATGTTGTTATTCTGGATGAACCTACTACAGGATTAGATCCAAATCAGTTGGTTGCCATTCGATCCTTGATTAAAAATATAGGGAAAGATAAAACAGTGTTATTTTCTACCCATATTATGCAAGAGGTAGAGGCTGTTTGTGATCGGGTAATCATTATAAATAAAGGAAAAATTGTAGCAGACCAATATTTAAAGGATATACAAAACACAAAACAACAAGTGATAGTAGTAGAGTTTGATGTAAAAATTGAAAAAGAATTCATCGTATCACTTCCAAATCTTAAGGAAGCGAATAATGTGTTTGATACGACCTGGGAATTACTATTTTCAACTCCTATTGATATGCGTTCAACAGTTTTTGACTTTGCACACGATAATGGCTTAAAAATCTTGAATTTAACCAGAAAGAATAAAAATCTGGAAAAATTATTTCAAGAGTTAACACAGTAAATAAGATTTAAAATCTTTACTAATGGTATTTTCTACTATTAAATAATATCTTTTCTATCCGAGAAATACTTCATAAATTGAGCTCTTTCATAGACCTTTGGATTTTTAATATTTCCTTGACTTAATAGTCCTCTAATTTCGTCTACGGATTGATAGTTGTTCTCGTCGAGATAGTTGTTGAGGTAATCTAAGATTTCACCAATGACTTTAGGGCCATTTTTAAAAACACTGGATACGATATAATTTACATTAGCCCCCGCCATGAGTAATTTGACAAAGGATGTTCCATCGTGAATTCCTGTTGAAGCAGCTAAATCAGTATCAATACGATCCTTCATAAGGGCAACCCATTGTAGTGGGATAACATATTCTTGTGGCGTACTGAAAATATCAGCAGTTGTAATTTCTTTCTTTTCAAGATCAATATCCGGTTTGTAAAAACGATTAAATAGGGCAACAGCATCAGCCCCTTTTTTAGAAACTTTACCTATCATAGCTCCTAGATTAGTAAAATAGGGACTCATCTTTACAATGACAGGAATAGAAACAGTTTCTTTTGCTTTTTCGATAATCTTTAGGTATTTTTTTTCAATTTTTTTACTGGAGTTATTAAAATCTGCCGGAAAATAGAAGATATTAAGTTCAACGGCATCTGCACCTGCTTGTTCTATTTTATTTAAAAAATAGAACCATTCATGAGATGACACACAATTAACACTGGCAATAACAGGGATGCTCAATTCTTTTTTAGCACTTTTTATCAATGCAATATACTCATTGATGTTATCTTCCTTAATTTTATAATCAAAATAATCTAAGTTGTGATCGTGTTCACCCTTTGCCTCTGATGTAGCTATAATATCTTGATATTCGTGTAGTATCTCTTCTTCAAAAATAGATTTTAACACTACAGCTGCAGCACCATGTTTTTCTAATTTTTTTAGATTAACAGCATTAGATGTTAAACTGCTACTTCCAACAATTAAGGGGTTTTTTAATGTTAAGCCTGCGTATTGTGTTTCTAAGTTTGCCATGATTTAATTTTTAACAATGCAAAAATAGTAGAACTTACTTTATAATAATATGAAATTAGTCATATTTTAATAAAATAAAAGAGAAGATTCTTATCTATTGTTAGGTATTAAATAAAAAGAATTTTTCTTTTACCTCGACCCTATTTTACTATTTGAATATGTACCTTTGTAACCTAATTAAAGCAAAGATGAGTAAAGCAGTTTATATAGCAACCATGGAGCCCGGAAGTGGTAAATCAATAGTGAGTATTGGCTTGATGCGGATGCTCTTAGGCAAGGTGGCTAAAGTGGGTTATTACAAGCCTATTATTAGTGATTTAGGCTCAAAAGCTTATGATAATCATATTAATACAATGCTATCGCATTTTGATTTGGATATTGCTTATAATGAGGTATATGCTTATACCAAAAGTGATCTCTTAGAACGAATGAATAAGGGAAAGATAGATGAGGTATTAGATACAGTTATAGAAAAATACAAGGCACTAGAAGAGAAATACGATTTTATCTTAGTTGAAGGAACAGATTTTTCGGGCGAAGGAACTGCAACTGAACTTGAAATCAATACCACAATTGCCAAAAATTTAGGTATACCGGCTATTATTATTGAAAGCGGTTTGCATAAATCCATGGATGATTTTGTAAACAATTTATTAGCAGCCTATGATCTTTTTGAAAGAAATGAAGTACAAGTACTTTCGGTTGTTGCCAATAAAGTGCAACCCAAAAATTTGGGTTGGGTCAAAAACGAATTGCAAAAGAGCTTACCCAAAAAAATTATCGTAGACGCTATCCCGATTATTGAGTCATTGGGAAACCCAACTATTAAAGAGGTTGTCAATGAGCTAAATGCTGAAATTTTATTTGGAAAAGAGGAGTGCCTCAATAACCAGGCGGCTCATTTTTTGGTTGGGGCTATGCAGTTAAGGAATTATTTGGCACGACTTAAAGAAAATACCCTTATCGTAATGCCGGGTGATAGGGCAGACCTTATTCTTGGAGCTTTGCAAGCCAATATGTCAAATAATTATCCTAAAATTTCAGGAATCGTACTAACAGGAGGACTTAAACCTGAAGATTCCGTTATGAAACTTATTGAAGGATTGATGCAACGGATACCCATTCTATCTGCACAAAGAGATACCTATGTAGTCGCCAATGCCGTTGGCAATATTCAGCCACAAATTTATGCCGAAAACAAGGCAAAGATCCAGTTATCTATTAAAACCTTCGAAGACTATGTGGCTGTTGATAAATTGTCTAATGCGTTGATTACTTTTCAAACAAAAGGGATTACTCCGAGAATGTTCCAATACAATTTATTAAAGCGCGCTAAAGAACATAAAAAGCACATTGTACTTCCCGAAGGTAATGATGATAGAATTCTTAGAGCCGCTGCCCGATTGGTCAATCAAGATGTGGTGAATTTGACAATTCTTGGAGATAAAGAGAAAATTCAAAAAAAAGTAGTACAGTTGGGTTTGCATTTCGATTTAGATAAAGTAAACATTGTACGTCCAGAGGCCTCCCCTCACTTTAAAGAGTATGTTGATACGTTTTACGAATTGAGAAAACATAAAAATATTAATTGTGCTATTGCCAAAGATAAGATGTCGGATGTTTCCTATTTTGGTACGATGATGGTGTACAAAGGTCATGCCGATGGGATGGTTTCCGGAGCAGCACATACTACCCAGCATACTATTCTTCCGGCACTTCAATTTATTAAAACCAAACCCGGGGTTAGTGTGGTCTCTTCCATATTCTTTATGTGTTTAGACGATAGAGTTTCGGTGTTTGGAGATTGTGCGATTAATCCAAATCCTACCTCCGAACAACTGGCAGAGATTGCCATATCTTCTGCCGATTCTACTAAGGCATTTGGTATTGAGCCTAAAGTAGCTATGCTTTCCTATTCTTCTGGAACTTCGGGTATTGGTGAAGATGTAGAACGTGTACGAACAGCTACTGAAATAGTCAAAAAACTTCGACCTGATATTAGAGTGGAAGGACCTATACAATATGATGCAGCGGTTGATCCTATTGTGGGTAAGAGTAAAATGCCCAATTCTGAAGTGGCGGGACAAGCCAGTGTTCTTATTTTTCCGGACTTGAATACCGGTAACAATACCTATAAAGCGGTACAACGCGAAACCGGAGCATTGGCAATTGGTCCTATGTTACAAGGACTCAATAAACCGGTTAATGATTTGAGTCGTGGTTGCACAGTAGACGATATTTTTAATACCGTTATTATTACAGCTATTCAAGCAGAAGGATTATAAATACTCAAAAAAGATGAAAATACTCGTTATCAACTCAGGGAGCTCATCCATAAAATACCAATTACTTGCTTTACCTGATACTAAAGTGCTCTGTAAAGGCTTGGTAGAACGTATAGGATTTGATAATGCTGAAATACATTATCAATCTAAAGATTTTAATATCGATAAAGTAGTGGCTATTCCCAATCATCAAGTAGGACTTAAAGCCATTGCTTCTCTATTGTTAGATCCTACTCAAGGGGTTATTCGTAGCACCGATGATATTGATGCTGTAGGACATCGTGTTGTACACGGCGGGAGTGTTTTTACGCGTACCACTTTAATTAACCAAGAAGTTAAAGATGTAATTAAGTCCTTATTTAGCCTAGCACCACTTCATAATCCTCCTAACTTATTGGGAATTGAAGTAGCCGAAAAGGTTTTCTCTAAAGCAAAACAAGTAGCTGTGTTTGATACCGCTTTTCATCAAAGTATTCCCGAAAAAGCATATCGATATGCTATTCCGGAACACTTTTATACAAAAGAACATATTAGAGTCTATGGTTTTCACGGTACAAGCCATCAGTATGTCAGTAAAAAGGCCATAGCTTATTTGGGAAAATCACATACTAAGATTATTAGTATTCATCTGGGAAATGGATGTAGTATGACCGCTATAGAAGATGGAAAAAGTGTTGATCACAGTTTGGGCTTTGGTCCGATGAATGGGTTGATTATGGGGTCTAGAAGTGGTGATATTGATCAATCAGTCGTTTTGTATTTGATTGATAAATTGGGATATACTACGGCAGAGGTTAGTAACCTCTTGCAAAAGAAAAGTGGTATGTTGGGTTTAACCGGAATGAGTGATTTACGTGATATTGAAAAAGCAGCTTCCGGTGGTGATAGAATGGCTTCTTTAGCCTTAGAAATGAATACGTATCGGATAAAAAAATATATAGGCGCCTATGTTGCTGCTATGAATGGTATAGATGCTATAATATTTACTGCTGGTATTGGGGAAAACTCCGATGTAATTCGAGAAAGGGTTTGTACGGACATGGACTATTTGGGAATTGAGTTAGATTTGGAAAAAAATAAAGAACGCTCTAAGGCCTTTAGAACCTTACAATCCAATTCATCTAAAGTTCAAATTTTGGTCATTCCTACCAACGAAGAATTAGAAATTGCAGAACAGACTTATTCGCTTATTGATTAACCCACCCGTTTATATTTCCTGATGATTAATTGATTGGCTTTTTCATACGAAAAGTATTTTGTAATCCAGTTTAATCCCGCCCTAAATTTATTTCAGAAGCCGGTTATAGAGATAAGGTGGACAAAAGATTAGAGTAACCAACCGATTCGCCCATCCAAAAGGCTATATTTAAATCAGCAACAGCAATTTTCACCAATAGTAGCCATAGCCTTGATGTTATAGCTAAAAGGGGCTCTAAATGTTTTGCCACTAATTAGTGAAGAAATATTGGTAGCTAGTGTAATTCCTTGTTGAATAGCAACAGAAGAGGCTGAAATTGATGGTAATTGTGTTTATCTAGTAAAATTATTTGAACGGGGTGTTTGCTCAAATTTTTTATCAAACTGATTCCGGCAAAACCACCCTCAATAATTACCACTTTAGGTAAGTCATTCTTTGATGTACAGAGTTGTTTGCTGTAATGATGCTGTCTGTTTGCCATATCGTTTGTTTTTTTTAACGATCTATTATATCTCCATCCGGAGTAAAACAATGGCATTTTGGTTGTGTGTTTTTTGCGTATTCATAGCCTTGCTCCCACCATTTTTTCATTAGTTTTTGGTTGAAATAAAGTGGGTTGTCCGTAAGATCTTCAGGAGCATACCACATTCTGATATCTACGTGCGATTGATGCCCTTTTAACTTGGCAATAAGCATATCTTTAAAACCAATTTGGTTAGACATAAATCGAAAAACCCCCATTAAAGATTCAAACGGGTTTTCTAAGATGTCAAGTTTATCATCGTGTAATTCTTTATCTAAAACAATAACATCAATTTCTGTAGCTCCTTGTTCAATGGCATATCGAACCGGAATAAAACTACCAAACCCCCCATCGGCATATTGGCAATTGTTCTTTTTGAGCAGGCTCATAAAAGGGACATAGTTGGCCGATGCCCACATCCAATCGCAATAATCTTCATAACTACAGTCTTTTGCATGTTTATATTCGACCGTTTGTGTGGTCAAATTAGATACGGTAAAGACAACATCTGCATTTTCTTTTAGGATATTAAAATCTTCGATAGAATGTGTTTTTGCAATAAGCTTTCTCAAATTTTTACTTTGACCAAAGGTATCACAACCTTTTAAAAAGGATCGTAAGGTGTTAAAATGATTAATTTTTGTAGTTATATTTCCTTTTTTCTTAATGACAGAAAAAGGAAAAATGTTGTAGACATCTCTATTCCTAACCGTGGTAAAGAATTTTTTTAAATAGGGAATGTTATTGATCGCTAATTGGCTAATCAAAAGGCTTCCCACAGAACTACCAACAAATAGATCATATTTTTTCCCTTGTGTAATCATTAAATATTCAGCAATCCCTCCACCAAAAGCTCCTTTACTACCGCCGCCTGATATTACTAATGCTTTCATTATTGTTATTTTTTTATGGGTTATTCTTTCTGTTTTTCTAATATCAAAAGTACTACTATTTACTAGTTTTTAATTGGGATTTTTAGAGGTTTATTTTATTAGTATAGTATTGAATCAAATCAATACAAACATTTATAGCTACTTTGTTTCTCAATTTCCCCAAATCGACAATAAAATTCTTAAATTTGAGCCGTTTACGGAGTAATAGACACATATGAATCATAAAACTTACAGATTTTATTAAATTTATATAATGACGATAAGCAAACATAAGCTGAATCCCAATAAGTGGATAGATTTACACTCAGATTATCTGTATCAATATACACTTAGTAGAATTAGCGATTCCGAGAAATCAAAAGATTTGGTTCAGGATACTTTTTTATCTGCCCTAAAAGCAATGGATAATTTTCAAGGGAAGGCCAATGAACGAACTTGGCTTATTTCCATCTTAAAACGTAAAATAGTAGATTATTACAGAAAAATCAATTCTAAAAAAGGGCGTGCAGAGGTAAAGATGAGTTTTTATGAATCTGGCGAAAATAAAGGAAAATGGCTCGAAGAATGTGTTCCCCAAACATGGGAAAGTGACACACTGGATACTATAGAATCTGAAGAATTAAGGCTTGTTATTGATTTATGTATTGACTATCTTCCTGAAAAATATGCTATGGTTTTTAAAATGAGGACCCTACAGGATTTCGACACAGAAGAAATTTGTAAGGAATTGGAAATTAGTTCGTCTAATCTGTGGGTGATTATTCACCGTGCCCGTACCCAGTTGAGAAAATGTTTGGAGGATAATTGGTTTAATAAATAAAAAATAATGAAGAATAATTTCTTTATAAAATGCGATGATGCAACCTTAATTTGTGATAAAAAGCAATATAAGGAAGCTAGTTTTTGGGAGCGATTAAAATTGAGCTACCATTTATTGGTCTGTAAAAATTGTAGAGTTTATCCGGAACAAAATGAAGTGCTTACTAAGCTGTTAAAGATTAAAGCAGTAGAGTTATCACAAAAAGAAAAGCATCTTTCCAGTTCCGAAAAAAAACAGATGAAAGAAAAAATAAAAAATAATTTGTAAGGGAATGATTTTGTTACGTCTAAACTGGTAACAAATTCAAATTTATTAATTTTAAAACCTTACATTATGAGTGCAAAAAACAGTAGTAAAAAAGCAAGTATACTTATTGCATCCTTTTTAATAGGAGCCTTTACGTTACTTAGTTTACAATCTAACAACGACGATTCTATTGCTGATAACTTAAATACAGCATCTACAGTTTCTTTAGAGAACCCTCAAGCTTCGTTTGCTTTTTTAGCAGATAGCAAATGTGGTGGAGATGCAAAAAAAGCTGACGAGAAGAAAGATGCTAAGTCTTCTGGAAGTAAATGTGGCGCCGGAAAATGTGGTGGAGATGCAAAAAAAGCTGACGAAAAGAAAGACGCTGAGTCTTCCGAAAGTAAATGTGGTGAAGGAAAATGTGGTGGAGATGCTAAAAAAGAAGAAGCTAAAAAAGAAGCTAAATCCTCAGAAAGCAAGTGTGGTGCCGGAAAATGTGGCGGTGCCTAATAGTATATAAATAGTCACTACTAACTATTTATTTTTGAATAGCGGGATATTGCTATCCCGCTTTTCTCTTCAATTCTCTTATTGGCAAACAAATACTCTTATACAACTAATTCACCTTATGCGTTATGTTAAACAAAATAACCAAATCCTATATTACATTTGTTAAAAAATACACACCTGATGTAGCTCTTTTAGGTGTTAGAGCCCTTCTTGCTATTGGGTTTTTCGGACCTGCAATGATGAAAGCCAAAAATATTTCTGGCACAGCAGAATGGTTTAAATTTTTACGAATACCAATGCCAACATTTAGTGCTTATTTAGCCACCGGAACCGAATTATTGGGTTTGGTATTGCTAATCCTAGGTTTGGCTACAGAGATGATTTCTCTTCCTTTAATTATCATTTTGTTAGTGGCTATATTAACAGTCCATATGGATAATGGCTGGTTAGCGATTGCCTCTTCAGAGCATGTTGATATTGCCGAGAGAATAGGAAAAGCCAAAGATATTTTGATTGAAAATGCCAACTATGATTGGATAACTGAGAAAGGGAGTTTAGTCATCCTGAATAATGGGATTGAGTTTCCTGTAATCTATATTATCCTAGCTTTATTGTTATTAGCTTTTGGCCCGGGAAAAATAAGTTTAGATAGAATTTTTAAACAAATAAAAAGTAATAAATGAAAAAATTAATAAACAAATACATTTCTTTTGTAAAAAAGTATATACCAGATTTAGCCTTGCTTGGAGCCAGAGTACTTATAGTTATAGGTTTCGTTGGACCAGCTATTATGAAATTAAAAGATATTAATGCCATAGCACAATGGTTTAAGTATATTAAAATACCCTTTCCAACTCTTAACGCCTATATGGCAACAGCAACAGAAGTAACAGGTGTAATACTTATAGCATTAGGTTTAGCTACGGAATTAATATCGTTACCCCTAATAATTGTAATGATTGTAGCCATTGTAACTGTTCATATGGGACACGGATGGTTAGCAATTGCTTCCTCAGAAAACCCTGAAATAGCCGAGCGATTAAGTATGGCAAAGGACGTATTAATGGAACACGGTAATTATAATTGGTTAACCGAAAAAGGGAGTTTTGTTATTCTCAATAACGGCGTTGAATTTCCGGTAATCTACATAGTATTATTATTGGTTTTAATGGCGTTTGGATCCGGAAAATTTAGTCTTGATTATTTAATTAAACGTAAGCGAAAATAACATTTTAACTTTACCCCTTTTCTCCCTCATTTCCTCAATAAATGTAAAAAGTTATTGGGGGAATGTTTTTTTATCCTTTATAACCGAATAGTTCTTTATCTTTTATTAATTCCGGTATACCATCAGGAAGCATTTTTTCCCAACCAGATTCTTGATTATTAATCATGTGATATACAGTTCTTGATAATATATCTAAAATGCTGGGATCGTAATTCTTAATATCAATGAAGCGTCCATTGTACTTAAAGAATTTATACAATTCTTTCATTCTTGGGTGCACTTCAGCATTGTTGCTGTCGGTAATTTCACCTGTCGAATGATTTTTTAACGGGTATAAATAAATTTTTAAATCTTTATAAAATAATTTGCCAAAGGCTTCTAGAATACCCCCACTTAAATCGCGATAATATCTTTCATCAAAAATTTGTATCAGATTGTAAATACCCATACCCAGTGCCATACGCGCTTTTGTATATTCTGACAAGTATTCCACTAATTTGTAATATTCTTTAAAGTTGGTAATTAACACATTTTGACCTAAAGAACATAACAGTTCTGCGCGATCTAAGAAATCTCGTTCATCAATGTCTCCAGCTTTGTGTGTGGATCGTAGATTACTGAGAGTAATTTCAAAAAGAACCTTTGTTTTTTCAGGATTTACCTTTTTCTCTTGACAGAATAATGCCTGAGATTTTTTATAAATATCTATATTAACTTTAGTTACAGGACGAAAACTACCTCTAAAAGCCAAAATATTTTTTTTGTATAGTACTTGAGCAGGCAATAGATTATTTCCGTCGGGGCCAAACATTACCGCATCGGTCATACCATATTTTACTAGATATAGACTCATCAAACGGTTATCGACCTTTATAAATCTAGTGCCTGAAAAATTGATCATGTCTATTTCAATATTGTCCTTGTCGATATTATCATATAGTGATAATAAAAGTTTTTCCGGATAATTGTTGAGATAATAAGCGCCATAAATTAAGTTAGTACCTAGCTTACCTAATGTTTCTTGTTGTAATCGTACATCATTTTCTTTAAATCGAACGTGTAGTACTATTTCACTATAGTCTTCGTGCGGGTCTAATTGAAACTTAATACCAACCCAACCATGACCTTTAAATTTTTTTGCAAAATCAATAGTCGTTACGGTATTGGCATACGAAAAAAACATTTTTTCGCTATGTTCTTTTCTGCTTAGACGTTCTTCTAGAAGTTTAATCTCATGAATTAGCATTTTTTTTAGACGTTGTTCCGTAACGTAACGTTTATCGTCCTCAATCCCATATATGGCATCAGAAAATACTTTATCGTAAGCGCTCATAGCTTTAGCTATGGTTCCGGAAGCTCCTCCAGCTCTAAAAAAATTACGAACGGTTTCTTGTCCTGCACCAATTTCAGAAAAAGAACCGTATATATTTCCGTTTAGATTAATGCGTAAAGCCTTTTGTTTGATGGTTGGTGAAACAGTTATCTCTTTGTCTCCTTTTAGGGTAATGGCCATTAGACTGATTAATTATAGATTGTGGCAAATCTACTAAAATTTAGAAGTATTCTATTGTGAAATAAAAAAAATACCACCTATTAAAGAATAGATGGTATTGCTAAAATTAGAATAATAATACTAGTTGTTACATGTTTTTTAATTCACTAAGAACCTTTGTCAAGGCATCTTTAGCATCACCAAAAAGCATAGAGGTTTTTTGATTGAAGAACAATTCATTTTCAATACCGGCATATCCGGGTTTCATACTACGTTTGTTGATAATGATTGTTTTAGCATTTTCAACATCAAGTATTGGCATTCCATATATTGGGCTACTCGGGTCGTTATGGGCAGCCGGATTTACCACGTCATTGGCGCCTACTACCAACACCACATCGGTATTAGCAAATTCAGGATTGATGTCTTCCATCTCAGATAATCGATCATAATCAACATTACTTTCAGCTAGGAGTACGTTCATATGTCCGGGCATACGACCGGCAACGGGATGAATGGCATATTTAACTTCAACACCTCTACTTACCAACAATTCTTCCAATTCGTGGATAACGTGTTGAGCTTGCGCTACGGCTAGTCCGTATCCAGGAACTATAATCACTTTATTGGCATAATTCATAAGTATGGCCGTATCACTTGGATTGGTTTTTTTGATAGATCCACCTGTAGTACTTCCGGATTCTCCGGTAGCACTTTCACCTCCAAAAGCACCAAAAATAACATTTGATAAAGGTCTGTTCATCGCCTTACACATGGCAAATGTTAATATAGTTCCGGCAGAACCCACTAGAATACCTCCCGTAAGCATAACCATATTATCATATAGGAATCCACCAAAAGCGGCGGCTAATCCGGTAAACGAGTTAAGTAAGGAAATCACTACAGGCATATCGGCACCACCAATAGGAATTACAAATAGAATACCATAGAGCAATGCTGCACCAAAAATGGCAAAGACAAGCAGATAATTATCTGACCCCGAATAAACGAAGTAAACGGCATAGGCTATTATAGCCAAAATAATTACGTTATTTAGGATGTTGTATTTTGGTAAACGTATAGGTTTTCGCATCGTACCGTTTAATTTTGACCAAGCTATGATACTACCTGCAAAAGAAATACTACCGATAATCATTCCTGCTAAAATTACGGAAATCTGTAGGGGATGACCTGTGTAATGTGGAAACTCAATTAGACCTATTAAAGCCGCACTGGCACCTCCCATACCATTAAACATAGAGACCAATTCGGGCATTTTGGTCATGGCAACTTTCTTGGCTACCATCCAACCTATAATGGTTCCTATTACAATGGCAATGCCTATTAATGCATAAACTTTTGTGCTTACCTCTCCATCAAAAAGAAATATTGTACCTAGAATAGCCAAGGTCATACCTGCGGCGGCAACTAAATTTCCACGACGTGCCGTTTCCGGATGTCCGAGCATCTTTAAACCGATTACAAAAGTTATAGATGCTATTAAATATATAATACTAAGTGTAAAGTCCATTATTTTTTCTTTTTAAACATTTCTAACATACGGTCGGTAACAACAAATCCGCCGACCACATTTAAAGTCCCGAATACAACAGCTACAAACCCAAGAGATAGTGCTAAAATATTGTCTGGCTCTGCATGTAACATCACCAAAATGGCACCTATAATTACAACACCGTGTATGGCGTTGGCTCCTGACATTAGTGGGGTATGAAGTACTGCGGGAACATGTCCGATAACTTCAACACCTACAAAAATCATCAGAATGACGATATAAATCATTTGTAGGTTTTCTGTAATAAATGATAGTAATTCTTGCATATGTAATTAGTTTATTGTTTTCGTATTGTTCCATCTTGAATGATTAAGGTTTCATCAGTGATTTCCTCTTCAAGATCCCACTTAAAACCATCTTTGTCAGACAGATGTGTTAAAAAGTTATAGACATTTTTACCAAATAAATCACTGGCATTAGTAGAAACGCTTAATGGAGACATTGTGGTTCCAATAATTTTAACACCATGTTTAATAATAGTTTTATTGGGTTCGCTCAATTCGCAATTACCCCCTTGCATAGCAGCAAGGTCAATTATTACGGCACCATTTTTCATCTTTTCGACCTGTTCTTCGGTAATAAGTAGGGGAGCTTTTCTACCGGGAACCATAGCGGTTGTAATCACTAAATCGGCTTTAAATAAGGAAGCATCTACCGCTTCTTTTTGACGACGTTTGTAATCTTCAGAAGCTTCTTTGGCATAGCCGCCTTCTGAGGTTTCGCCTTCATCCGGTTCTACATAAATAAATTTGCCTCCTAAGGATTCTGTTTGTTCTTTTGTTTCGGGTCTAATGTCCGTTGCCTCAACAATAGCACCTAGCCTTTTTGCCGTAGCAATAGCTTGTAAACCGGCGACGCCCACTCCATAAATCAAAACTCTAGAAGGAGTAATGGTACCGGCAGCAGTCATCATTAATGGGAATATTTTAGTGGTTTCATAAGCACCGACAATAACAGCTTTATAACCAGCCAAATTGTTTTGAGAACTTAAAACATCCATATCTTGAGCACGAGTAATTCTTGGTATGGCATCTAATGAAAAAGCACTAATCCCTTTTTCGGCAAGACTTTGCATACATTCCGGATTAGATCGATGGTACATTTGACAGATGATGATCTGTCCTTTTTTAAGATTTTTGATTTCATCAGGGTCAAATGCATTGATTTTAAGTAACACATCTGCTTCTTTAAAAATGGTAGCTTTGTTCTTGATGCTAGCACCAGCTGTTTCGTAGAATTCATCTTTGAATTGCGACTCAAAACCAGCCCCATTTTCAACGATACATTCATACCCATCATCAATAAGCTTTTTTACAATGGTCGGAGTAATGGCAACTCGTTTTTCACCATCTGATGTTTCTTTTAATATGCCTAATTTCATAGGAAATTGTTGTTAAGTTAATGATATTTGGTGTTTTTTATTCTAAAAAAAAGCTTCAATTTGTTGAATACTCAACGAGTTGAAGCAGTTACTATAAGAATAGAAATGTAATTTCGTTCCATATTTATATTGATAGAAATAAATAACGTAACAAAAGTACCTAAAAATTATTATCTATTACTGATTATTGTCATTTTTATAAAGGTATTTTTAAAACCATTTATTGACAATTTTTTCTGCAAGTTTTGGTTCTGATTTATGGACATAATCATTAATACTGGGTACATATTTGTATTCTTTTCCCCAAATACTGTGGTTTTCAGCAACAGCTTTTATGCTCTCACATACATATTCTACCTCTTTATTGGTTAGTGTTGGATGAATAGACATTCTTATCCAACCCGGTCGTTCCAGAAGTTTTCCCTCTTTGATTTGCATTTCTATTTCGTGCGAGGTTTTGTTGTCAATATGCAATAAAAAATGCCCATAAGTTCCCGCACAAGAACAGCCACCACGTGTTTGAATTCCAAAACGATCATTGAGTAACTTAACAATTAAGTTAAAATGCACATCATCTATATAAAAAGAGAAAATTCCCAATCGATTTTCATGTTTTTTGGCTAAAAGATGCAAGTTGGGTATTTCTTTTAGTCGTGAAAAAATAATAGAATTGAGTTCATGTTCTCGAGCTAGTATATTTTCTACACCCATTTCTTCTTTTAACTGTATAGATAGAGCGGTTTTAATAGTTTGTAAAAATCCTGGGGTACCACCATCTTCTCTGGCTTCAATGTCTTTAACGTAATCGTGGACTCCCCAAGGGTTTGTGTAGGTTACTGTGCCACCTCCGGGGTTGTCCGGAACAATATTTTTGTATAATTTTTCATTAAATAAAAGTACCCCTTGTGTTCCCGGACCGCCTAAAAATTTATGAGGAGAAAAGAAAATGGCATCGAGGTAACGCGTATCATCCGGATGCATGTCGATAGGTACATATGGGGCGGAGCATGCAAAATCAACAAAACACAAGCCCTTATTTTTATGGGCTATTTCTGCTATTTTATGATAGTCGGTACGAATACCGGTTACATTAGAACAGGCAGTAACCGATGCTATTTTAAGTGCGCGGTCGGTATATTTGTCAAAAAGAGGTTGAATAGCTGTATAATCGATTAGCCCATCTTTATCATAAGGAATTACCTCTACATCGGCAATAGTTTCTAGCCAAGAGGTTTGGTTGGAATGATGTTCCATATGGGTGATAAAAACTACGGGACGTAATTCTTTGGGGATATGTGTATATTTTGCTAAAATTTCCGGAACTCTTAGTCCAAGAATACGTTGAAACTTATTAATAACTCCGGTCATACCCGAACCGTCCATTATTAAAATATCAGATGTATTTGCATTGACGTGTTTTTTAATAATATCTTTAGCTTTGTGATAGGCTTGCGTCATCACAGCTCCGGTAAATGAGGTTTCAGTATGGGTATTGGCAACGTAAGGACCAAAAACATCTACTAATTTATCTTCAATATTTTTGTAGAGTCTTCCACTAGCCGTCCAGTCCGTGTAAATTAGTTTTTTTGTACCGTAAGGGGAATCGAAGTGTTGTCCGACTCCAACTACTTTTTTCCTAAAGGGCTGAAAATATTTTTCTAATGCTGTCATCACGATATACTATTAAATATATTCTTTTATTTCATCAAGAATTTTATTAGCTAATTTATCCGCGTGATCTTGCGAATCGCTCTCGGTGTAGATTCGTATAATGGGTTCGGTATTAGATTTTCTAAGGTGTACCCATTCTGTTTTAAAATCTATCTTAACGCCGTCTATCCTGCTCACTTCTTCATCACTGTATCGCACAGCCATTTTTTCAAGAATGTCATCTACATGAATTGTGGGGGTAAGTGCTATTTTATTTTTACTCATAAAGTAAGCGGGATAGGATGCCCGCAAGGCTTTACAAGACTTCTTGCTTTGCGCCAAATGGGATAAGAATAGGGCAACCCCTACTAAAGAATCACGACCATAATGTGATTTGGGATAAATGATACCTCCATTTCCTTCTCCACCAATTACAGCCTCTTTTTCTTTCATTTTTTGAACAACATTTACCTCTCCAACAGCACTTGCGTAGTAATGACCACCGTGTTTTATAGTAATATCACGGAGAGCTCTCGAGGAAGATAAGTTAGAAACTGTATTACCCGGTGTTTTACGTAATACATAATCGGCACAAGCCACTAGTGTGTATTCTTCGCCAAACATACTTCCATCTTCATTGATAAAGGCCAATCTGTCTACATCCGGATCTACGACAATTCCTAAATCGGCTTTTTCAGCTACGACTCGTTCAGAAATAGCAGTGAGATTTTCTTTTAGGGGTTCGGGGTTGTGTGGAAAATCTCCGGTGGGTTCGCAAAATAATTCCACGACTTCTACACCAAGTTCCCTTAATAATGCAGGTATAGCAACACCTCCCGAAGAATGTACCCCATCTACTACAATTTTATAATGAGCCTTTTGTATACTTTTAATATCAACTAAATCTAATTGTAACACCGCTTCGATGTGTTGCTGTATAAAGCTTCGTTTTTTAACAAATACGCCAATTTCGTCAATAGGCGAAAAATCAAAATTATCGGCTTCAGCAATGCGGAGGATTTCTTGTCCTTCCGATGCATTTAAAAATTCTCCTTTTTCATTGAGTAGTTTTAAGGCATTCCATTGTTTAGGATTGTGAGAAGCGGTAATTATAATACCCCCATCTGCTTGTTCAAATGTGACGGCCATCTCAACAGTTGGGGTAGTTGATAGGCTGGCGTTTATCACATCTATACCAACACCCACAAGCGTGTTGGAAACAATGCTACTGATCATTTTACCGGATATTCGTGCATCTCTACCTACCACTACTTTGAGGCGACCTTTTTTTGTATGTCTTTTCTTTAGCCAAATTCCATAGGCAGCAGCATATTTTACAGCATCTATTGGGGTTAGATTTTCTCCGGTTTTACCACCGATAGTACCACGAATTCCTGAAATGGATTTAATTAAGGTCATTTAAATTGATTAAGATTTGTATGCAAATATAGCTTATACTTTTGAGATTTATGTAAAATGTAAGGAGTTCGTACATTTTGTTTATTTTTACGTTTTAAACTCTAAATATTCTCATGAAGTTTTCAGTCTATAAAACATCCAATCCGGCCTTTTCTAATTACATTTGGGAGAACATTGGAGGTAATGATAACAAAATGTCGCTTACCGGAATTTTTGGTAAGACTCTTTTTAATTTACTAATACTGAGTATCAGCTTATTTTACGTATGGGATTTGGTCGAAAAAGGAGTTGATGTTAAATGGTATACCTCAGGAGGAATTTTAGCGGCTATTGTTTTTAGTATTCTGACTTCATATCGTAAACGCTGGGCTCCCGTTACGGCTCCTTTATATGCCTTTTCAAAGGGGTTTTTCTTAGGAGGATTTTCGGCATTAATCAATCGGCAATTCGAAGGCTACCCAATACGTGCTGTAGGCGTTACCCTTATTACCTTTTTTGTGATGTTACTTCTGTATCAATGGCGCATTATTAAGGTGACCAAAAAGTTTAAGAGTGTTATCCTTACAGTAAGTTTTACTATTATGATGATTTATCTTATTAGTTGGATTTTAAGTTTTTTTGGTATCTACAATGAATTATTATGGGGAGTTTCCTGGTTTGCCATTGTTTTTAATTTCATTGCGGCTACTGTAGCATCATTAACACTGATGTTAGATTTTGATTTTATAGATAGAGAAGTAGGGAGATCGCCCAAATATATGGAATGGGTGGCTAGTTGGGGCCTGTTGGTGAGTTTAATTTGGTTATACGTAGAAGTATTACGCCTGATGAAAAAACTGACGATTCGATTCTAAGGGGTTGTAGGATTAAAGAATAACGAAGAAATACTATCTGCATTAAAATAGAAAAGTATAGCTAAAGCTAAAAGAATTAGTAGGAGCAAGGCTTTTTTATGATTCGGTCTTTTGCGTTTGCTAAAGCGTCCTATATTTGTTCTTTTATCCATTGGTAATTTTTTTAGAAGTAGGTAATTCTAACTCGCTATAAGATAGTTTCCATCCAAAAGTATCGACAATTTGTTCAATCATCCCTACAGTTTCCAATGCTTTTTGATGTGCCGTTTCTAAGACTCCACTATGCGGAATTTTATTTTCAATATTTTCACGAACCTTTTTATTGAGTTGTGTTAAATCTTTTGCGGCGAACTTATTGAATAGCCCATTGCTTACATCGTAATATTCAACATCAGTTTCAATGCTAAGTACTTGAGGCTCGGGAAAATGTGTAATGGTTAAGAGTTTCCTGTTGGGATCAGGTTGAATACGCATTTGTTTCATATCAAAACCTACCATTACTTTAGAATTGGCTAAAACAATGGCTTTTTTGTGGCTGGAGAGTAGATTTAATAAGATGTTTTTTGCATCGGAATAATGCAAAATTTCAGAGAAATCACTTTCCACAGTGATGAGTTTGGATACATTACGTATTTTTTCTAACAAAATGATGGATTGTTCTTGTGTTTTGTTCTTAGTAAAAAAAGAGCGGGAAAAGTAAAGTACAGCCCCCACAACAAGAGCACCGAGAAGTAATCCATAGATAAAATCCATACAGTTATACACTAAATATTATGCACAAAGATACTCAGATTTCTCAATGAGTAGTGACTAAATGTCTTTTTTTATAGCACGTAACATTTCTCTTTTACCCGGTGGTCCGGCAAGTCTTTCTATCGTAAAGCCCACTTTTTGTAGGGCTCTTCGTACACTTCCTTTAGCGGAATAGGTAACTAATAAACCGTTGGCTCGCAATGCATCATACATTATACTGAAGAGGTCTTCTGTCCATAATTCGGGTTGAACTCTAGGGCCAAAGGCATCATAGTAAATCAAATCAATACTTTTTTTATATGTAATGGCTTGGAATTTAATACGCTGTTTTACCAAATCAAAATGGTTTGATAAGGCGATTTTCTCATTCCATCCGGAAGTGTGAATTTTATCAAAAATAGCGCGATATTTAGTAGCCTTTAATTGTTCCACGTAGTTGAGTTGCTCTATTTCTTCTGTTGTGATAGGATAGGCTTCTATGCCATAATAAGAAATCCGAATATCATGTTTTATTGCTTCAAGAAACGTTATAAAACAGTTTAAACCCGTTCCTAAACCAATCTCAAGTATACTGATTTTGGACTTTTTGATAGCATAAAATCCATTTTTGATAAAGACGTGTTTGGCTTCTTGTATAGCACCGTGTGTGGAATGGTATTGTTCATTCCATTCCGGAATTTGTAAACTTGTAGAACCATCATCAGTTATAATTAATTGTCTTGTTAGCATATGTAATAACAGTGTAAGGCTTCAAATGTAGTCATAGTTTTTTAAAAAGTCTTTTTGAGTGTTAAATCTAGGTTACAAGAGGATTAAGACGTGTTGTAATATCCATAACAAAAATGGATAATTTATATTGAATATGTAAAAATCGCGTGTTATTTGTAAGAAGTATATTAAAAATGGAGTAAGTAGTTGCTAATTATTATGTTATTGATAATTTGTGCATTTTTTTGTACCTTCGCAATACTAAAAAAGTTATTATTATGAGCACAGATATTTCTACCCAATTTGTTATCGAAAAAGTAAAAAAATCCCGTGTTTCTACCGTTGATTTTGAAACGTTGACCTTTGGGACCGTATTCACTGATCATATGTTTGAGTGTGATTATATAGATGGTGAATGGAAGAATCCTACCATAAGACCTTACCAACCTATAATGGTTGAGCCTTCATTAAAAGTATTTCATTATGGACAAGCCGTTTTTGAAGGCATGAAAGCGTATAAAGATGATGAGGGTCAAGTATGGATGTTTAGACCGGATCAAAACCAAGTTCGAATCAATAAATCCGCCAAACGTTTAGCCATTCCCGAATTTCCAAAAGAATGGTTTTTTGAGGCCTTAAACAGATTATTAGTCTTAGATAAAGAATGGATAAAAAAAGGAGATGGAAATGTGGTGTATATCCGACCGTTTATTTTTGCTACACAGCCGGAAATATTAGCTTCACCCTCTAATCAGTATAAATTTATGGTGATTTTATCTCCGGTCAAAAGTTATTTTAGAAGTGATGTTAGTGTTGTTATTGCGGAGCATTATAGTAGAGCTGCCGATGGTGGTGTAGGTGCTGCAAAAGCAGCAGGAAATTATGCCGGTCAATTTTATCCTACGAATCTAGCCAAGGAAAAAGGCTATCAACAAGTTATTTGGACGGATGACACTACCCATCAATATTTGGAAGAAGCGGGTACTATGAACGTGTTTTTTAGAATTAATGATACATTAATTACTGCACCTACAAGTGATAGAATCCTTGATGGGGTAACCCGAAAAAGCGTTATTGCAGTGGCTGAGCACGAAAATATTCCGGTTGAAGTACGTAGAATAACGGTTAAAGAACTTGTGGCTGCCGCAAAAGATGGAAGTTTAAAAGAAATATTTGGTGCTGGAACTGCGGTTGTTATTAGTCCGGTCAAGAGTTTTTCTTATGACGGAATTGATTATCCTTTAGAAAAACCAAAAGATTCATACGCAACTTTCTTTAAAAAACGAATTACGGATATTCAATACAATAGAGAGGAAGATCCTTTTGGATGGCGTTATAAAGTAAATGCAGACAACTATTAACAAATAGTGTTAGTTAGTAAAATTACTCATATAAATAAGACTATTCCTGTTCCTGGATAGTCTTATTTTTTTAGGATTGCTTTAAGGTTAGGTTTGCTATAGTTGGGGCCTTTCAGTACTTTTCCGTCTTCTCGGTAAATAGGTTTGCCATCTGCTCCTAATTTACTCATATTGCTTCTTTGTATTTCGTCAAAAACCTCCTCAATTTTATATTGCAAACCGTGGTCTAAAATCGTCCCACACAAAATATATAACATATCCCCTAAGGCGTCTGCAACTTCAACCAGATCCTTATTTTTGATTGCATCTAAATATTCTTTATTTTCTTCGTTCATTAATTTATAACGTAATAAGGATTGTTCTGTAGGGATATCAATCGTGGGTTTATGCCGAATAGCCAAACCATAAGTCTTGTGGAATAGAGCCACAGCATTTAGTTGTTTTTTCATAATAAAATTACATTTTTAAGAGTAGTTGAGCCGGAGCAATACGCAACAAGATAGCAATCAATCGCCATCGTTTAGTAATATAAGCTCGCTTCTTTTTTTTCTGAATGGCAAGATAGATTTGTTTTGATGCTTTTTGCGTATCTGCCATCCAAAAAGTTTGCCCTTGAGCCATTGCTGTATCTACATATCCGGGAATAATATCGGTAACTATAATATCAGATTTGCTTCGTTTCCCTTTAAGCCAAAGCGATTCTAAATAATTTTTTTGAAAAGCTTTAGAGGCAAAATAGGCCGGAACATGTCTATTCCCTCTAATTGCAGCAATAGATGAGATAGCTACTAAATGACCATAACCTTGTTTGTGAAATAAGTTGTAGGCCAAACCAAATATTTTGGTGGCCCCTAACACGTTTGTTTCAAGTGTGGGGAGCTCTTTATTCCAATCTAATTGGTAGTTTGCATCTCCAACTCCTGAGCTATAAATGATAAGATCTATGGTTTTAAAAGTAGAGCGTATGGTGTTAAACAAAACATCAGAGGAATCAAGATCTCTTACATCGTGTTGGTATATGGAGATTTTTTCCGGATTGATCTGCTTAACCTCTTGAAGTTTTTCTAGCCTTCTTCCGGTAATAATTAGTGTATGCATGTTTTCTACATACAGTTTAGTTAGCTCTTTGCCAATACCCGAACTAGCCCCAAAAATAATAATATTCATACGTTACCATTTAAAAAGAGTAAAGATAAAGTCTTTTTTTATTAAAAAAACTAGTAATCCCTTGTAGTTTTACTACAAAAAAGCTACTTTCGCTCATAATTTAATTATTATACTCCAATAAATAATAATAGTATGCAAAAAATTACATTTAGATTTTTAGTTTTGCTTGTTGCACTCGTTTCGATTCAGTTACAAGCACAAAAAAGGCCGGTTACTAATGGATTCCACATGGAATACAATCAAGCTAGCAGAGCTTTTTTTGAAGAAAGCGGTTATGTGAAATGTGCCACAGTTGAATATAACCAAGCCTTAAGACAACAACATCCTGAAATAGGGACAGAAGACCAATTTGAATCTTGGATGAGCCAAAAAATTCAAGAATTAAGAGCGCAAAGAGCAGCGAACCCTACAAATACTACAGATGTTATTACCATTCCGGTTGTGATTCATATTATCCATAATGGAGAGCCCATTGGAACGGCACCTAATATTACGGATGCACAAGCGATGTCTCAAATTACAGTTATGAATGAGGATTACAGAAGATTGTTGGGTTCCAGAGGTTACAATACGCATCCTGATGGAGCAGATGTAGAAATAGAATTCTGTTTAGCCAGTACAGATCCTAATGGAAATCCCACTAACGGTATTGATAGACAAAACCTAGGACAGAGTTCTTGGAGTACTACAGCTATTAATAGTACGGTAAAACCGAATACTATATGGGATCCTACTAAGTATATGAATATGTGGACCGTTAATTTTTCTGATACTACTTTGTTAGGCTATGCTCAATTTCCTAATAATTCCGGTTTGCCCGGGCTAAATGCTAATAATGGTAATGCCAATACCGATGGTGTTGTGGCTAATTATAATGCTTTTGGATCGATGGATCATGATGATGGTACTTTTATAATGAATAATACCTATCAATATGGTAGAACTATGACACACGAAGTAGGTCACTTTTTAGGTCTTCGCCATACTTGGGGTGACGGTGATTGCTCTGTGGATGATTATTGTGATGATACACCAAATTCGGGAGATGCTAATTATGGATGCCCTACCGGAACGGATTCTTGTGCCGGGGGTGATGTTGATATGATAGAGAATTATATGGACTATACGGATGATGATTGTATGAATATTTTTACAAAAGATCAAAAAGATAGAATTTTGATAGTGATGCAAAACTCTCCTAGAAGGGTAGAATTGGTGACTTCTTCTGTTTGTTCAGGATTTAATATGGAGTTAAACGGAGACCCAACAGGAACTTGTGCTCCCGATAATGGGATAATTAGTTTTAACTATGAGCCTGTTGGTGGTTTTGCCGAGACCGTTACATTCTCTGCTAGTGGTAATCCTTCCGGTACTAGTGTTTCTTTTAATCCGTCTTCTGCTTCTACGGCTACAACAGTTCAAATGACAGTATCGGGTATTACAAGTGCTATGCAGGGAGATCACGTTATTACTATAACAGGTACAGGAACCTCTTTAACTAAAACCATTGATGCTACCTTATCTGTATTTTCTACAGGAGCCAATACGGTTAGTTTGCAAACTCCTGCTAATGCAGCAACAGATATTCCTCTCGCTCCTACCTTGTCGTGGACAGCTGATACCAATGCCTTGAATTATAATGTTCAAGTGGCTACCGATGTAAATTTCAACACCCTTGTTGTCAATACGGTTTCCGGCACAAATTCGTATACAGTTTCTCCGGCTTTATCACCCACAACAACCTACTATTGGAGAGTGCAATCCAACAATTCTTGTGGTGCGTCTTCTTATTCAGGAACATTTAGCTTTACTACGGCTAACCCTGACTATTGTACGTCTACTTATACAGAATCGGGTAGTGAATATATATTGAATGTTAGCTTTAACACCATCGATAACGATTCAGGTGATGAAAATGCCGATGGTTATGAAGATTATACGGGTATTAGTACGGATATTGAGGCTAACTCAACCTATACTTTATCTGTCACGATTAATACTGCAGGAAATTATTTAGATCATTGTTTTGCCTTTATCGATTGGAATCGTGATTTTGTTTTCGATAATGCAACCGAACGTATTGATTTGGGCAATATAGCCAATGTTACAGCCGGTGTTTTATCTGCAGATGTCTTGGTTCCGGCTACGGCTGCAAGTGGCTCTACATTAATGAGAGTATTAATTGAATATGAAGATGCAACTGATGGAGTTGGCCAAGGAGCTTGTAATGAGGACCACTTAACAGGATGGGGTGAAACGGAAGACTACAGTGTAAATATCATTAATAATACGGCAGCTGTTCATGAGAATATGTTTAATTCCTTTACCTTGTATCCAAATCCCTCTGATGGACTTTTCCATTTGGAACTAGAGTCAGATAATAATAGTAATTTACAAGTTGAGCTTTACGATACCAGAGGTCGTTTGTTGCGTAGTTCGCAAATTAATTCAAACGGTACGTCTGTAAATACAAATCTTGACTATTCAGCTATTAATACAGGAATTTATCTACTTAAAGTTACCAAAGGAAATCAAATAGGTGTACAACAACTTATTATCAAATAAGAATTAGTTAGTATAATTATAATTAGAGCAGGTCAATTGACCTGCTCTTTTTTTAGTATATTTGTTATCTAATTAATCTAGAATTCGTATGAAAATTTTTAAAAATATTCTTATTGTTTTAGCCTTGCTATTCATTGTTTTAGCTATTTTTATAGCCACCAGACCCAGTCACTATGATGTACATAGAACTAAAATTATTAAAGCACCTGCTTCAGTACTCTTTACCGTGATAAATGAATATAAAACTTGGGAAGAATGGGGCCCTTGGAAAGCAATGGATTCGACTATTGTAGTGAACTATCCGGATATAACTTCTGGAGAAGGCGCAGGCTATTCTTGGACTAGTGACCATGACGGTGGCGGTAGTATGAAAACCATAACTTTAGAAGATAATGTTTCTATTGACCAAAAAATATTCTTTGACCAAAGAGACGAATCAGATATTTATTGGAAATTCAATACAAAAGATGAGGGAACAGCAGTCACTTGGGGAATGAAAGGAGATCTTGGCTTTATGGGAAAGGCCTATTTTACGGCTATGGGAGGTGCTGAAAAAGTTCTTGGAAAAATGTTGGAAGACGGACTCAACAACATAGATACCTATGTACACCAACAAATGGATAAATACAGTATTTTAGATAAAGGACTTGTAGAATATTCAGGAGGATATTACGTGTATGTAGCCACTGCCTGTAGTTTTGATGAGATTGGTTCCAAAATGGACGAAATGTTACCAAAAGTATTGATTTATGCTATTCAAAAACAATATCCTCGTGCCGGTGCTCCTTTTACCCTATATCAAAAATACGATGAACATGCTAAACAAGCAGAATTTGCGTGCTGTATTCCTGTAAAAGAACGGGTAAATCCTGATGGAGATATTGCTTTAGCGTATATGGAACCAGGCACTTATTATAAAACCACTTTAACAGGATCTTACAAATATTCGGAAGAGGCTTGGAAAAAAGCTTTTGAGTTTGCTAAAAAAGCCGGAGTTGAAATTGCTGAAAAAGGAATGCCATTTGAAGTGTACACCAAGGGACATACAGATTCCGCTAACCCTGCTGATTGGGAAACGGAGATTTATCTTCCGGTGGAAAAGTAGTGGGTCTAACCGTGCCAAATAATTTTTCTTTCCAGTTGTTCCATTGATATTTTTTAGAAAAGATATACAATAAAATAGGATAAATCACAAAGACAGGAAGGTACATTTCCAGACCCAAATTTGGCTCTGTATTGTCAATTAATAGCGCATCTGTTTGAAATACAGTCCAATTAGAGGTAACGAGAACAGCTGCAACAATGTTATTAGCCGCGTGCATTCCCAAGCTGAGTTCCAATCCTTCATCCACCAGAGTAGTAATTCCAAATAGAAATCCGGTTCCTATATAGTAAATCATTACAATGGGTCCTAGTTTTTCCACTTCGGGATTGGCGGCATGTAATAGGCCAAACACGATGGAAGTAAAGATAAATGGCAACCATTTATTACGGAATAAAATTCCGACACCTTGCATTAAGTAGCCCCTAAAAAAAACTTCCTCAAAACTAGTTTGAATAGGCAAAAGGATTAAAGAAATAAGCACAAGTACTAAGAATGGAAAAGGTTTATAATTCCAAATATAATCCTTAGGGTGAAGGTAATAGTCTAATGCTATAAGACTTATTGCTATAAGAAACCAGACCCAAAATGCAAAAAACAAACGCTTCCAATCAAATTTTTTTCTAGAGGTAAAGAGACTGGGTATGTGTCTTTGATGAATCCATCGTATGGCCAAAAACAAGGCAAGCATCCCTATGGCAAAAGAGCTAATCATCAACACCAAATACAGATTGGCATTAATATCTTTACCTTGAGAAATTGCAGCAAGTACATTTTGATAAGCCCCTTCGTTTGGAGATAATATAACGGCTGCAATAAGTATAGGAAGACTTCCCAGGACCAACCATCCTATGAGTATAGCTATAAAACTTAACAAATAGCGCCATCCCTCATTTTCTCCTTTGTAGGCTTGTTCTATAAAACTCATAATGTGTTGATTTTTGAAAGATCCCAAAGATCGGGTTTGTTATAGTATAAGTACCCGCCTTTTACCATTAATGGACTACTAAAGTTATTAGTAAAGAGGCTTCCTGTCCCTAAACCCTGGGGTATTTTAATCCCTAATTGATAGGTATATTGTGCAATAGCATTAAGGCCAATATTGCTTTCTAATGCCGATGTAATCCACCAACCCATATGCATTTTTTTGGCTATTTCAATCCATTGGTTACTAGCCTTTATGCCTCCAACAAGACTGGGCTTTAAAATTATATACTGTGGATTAATATGTTTTAGTAATTTTTGTTTGTTTTCAAAAACCCCAATTAACTCCTCATCTAATGCAATAGGCAAAGGTGTTTTAGAACAGAGTTCAGCTAAAGAATCCCATTGACCTGCTTTTATGGGTTGTTCTATCGAGTGTATGTGTAAATCAGATAATCGTTTGAGCTTTTCCAACGCATTTTTAGGGGTAAAAGCACCATTAGCATCAACTCTTAACTCTATTTCATTAGGGGTGTATTCGTTGCGGATATTTTGTAATAATTCGAATTCCGTATCAAAGTCAATAGCTCCAATTTTTAGTTTAATAGTCGTAAAACCGGATTGTAATTTTTCTTTAATTTGTTGCTGCATATACTCTGGATCACCCATCCAAATAAGTCCATTTATAGGAATTCTATCCGTTCCTTTCGTAAATTTAGAAGGAAATAATTCAAATGGGTTAGTGGAATTTAATGAGATAAAAGCTTGCTCTAAGCCAAAGCGTATAGAGGGAAATTTTTGTAAAGAGAGACTTAGTTTTTCAAGACCTAAATTGATGTTGTCGCAAACCCAAGCCAGCTTAGACTCATAAAAAGGAGTATCGTCATAACTCAATCCTTTAAAAAGCGCACATTCCCCAATACCAAAGGCAGTATCTTGGGTAAGCATGATAAAATAGGTTACTTTATCGTAAAGCACACCACGAGAAGTTCCACCGGGTTTTTTGAAATGCAGTTGGTATTTTTTATACGAAGCTTGTATCAAGGGATGTATGGTTTATTGGTGCAAATGTAGTATTTTTGTGCCACAATTTTGGCCCTTGTAGTTCAACGGATAGAACAAAAGTTTCCTAAACTTTAGATCTAGGTTCGATTCCTAGCAAGGGTACAATTTTTCCGGTAGAATTAAGATTTTTTAATGGGTAGTGCGGAAACTATAAAGTAACTGAAATGGGTTTAGTCCCTCCGATGCTCTATTTTGGGTTATGGCGATTTATCGCAGAAAACACATTATAATACTTCGGGATGTTCCATCGAGGTATTTTTTTATTTGTACCTTTGAGATAGTATGAATACTAAAAAAAAGATATCATGAAAAAACAAATCCTTCTCATCACACTTTTGCTATTTTCACTTTTTAGTTTTGCTCAGATTAAACACGTTACATTAAATAGAAATGGTCATAATTCAGGGGCAAATTTTAATAAATCGAATCATTTATCATATTTTCTTAAAGTCGATGGTGTAGACGGTACTTCTACCGATAGTTCACATCGAAATTGGATTCCGATTTCCGGATTTGAGTATATGATACAATTAAACCGTACCAATTCGGGTCAGGCAACGGGCGGGGTAAAAACTATTTTGAGTATCTACAAAAGCTTAGATGGATCAAGTGTAGAACTGGTTTCTTATGCACATAAAAATTTGCATTTTCCAAAAGTAACTATTGATGTTACACAACGTATTGACGGCAAAATGAAGACCATTTTGCGCTATGAGATTATAAATACAGCTATAGCGAGCTATAATTTACAAACCCATACAGAATCTCAAGAACCCATAGAAGATATCACATTGATTTATCAATCGATTGAAATGACCTATTATTTATATGATAAGTCGGGAAATTTAATTTCCCAAAAAGATCGTGAGATAAATTTACACAGTAATTATTAAATGCTCATTAAAAGGTAAATAATAATATTATTATAGCTTTAAGGCATCGCCAATGGGCAATAAGTTTAGCTCTAGGCGTTTTTTAGCAAAGCGACCTATAGCTTTGACCTTATCAATTTTAATATAGCCAAAGGTATCATAGTGGTAGCCTAACACTTTTTTACAAGCTAAAAAATCACAAGCTTTAATGGCACTCTTAACGCCCATAGTAAAGTTATCGCCAATGGGTAATACAGCTAGGTCTAATTCTCCTATTAATTTTGGAATTAATTTCATATCATAAGTAAGAGCAGTATCTCCAGCAATATAAATCTTATGATGTGCCGTTTCTAATACAAAACCACAGGGATTTCCCCCGTAACTTCCATCAGGAAACGAACTGGAGTGTAGGGCATTTACCATATGAATTTTCCCAAAATCAAATGACCAGGTTCCTCCTATATTCATGGGGTGTCCTTCAATACCTTTAGCTTCGAAATAGGTGACAATTTCAAAGTTCGATATTACCTTGGCTTTTGTTCGTTTGGCAATAGTCTCAACATCTAAAATATGATCACCATGTGCGTGAGTAACTAAAATGTAATCGGCCTCTAGTTTGTTGATGTCAATAGATTTAGCCAATTCATTTTCAGTAATATAAGGGTCAATAATAATGGTTTTTCCGTGGGCTTCTATGCTTAATGATGCATGGCCTAAATAGGTGATTTTCATGGACGTGTTGGTTTTAAATGAATACGTGACAGTTTATGTGACTGTTGTGTAAATTTATAAAATTTGTCCTAAACCAAAAAGGATGGCAAATAAAAATGTACTTAGTGCTAAAAGTTTTAGCTCAGGATCTAATTTTTGGGGATCAGTATTCTTAAGGACTCTTATGAGTTGTTTTACGATGGGAATATACGCGATGACAAATAAAAAATTCCATATTGAATTGTAATGATAATTGGCATAAAACAGTGCAAAAAGAAATGAAAAACCAATTAAGTAATAGTAATACTTTTTAGCCTTAACCACCCCAAGTTTTACAGCCAATGTTTTTTTGTTGACTTTTTGGTCTGATTCTCTGTCGCGCATATTGTTGAGATGAAGTACACCTACACTAAGTAATCCCACGGAAATAGCCGGAGAAAATACAGTCCAATCCAAATGTTTGGTAAATAAAAAATAACTACCTACCACACTTAAGAAACCGAAGAACAAGAGTACAAACAAATCTCCAAATCCTGAATAGCCATAGGCTTTGTTACCAATGGTATATTTTATGGCAGCAATAATACTGGCCATTCCTAAAATGAAGAATAGGAGTGTATAGGTCCAATGATCCGTGCCAAAAGCAGTAAAAATCAGCATCAAAGCAATTCCTAAAGTAATACCGGCCGTAATAAAAATGGTTTTTTTTAACTGTCTTCTAGAAATAGCACCGCTTTGTAAAGCACGTTTGGGCCCAATTCTATCCTCGTTATCAGTGCCTTTAACACCATCACCATAATCATTGGCAAAGTTCGATAAAATTTGAAATCCGATTGTAGTTAGTAAAGCTAAAGTCAGAATTTTCCAATTAGCAAAACCTTGTGCATACGCCAAAGCGCTACCTACAATAATACCGGATACGGAAAGCGGAAGTGTACGTAACCTTGCCGCTTGTACATAGGTTTTAAAAGTGGTCATTTAGTAGTTAGTGTTTTTTTACAAAAGTATTATAAATCTTTTGCGATTAATTCGGCAACATCCAGTACTTCAATTTGGTCTTCTTTGTTTTCACCTTTAATACCGTCTGTGAGCATCGTATTACAAAAAGCGCAAGCCGTCGCAATAACTTGAGGTTTGAGTTCAACGAGTTCTCCGGTACGTTTTTCAAATACTTCCATACTTCCTTTTTCGGCATCTTTAAACATTTGTGCTCCACCTGCACCACAACATGTCGATTTGCTACGACTGTTTTCGGCCTCTACTAATTCGCCGTCTAGTTGATGCAACACCATACGTGGAGCTTCGTAGATATCATTGCTTCTTCCTAAATAACACGGATCGTGATAGGAAATTCGTTTGCCCTTATAGCTGCCACCTTCTATAGTTATTTTGCCCTCTTCAATAAGCGAATTGATGAGTTGTGTATGATGGATCACTTCGTAATTACCTCCTAATTCAGGATATTCATTGCCTATAGTATTCATACAATGTGGGCAAGTAGTTACAATTTTTTTAACCTCATACGCATTTAGGATTTCTATATTGGTCAAAGCTTGCATTTGAAACAGCATTTCGTTTCCGGCTCTTTTTGCCGGATCTCCCGTACAACTCTCTTCACTTCCTAAAACAGCAAAGTTCACTTTGGCTTCATTCAATATTTTTACAAAGGCTCGGGTAATTTTTTTTGCTCGGTCATCATAACTTCCTGCGCATCCTACCCAAAATAAAATATCAGGTTTTTTACCTTGAGCTGCTAATTCTGCCATTGTTGGAACATTCATATCGGTATTTGTTTTTTTAAGTCAATAATTACTAGTTGTAATGCAAAATCTTGGAAATTTTTATTCATCTTTCCAGTTAAGCCTATCCTGTTGGTTGTATTGCCAAGGGGCTCCATTATTTTCAATATTGGTCATCATCATATTAAGTTCTGTAGGAGCAGCAGATTGCTCCATAACCAAATAGCGTCTCATATCAATAATGATTGAAACGGGATCTATCAATACAGGACATTCTTGCACGCATGCATTACAAGTGGTACAAGCCCATAGTTCTTCCGGTGTAATATAATCGTTAAGCAACTGTTTGCCGTCTTCTATAAAAGACCCGTTTTTATCTATGTTTTTACCCACTTCCTCCAAACGGTCACGAGTTTTCATCATAATAGCACGGGGTGATAATTCTTTACCGGTTTGATTAGCCGGACATACCGAAGTACATCGACCACATTCGGTACACGTATAGGCGTTCATGAGTTGTACCCAATTTAAATCCATCACATCACTAGCCCCAAATTTATCGGGCATTTCTTCTTCGGTACCCGGTTCCGGCATAGCAAAAGGATCGGCATTAGGATCTAACATCATCTTTACTTCTTGGGTAACAGATGCCAAATTATCTAATTCGCCTTTGGGATTTAAATCGGCATAAAAGGTGTTTGGGAATGCAGATAGAATGTGTAAATGTTTTGAATAATATAAATAATTCAAAAAGATAAAGATTCCGACAATATGCAGCCACCAGGCCGCTCTCTCAATAACTTGTAAACTTTCCGGATTACTAGGTAACCAAGGAGCAATAAACTGACTAATAGGAAAACTACCCGCTTTTATATAATGCCCAAAATGGAGCACTTGAAGATTGGCATCGGCCGCATTCATCAGTAAGAAGAGGCTCATTAACACCATTTCAAAATATAAAATGTTTAAGGCATCATTTTTTGGCCATCGTGTCATTTCTTTATTCCAAAAACGGGGAATCTTAATAATAACCCTACGAATCCAAAAGATAATTACAGATAAGAGTACTAAAAAAGCTAAAATTTCGAATGAACCGATTAATAAATCATAAAGACTGCCAGCGAAAGAGAACACGCGATGTGTACCAAAGAGGCCATCAATTACAATTTCCAGCACTTCAATATTTATAATGATAAAACCGGCATATACTATAATATGAAGAATTCCCGGAAAAGGACGACGAACCATTTTACCTTGCCCTAGGGCAACCCGCGCCATCATTTTCCAGCGTTCTGCTTTGTGATCACTTCGATCAAGAGGTTTACCCAGTTTAATATTTCGGATTATCTTCTTTACATTCTTTACAAAAAATGTAATACCTATAACCAACAATATTGCAAAAAGAATATTAGGGATGTAGTGCATAGTATTTGTGATTTAATACAGTTTCACAAAGGTATGAAAAATGAAATCAATCTTTTTATGACAAAAGTTAGATTTTAAGAAGCACTATACTTTTTTATACCTTACTATAACAGGATACGGCTTGTTGAGCAAAGCAAAAGCATAAAATCTATTACGCCATTTTTTTAAACAATTATAAAAAATTACTTGCTCTCTTCGGGTGAGACATAACCCGTCTTGTCTTTCTTGCCAAATAATGAAAAATGCACAAAACGTTTGGGATGTTCTTTCATTTCCCGTAATAATTCTTCTAACTCCTTAGAAGCATTGGTCAAATTAGTATACATTTTTTCGTCTTTTAGGAGTTTACCCATACTGCCTTTCCCCTCATTTAATCCGGCTACAACACTGTTGATGTTTTCAATGGTACTTTTCAGTTCTTTAATGGTAGCACCAAGCTGGGCTTCCTTTAACTCTGTGTTTAAAGAATCAGTTAAACTCGATAGTTTTCCGGTAACTTCTTCGGTGTTATGCAAGGTTTTCTCCAGACTTTTTTTATTCGAAGCTACTAAATCATTGATATTTCCGGTCATGACCTTAAAATTAGTCATAGTTTGGTTTAGTTGTACCACACTGGCCTTTAGATGATTTCTAGTGGGTGTATCCAAAACATCGTTAAGACTTACCAATAAGGAGTCGGCGGAGACAATCATACGTTCAATCTTTGCTTGTAGCGGATTGAGTTTTTCTGTTACCGAAGAGAAGAGATCGGTTTCTATTTCACCTCTAAAAAAATCGCCGGATTTGGCCTTTTCTCCTTCAAAAGAGGGGATTATGGCTAAAGCTTTACCACCCATTAACCCATCACTATAAAATTTTACAACAGAATTTTTAGAAAGCAAAACATCTTGTTCCACACTAAAAGAGACCACTACTTCTAATTTTCCTTCTTTATCGGGGCTGGTAATTAGGGTTGTTTCCTGAACTTTACCAACTAAAACCCCATTTAGGGTTACTTTACTGGCAGTATTAAGCCCTTGAATATTATCGAATTTTGTTTTATAAATAGGAATATTTCCATTAAAGAGATTTTTCCCTTTCAAAAAGTTATATCCCCAAATAAATAAGGCAATGGCACTTACAAAAACGACACCGGTTTTTAATTCTCTTGTTATTTTCAATTTTCTAATTTTATAAAATGAACTTCAACAAACATCCTAATCGATGAGCAATATTACAGTATTTTTTGGAAAGAAATTCTATTTAGAAGCAGATTTTAACAGTTGATCGACTGAGATTCGTTCATTACCTCTAAAAGCAACTACAAAAGCCGAAGTAAATCCTTTGGTTTTGGCTTTCTCTTTGTATTTTTTGATGGAATTAAAATCGTGGGTTTTGCCGAGATAATACTTGTAATATTTTCCAACCTTAACTCTTTCAACACCTTCTAGGCCCTTGAAATTATAGGGTTTTGTGCTTACTTTATTAGAACTAGAAGCTATCTGAACTTTAAAAAACACATCTTTAAAAACGAATTTACTGTCGGTTTTAGTACTAACAGGTTTGGTAGTAACCGTATTTTTGTCGAGTTCTTTTTTGTATTTTTTGATGGCATCGGCAATAGAAAGTGCAATTTTCTGCTGTCCACTGCTTTTCCTTAAAAAATCCTCTTCCGCTTTATTGCTTAGAAAGCCGATCTCAATTAATACCGAAGGCATATAGGTCTGATGGAGTACAACAAAACCAGCTTGTTTTACCCCTCTGGCACGTCTTTTTCCTACCTCTGCAAAACTTTTTTCTATAATTTTTGCCAATCGGATGCTTTGATCTAAATAATCTTCTTGCATTAAGGTTAAACTTATGATAGAGGCTGGAGAGTGAGGATCATACGAATAGTGTTTTTCGTAATTTTCTTCCAATAGTATTACATCGTTTTCTCGTTTGGCAACAGCTAGATTAGTAGGGTTACGGTGCACCCCAAGAACATAGGTTTCGGTACCGTTAGCTTTATAGCTTGCCGCATTAGCGTGAATGGATACAAATAAATCGGCGTTGGCCTTATTGGCAATTTCACCACGTTTATTGAGTTCAATAAAGGTATCTGTTTTTCGGGTGTAAATAATTTTCACACCCGGAATTTCTTTTTCTAATAAGGCACCTACCTTAAGGGCTACAGCCAACACAATATCTTTTTCGTTTTGATCTTTATAGCGTGTAGTACCCGTTGTCCCTGTGTCTTTACCTCCATGGCCAGGATCTAAGACCACAGTAAAAGTCTTGTCTTGTGCGTGTAATTGACTTCTAAAACCAAAACCCAAGAAAAAAATAACAAACAGGATATATAGTTTGTTTAACGACATTATATTTTTAGGATTTTGTTGTGACTTTACCCACATATTTTAGTTATTTTTGACCGATTATTAATAGTTGATACAATTATCAAGCCAATTAAATTGGTGTTGCCAACTATTTTTTATCACCAGACGAAGTTACTACAATTTCTATTAGAATCAAGATGAATAAATATTAGTAATTCACAAGAGTTTGTTAATAAATAAGCAGTATATACTATTTGTTTTTATAGTGATAAATATGGGTTTAGCTCCTGTATTTGCTCAAACACCTGATAGTTTGAGTAGGCGTTTACGCCAATCTATTTCTTTTAATAGAGATTCTCTTAAAGCTGAAAAACAAACACAAGCGGTATCAAAACCCAAAAAATTAGACAGGGAATTGGTAAAAAAAGATACGCTAGTGATAGATAGTGTTCCGGTTAAAAAAACTAAAGAAGCACTAGCGGATATTATTTCACATTCTGCCGATGATTCTATTCAGATTAATTTGCTTACAGACCGTACCACTTTATATAACAATGCTAAGCTGCATTACCAAGATGTAGATTTGGAGGCAGGTATTATTAGGATTGATTATAAGAAAAATCTCATTTTTGCTAAAGGAATTAAAGACAGTACGGGTTATAAACAACTACCGTATTTTAAACAAGGTAATGAAGAATCTAAGCAGGATTCCTTATTGGTTAACTACGATACGGAACGCGCATTAATTTGGGGGCTCACATCGGAGCAAGATAATGGAGTTATTGTGGGTAGTGCGGTTAGTAAAAAGATTAATGATTCTACGGTTTATGTCCGTGATATTAGTATAACAACCTCTAAAAAGAAGGTGAAAGATTATTATATTGAGATAAACAAAGCTAAGATTGTCCCGAATAAAAAAATTATTGCCGGCACTTCACAATTAATTATCGCAGATGTGCCTACACCTATTATTTTACCTTTTGCTTATTTTCCGTTAACCCAATCGCGTACTTCAGGTATTCTTATGCCCACCTGGGGTGAAACTTCGCAACAAGGTTATTTTCTACAAAATGGGGGGTACTATCTTGCCATTAGTGATTATTTTGATTTAGCCTTAACAGGAGATATTTATTCCAATGGTAGTTGGGGATTTAGAGCACAAAGTAATTATGCTTTACGATATAAGTTTAGTGGAAATTTTAGTTATAGCTACGATAATAATGTATATAGTTTAAGAGGTTTTGATGATTATAGCAAATCTTCTAACTACAACATCAGATGGAGTCATACACAAGATGCTGCTGCAAATCCTAATGCTCGGTTGTCGGCATCGGTAAATTTGGGGAGTAGTAAATATTATAGGGAATCTTTAAATGAATATAATACCAACTCGTTTTTAAATAACCAATTGAGCTCGTCTATTTCATTTTCTAAGCGTTTTGTTGGAACTCCTTTTAATTTAAGTTTATCCGCCACACATACCCAAACGACTAGTACCGAATCCATAACTATGTCCTTACCGTCTATGCAGTTAAGTATGGATAGAATATATCCTTTTGCATCTAAATCAGGGGCAAAAAAAAATGCTTTACAAAAACTAGGCTTGACCTATAATTTGGCAGGAGATTATCGAATTAATACTACCGATGAAGACTTTTTTACTAAAAAAATGTTTCAAAAGGCAAAGGCCGGTTTAAAACATACGGCAAGTATGAGTACCAATCTTAAACTATTTAACTATTTTACGGTTAACCCCAGTGCCAATTATAAAGAAACTTGGTATTTTGATTACATTAGTAAACGTTTTGATTCAGAAGCTAATACAATCTTGTCGGATACCATTTCAGGATTTAATGCCCTACGCGAATATAGTACAGGAGTTTCTTTATCGACTAATGTTTATGGAACTTTTAAATTTAAGAAGGGCAGATTAAAGGCCATCCGGCACACTATTAGACCTTCTATATCGTATAATTATCGACCCGACTTTAGCTTTTACGATGAATCGGTCTACAACCCTTTGACACAAGAAGACGAAGCCTATTCTCCCTATACCAATGGTATGTATGGTGTTCCGGGTAAAGGAATTTCTAATAGCATTGGTATTACGATAAATAATACCTTGGAAGCTAAGGTAATGTCGAAAGATTCTACAGTTACCGAACCTAAAAAAATTAAACTGCTCAATAATCTAAATTTCTCTACGGCATATAATATGGCTGCAGATACCCTGCGTTGGTCAGCGGTAAGAGTAACTGCCGGTACGCAATTATTTAAAAATAAGATGCGTGTAAATCTCAATGCCAATTTAGATCCTTACGCTATTAATGCAAATGGCAATAGAATAGATAAGTTTAATATTACCAATGGAGGAAGTCTTTTTAGGATAACCCGTGCCGGCGTAACCATGAGTTATAGTTTGTCTAATAAAACCTTTAGTAAAAAAGAGCCGGACGAGGAAGAAGAAAATACTAATGCAAGGGCAAATCGAAGTGAGAGTGCTATGTTAGGCGGAGATCTTAACACAACGGATAATACTAATATATCAAAAACAAAGAAGAAAAAAATATCCAAATTGTATTATTCTAAGATGCCTTGGAACTTGAGTTTATCCTACACTTTACAATACGCTAATGCAAGACGTGAAGATAATATTTCTAACAATTCATTGATGTTTAATGGTGATATTGAGTTATCTCCGAAATGGAATGTTGGGTTTAATTCTGGTTACGATTTTAAACGAAAAGGTATTACCTATACCCAATTACGATTTCAGAGAGATTTAGATAGTTGGAAGATGAGTTTTAATTGGGTGCCGTTTGGTTCCAGAACCAGTTATTATTTCTTTATTGGAGTAAAATCATCTGTATTGAGTGATTTAAAATATGATAAACGAAACCTGCCGGATAAACGACTCTTTTAATAATTACTATAATCGTCTAATTGCATGTATATTAAATGGATAGTATGTGAGGTAAAACCTAAGCGAGAAAAAGAATTTTCTATTTTGCAAGAGCAATGGATTGCAATTCAAAACTCAAAAGGTTTTATTGGGCAAGTAGGTGGTTTTGATAATAATCATAAAAGAAATGCTTGTATTATTAGTTTTTGGGACAACGAGGCTTCTTTACGATTATTTTTGGAGGATAAGCACGACCAAATCTTTAACAGCATAAATCAATCCAAGACTTATAACACTATTCAAGTGGACTATTTTAATTTCGAAATAAATAGTAATGAATCATTTGATTTGTTAGCAGTGGCTTTGAAGAATGCAAAAATACTCTATGTTGCAGAGCTAGATATAAAATCTAATAAAATTGATAAAGTACGGGAGGAGTTACCGGTTACTTATTTACAAAACGCTTTAGGGATGTTAGGTGGTTCAATTTCTATAGATACCAATAATTCATCACATTGTTTGGTTTCCACCTTTTGGGATTCTTTAGAAAATTATACTAAATATATCAAATCAAAACGATTTAAACCCCATTTAGGATTGGATGATTACATTACTATTATTAAGCCCATTGAGAGGCAAATAGAATTAAAGGAATCTTGGAGCGTTATCAATAACCAGACGTCTAAGTAATCCTAGATCGAATTTCGCACATATATTCCCCTCCTTAAACATATTGAATATAGGTTTACTAGATTGCTTACAAGTTTGTATCTTTGAGAAAAATAAGTTATAAAAGAGCACTTGAAAACCTGTAAAAAGAATCAAAATTTTTTAACTTCTATTATGAAAAAAATTATCAAAACACCAGATGCTCCTATGCCTATAGGCCCTTACAATCAAGCGGTTTATGTCAATAATACACTTTATGTTTCCGGACAAATACCTATGAATCCAGCAACCAATGCGTTGATAACATCCGGTATTAAGGAGGCAACAAATCAGGTCATGAAAAACCTATCGGCCATCTTATCCGCAGCGGGTTTAAGTTTTGATAAGGTGGTTAAAGTTTCTATTTTTATCAAAGACATGGAGAATTTTTCGGAAATAAATGAGGTATACGCTTCCTATTTCTCTGATGATATTGCTCCAGCAAGGGAAACGGTTCAGGTGGCCAAACTTCCTTTAGATGTATCGGTTGAAATCTCTCTGATTGCTGTTGGGTAAAAATGATCTCAATTTTCGAAGGAAGGTGCTAAACTGCTTTTATAAGTAACTCCGCCGTAGCCGGATTGGTAGCCAACGGGATATTATGCACATCACAAAGTCGCATAAGCATAAAGATGTCGGGCTCGTGTGGATGTTTTTCTAAGGGATCTCTAAAAAAGATAACCATATCTATTTCTCCTGTGGCAATTTTAGCTGCAATTTGTGCATCACCTCCCATAGGGCCGGACAAGAATTTGTGCACACTAAAACCAGCCTTTTCCGCTTTTTCACCGGTTGTTCCTGTGGCAAATAGATGAATTTCTTTTTGAATTAAAATTGCTTTGTAATCCATTAAAAACTGAATCATCTCGGCTTTTTTTCCATCGTGAGCAATAATTGCAATATTCATAATAAGCGAAATTTAATTGCACAAAAATAGTGTATTATTTAATGCTTCAATCAATTGTTTCCATAAAAAAAGGGAATATACTTAGTATTCCCTTTTTTAATTGGAGTATTACTTCTAATCTTCTGCGATCTCTGCTTTTCTTTTCTTAATTAAATCGGCTTGAACATTTGTCGGTACCGGTTGAAAAGTATCAAAAGTGGAGGTAAAAGTACCCCTACCTTGAGTTAAAGAACGTAAGGAAGTAGAGTATTTATACATTTCTGCCAAAGGAACTTTAGCCGTAATTTTTTGATAATTACCTTCTCCTTCCATACCCATTACAACGGCACGTCTAGCTTGTAAATCAGTCATCACGCTCCCCATCATTTCTTCCGGCATTTTAACCTCTAAGTTTTGGATAGGTTCCATGAGTTTAGGATTGGCATTTAAAAAGGCTTCTTTAAAAGCGTGTGCGCCTGCTATTTTAAAGGAGATATCATTAGAATCTACAGGGTGCATTTTTCCATCAAAAAGCATAACTCTTACATCACGTGCATACGATCCTGTTAGAGGTCCTTCTTCCATTACTTCAAGAACTCCTTTCATAACTGCAGGTAAATATCGTGCATCAATGGCGCCACCGACAATACAGTTATAAAAAACTAATTTTCCACCCCAATCCAAATCAATTTCTTCTACACCACGAACGTTAAAACCTTCGGGATCCGGCATTCCCTCTTTATAAGGCTCAATTTTGATATGTACCTCGCCAAACTGACCCGCACCACCCGATTGTTTTTTATGTCGATAACTAGTTGTAGCTGAGCGTTGTATCGTTTCTCTATAGGCTACTCTGGGTTGTTCATAGTCTGCTTTTACATTATACAAGTTTTGCAATTGCCAATCTATTACCTGAAGATGTAATTCACCTTGACAAGCCAAAATATGTTGTTTGAGTTCTTTTGAGTACTCTACACTACACGTAGGATCTTGACTGTGAATTTTACGAAGCGCTTCGTGTAATTTCTCTTCATCTTTTGCTTCTTTGGCCTTAACGGATTTACGAATTCTAGGAACGGGATATTGGATGGGTTTAATAGTTACTTTATGACCATCAGTATGTAAGGTATCGTTGGTTTCTGTAAATTTTAATTTTAGTGTGGCACCAATATCACCTACATTCAATTTATCAACCTGCTTACGGTCTTTTCCTTCCATAATATACAGTTGATTCAGGGTTTCGGTATCTCCTGTACGTGAATTTACCAATTTGGTTCCTTGTTCTAAGGTTCCGGATTTTACTTTAAAGAAGGTAATTTTCCCTAAGTTGGCATCATTAAGGGTTTTATAAACAAATAGAGTAGTAGGAGTTTCAGATCTTGAAATGGTTTCTCCTTCTAAACTTTGTTCTTCTTTTAAATCGGAAGCACTAGGGGCAACATTATCAATGAATCCCATTAAACGGCCACTTCCCATATCATTTAAAGCAGACATACAGAATACGGGGAAGATTTCGTGATGTAACATTCCTTTATTGATACCTTCACGCATCTCATCTTCGTTAAGTGTTCCTTTTTCAAAAAATAGCTCCATCAATCCCTCGTCATTTTCAGCCGCTTTTTCTACTAACTCATTATGCATTTCTTCGGCCAATTCCTTTTGATTTTCAGGGATTTCCAGTTTTTCCGGTTTTCCACCTTCGGGGCTAAATTTATACATTTTCATTTTTAGAACGTCAACGATGCATTGTGCGCCGTCAATTACTAAAGGATATTGAATCTTTATAGCATTGTTCCCAACGAGATCGACAATGCTTTTATAACTATTTTCAAAATCAGCTTTATCGTGATCAATTTGATTGATGACAAAAACAGTAGGTTTTGCAAAACGATCTATATAATTCCAGATAATCTCAGTACCAACCTCTGCGCCGTGCTGTGCATTTACTACCATTAAAACAGTATCTGCAACACGCATAGTAGAAGCAATTTCACCAATAAAATCATCTAAACCGGGAGTGTCGATGATATTTATTTTATAATTCCGCCATTCCGTATGCAATGGGGTGGCAAAAATTGAATTTAGGCGTTCTTTTTCTATGTCGTGAAAGTCAGAAATGGTATTTTTTTCTTCTACGCTTCCACGACGATTCAGTAATCCGGCTTCAAAGAGCATCGTTTCAGCAAGAGTTGTTTTACCACTGTGGTGAGCCCCTACAAAAGCGACATTTTTAATGTGTTTGTCATCATATACTTTCATCTGTCAATAATTTATTAGTTAATGAAGCATAAAATTACAAATAATGCAGCAGATAGAATATGATTTATGTTAGTTTTTACGCATAGGACAAAGAAAAAAAGCCGACTTAGAAATCTTAGTCGGCTTTACTTGGTTTTGTGATGAAATCTTGTAGTATTACTAAGATAATCCTGATATTTTTCCTTCGTTGTCGATAAACATTCCTTCAGAAGCCGGAGTTGCCGGTAGCCCCGGCATACGCATCATTTTTCCGAGTATTGGAATTACAAATCCTGCCCCTACGGCATATTCAAATTCGCGAACCGTTATTCTAAAATCACGAGGTCTTCCCAGTGCTTTATCATTATCGGATAATGATTTTTGTGTTTTTGCCATACAAACAGGAAGTTGATTTAATCCCAACGAAGTTATTTTTTTTAAATCAGATAAGGCTTTTTTAGAAAAATCAACTCCATCGGCACCGTATATTTCTCTGGCAATCGTTTCTATTTTTTCAATGATGGGTATTTGCCAATCATAAAGAGGTTTAAAATTATTTTGCCCTTTTTCAATGCTTTTAACGACCACTTCGGCTACTTCTTTCATCCCTTCTCCTCCTTTTGCCCATTCTTCTGCAACAACGGCTTCAACGCCCATCTCTTTACATTTTTCGATGATATATTCCGTTTCATTATTTGTGTCGGAAGGAAATCTATTGATAGCAACTACCGGATTAATGCCAAATTTTTGAATGTTTTCAATATGCTTTTCCAGGTTGGCAAACCCTTTTTTTACTTTGTCCAAACAAGGGGTATTATATTCTTCTTTACGGGCACCACCATGATGACGAAGTGCTCGAATAGTCGCTACAAGTACTACAGCTTTAGGGGCTAGACCACCGGATACACATTTGATATCTAAGAATTTTTCAGCACCTAAATCAGCACCGAATCCTGCTTCTGTTACTACATAATCGGCTAAGGATAACCCTATTTTTGTAGCAATAATGGTATTGGTACCTTGGGCTATATTAGCAAAGGGACCACCATGAATGATGGCCGGATTATTTTCCAGGGTTTGTACCAGATTCGGCTTAATGGCATCTTTTAATAAGATGGCCATAGCGTTTTCGGCTTTTAAATCTTTGGCGTAGATGGGTTTTTTATCGAATGTAAAACCTATAAAAATAGTGCCTAGGCGTTTTTTAAGGTCTTCAAAATCTTCGGCCATACATAAAATAGCCATTACTTCGGATGCCGGTGTAATATTAAAACCATCTTGTCGTGGTATCCCATTAAAAACCCCACCTAGACCAATAGTTATATCCCGTAAAGAACGATCATTCATATCCATAACACGTTTCCATACTATAGTTCTAGGATCGATACCAAGGTTTCGTGTTTTACTTTGGATATTATTATCAATCAAGGCTGATAATAGATTATTGGCTTTTTCAATAGCAGAAAAATCACCTGTAAAATGCAAATTGATATCTTCCATAGGAACCACTTGTGCATAACCACCACCCGCAGCGCCACCTTTGATCCCAAAAACAGGACCTAAAGAGGGCTCTCTTAGAACAGCAATGGCCTTTTTTCCTATTTTGTTGAGCCCTTCATTTAATCCGATAGAGACGGTTGTTTTTCCTTCTCCTGCAGGTGTAGGCGTTATGGCTGTAACCAATATTAAATTAGAATTGGCAATCTTTTCATCATCTTTTAGAGATAAGGATAGTTTAGCCTTGTATTTTCCATATAATTCAACATCATCTTCATCAATCCCCAGTTTTTCGGCTATTTTAGTAATAGGTAACATAGTCGCCTGCTGCGCTATTTCTATATCGGATAAATATTTCATAATGGTTTACTTTTAAAAATTAGTAAGTAGATTGTATCGACAATTGAATACAATAAAATTTGAAAAATAAGACGCAAATTTACATTATTTTTCTTCAATTTTGAATAAGATGATGGAAGTTTTAAGAAGTGGTAGATTCAACTATAGAAATGTAACTTTCAGGTTTTCAAATTTCTTAAACAGGTTGCGAATTATAATATTACAAGTTTTTACATAGACTATTGTTAATTCTATTTTCCCAAATAAAAACCAAAAATCATATTACACTGTTTTTAAAAAGTAATACCTATTCCTAAAACAGCATTTATCCCTAAATCATCTGCAAAATACCTTTGGCGGTTTAGATAATCTCTATACGAAACATTTAATATATTCTCTATTTTAAAAGTAAATCTAAGTCGTGTTTTACTTAATTGGAGATCTGTTGCTATTTTCATATTAAGCAAATTATAAGCGTCTGGAGCTGCTACAAAATCTTGTTCCGGTAAAATATTATTTTGTTTAAAAACATATTGATCCGATAACTTTAGTGTAAAATTCTCTAAACTCTTTTTTCCTATCTTTAAGGGTTTAATAGCTTTATAAGCTATACTCGAATGAATCGTATTTGATGGAAGATTGATTAAAAAAAGATTATTTTTCAAATCAACTCCTCTTATATAACTATAATTTATCTTAAAGTTAAAAGATGGATTGATTTGATATTTACTTGAAATATCCGCACCAAAGATTTCAGCATTGGTTTGCTTGTATTTAAATACAGGGAATGCGCCTCTAATGGTTAAGCGTATTTCATCTTGTGGTTCGAGGAATATATAATCATTTACTTTTTGATAGTACGCCAAGATATCTAACACAAATTTAGTATCACTATTTGTATTGAAACCTAAGGTTGTTTTAAATGATTTTTCAGTTTGCAAATTGATATTACCTTCTTCTATTCCACTAACACCTTGATGTAAACCAAAACTATAAAGTTCATTAATAGCGGGATTTCTTGTTGCAAGTCCAATATTATAAGAAAGCAATATAGCGTCATTTATTGTATATTTCCAACCAAATGAAGTTCCCCATTTATGGAAAGTATTTTCATAACGAATAATTTCACGAGGTAAAGTAGTGGAAATTGCTGCTACATTTTGATTGACATTATCATATCTTGCTCCCAATTGAAAATAGGATTTTTCTGTTTTTTTAGAACCTACAAGGTAGATCCCTGTTTCATAAGATAAATAATCCGGAATCAAAGGTAAGATACCTGTTTGAGGATTGTTGGCATTATCAATTGCATTTAATTGTATGCCGGATTTTAAAAGAAAATCATCGAGAAATTCCTTTTTATACTTAGCTTCTATAAAATAAGAAAATTGTTGTAAACTAAGAGCAGGTGTTTCTGAACGACCTCCTCTTCTTACATCATATTCATTTCTGTTATCATATTGGCCTGCAAATGTAATGTTAAATTGTTGTGTCTCATCAATAAGATATTTTGAGTGAATTTTTAATAAATGATGGTTCACTTTTTGTTTTGGTGATGCAATAGAATAACTAAACTGATCACTTGTAAAAAAAGGGGTTTCTCTTTGAAAGGCTTCTTCCAAATCAGTTAGGTTGCCAATATGAGCACCTCTTAATATGCCTAATTCAGTGTTATAAGTGCTTAAATAAAAATCTGAAAATATTTTCTCGGAAAACTTTTTTTCGAGTTGTATTGCCAAATTAGCTTCTTGAGCACCTGTATTGGTTAAGTAGTAATTAGCCGTTCTTTTATCACCACTTTTTTTAAGTGTTCCGTTTATCTTCCAAGAAATTTTAGGATTGTATTTTTGTAATTGAAGATGTAAGCCATTACTAAGACCATTGGTCTCCAAAGAGTAGTGAGCACTTCCGTGTAAATGTGGATCTCTATAAATTCTTTTTGGTTCTACTAATACCACATTTCCAAGATTGGAACCCATATATTCTAATGCGGATGTACCTTTAATCACACGGATTTTATTCGCTACAAGTGGATCAATTTCAGGACTATGGTCATTACCCCATTGTTGTCCGCTTTGCGTAACGCCATTATTAAGAATAGTCAGTCTATTCCCATATAATCCGTGTATTACGGGTTTGGCTATTCCATTTCCTGTTTTTAAGGCACTTACACCAACGACTGCTGTAAGCATATTTCCTAAGTTTTCGGTAGCATTATCAACAATACTTCTTTGGTTTAAACTTGCTACATTCTGTGTTGTCTTAATGGTATTCTTTGCTGTAATAATGACCTCGTTAAGTTTATTTTCAGAAGGCTCGAGTGTAATTTTTTTTGTTACATTATGATCTAAGGTAACAAAGACTTTTTTCGATTCATATCCGATGTAACTTAAAATAATATGGTATTCCCCTTTACATAAGTTAGAAATTGTAAAAATTCCCTTACTATCTGTAACGGTTCCAATAGAAGTAGATTCCACTACTACATCCACATACTCAAGTGGAGAACCTGTATTAGCATCCTCAATATGTCCACTTAAAGTAAGTGAACAATTTTGAGAAAATGTCAATACAGGTATAAATAGTAATATAAAAAAAATTCTATTGAACATCTACATCAAATGTTACTTCAATATCCGTTTCTCCTCCGGCATTGGTAATATCACCTTCAGATGCACCCTCAGCAAATTTATTTGGCTGATGTCTTAAAGTGATCTTTAAGGTTCCAGAACCTGCATCTACAGTAGTTAGGGTTGTATTAATTCCAACAGGATTACCATCGGCATCTTGATCGTCATAAGAAACACTCAAACCTGAAATAGTTGATTGAAAAAAGAATTCATGATCTTTATTTTCTTCCCATATTTCATCTGTAGTATTCTCAGCAGGATCTTCTTGTTCGTTCATGAGTTTTAATACGCCGCTATAGGTTGTATTGGTAGCTAATGTACCACCTGTAATAACAGGCGCATTCCCACCATCGCCATCTAAGTCTCTAAAACTTAGTACAATATCAGAACCGCCACCATTAGGAGTTAATGTGTATATTAATGTAGTTATTACTTCTTCTTCATTGGGTATTACAGGGTCACCTTTTTTACAAGATGTTACTAATAGGGTTGCCACAAACATAGTGGCTAAAATTGTTTTGAATTTAGTCATTTTATTAAGTTTTGAAAATTTTACAAGTTTGTTAATTTACATCAATAAAGATGCAGGGTTTACTTTTAAATTGTAGAACTTGGAGGCCCTCTTAATAAAATGGAATGATAGGAAGTACTATAATATACAAAATTGTATAAATCTATTTTTTTGTAATAATGAATTGCATTTTCAATATACTGAATCTGTTTTTCTGCGACAAAAGACGACAAAAGGAAACTCGAAATTGAGCATGTATGGTGGTGTTTATGTATATGTTTTTCACTTTTGGCCGAACAAACAAAATGATCGTGCTCGTGAAAAACTTGGTCAAACAACTGCACAGTCATTGGTAGCAACAAAAGTATCACCAATGAAATAGAAACCGTATTTTTTATTTTTCTATGCATCTATGTTGTCTGTAAATCATATTTGTTTTGTAATAAAACGAGTTTTGCAAAGGTAATATTATTTTACTAATGTTTCTTTTTTATTAGCTATAATAAAGCAAGTCTGTAAACAAAGTTTAAATATTACCAATAAAACATTATTTAAGTTTAAAGAAAGTCATCTAAGCCTTTTTATTTGTACTCTTTTAATTTTCGATACTAAGGAATGCTTCTAATTTTTTTAAAATATGTACCTTCGCAGGAATGATGCAGCGATTCCGAAAAATATTATATCCTATTTCCTTACTATATGATGCCATTACCCATACACGTAATACACTCTATGACAAAGGCTTTATTGCCTCGGTGAAATTTGATATCCCTATAATTTCGGTGGGTAACTTGCGTGTAGGAGGTACGGGGAAAACACCTCAAATTGCTTATTTGATTGCCTTGTTAAAATCCCAATATCGGGTAGCGGTATTGAGCCGGGGTTATAAACGAAAAAGTAAAGGTTTTGTTCTGGGAAAACCGGGTATTTCAGCCTATGAGTTAGGTGATGAATCGTATCAATTATTAAGACGATATCCGGATATAATGGTTGCAGTCGATGCCGATAGGGTACACGGTATTACAACTTTGTTAGCTCTTGAAAATCCTCCTGAGTTGATACTTTTAGATGATGCGATGCAGCATAGAAAGGTTAAGGCGGGCTTAAATATTCTACTAACTCCTTATGATGACTTATATGTAGAAGATCATACTTTTCCAAGCGGAAATCTAAGGGAAAGTATAAAAGGGGCTCAAAGGGCTGAACTAATAGTGGTAACCAAATGTCCCGATGCATTAACTGAAGAAGAAGAATTTAAGATTGCTGTAAAATTACAACCCACTTTGAATCAAACTATATTTTTCTCAAAAATCCGATATGCTAATCATATAGTAAGTGTTGCAAACAAAATAGCCATTCAGGATCTCAAAGCATATAGTATAGTATTACTAACAGGTATTGCCAATCCAAAACCATTTTTGGCCTTTTTGAAGAATCAAAACTGTAGTTTTAAGCATATGGCATATCCTGATCACTATAACTACACATCTAAAGATATACAGAAGATCCAAAAAGAATACGATTCAATTGAAAATAAAAATAAAGTACTATTGACTACAGAAAAAGATTATGTTCGTATATTTGCTAGCTTGGAAAATATATACTACCTAGCTATAGAAACCGAATTTATTAATCATCAAAAAGATTTTGATACAATTATTTTAGATTATGTGGAAAAAAACACAGGAAACCGTAAAATTTCTTAAAGAAAAAGGATTTGTAGATATAGATTATGCGATTATCTTAGGAACAGGATTAGGAAATTTTACTGATGTTATGGATATACATATTCGTATACCCTATAAGGAAATTCCAAACTTTCCGGTTTCAACAGTTGTGGGGCATCATGGCGAATTAGTTTATGGAAGTATCGGTGATAAAAAAATAATGGCTATGAGAGGGCGCTTTCATTATTATGAGGGCTGGTCTATACAAGAGGCTACATTTCCTGTTCGAGTAATGAAATATCTGGATATTGATACTCTTATAGTCTCAAATGCTTCCGGTGGGGTGAATTCCGCTTTTAAAACAGGAGATATAATGTTGATAACCGATCATATTAATATGATGCCGGAACATCCTTTAAGAGGGGCTAATGACGAACGATTTGGGCCCAGATTTGTAGATATGCATGAGGCCTATGACAAACAAATGATTGCACATATGAATACTATTGCCGATGAGTTAGGGGTTGGTTTGCAACAAGGAATCTATTTAGCCTTACAAGGGCCTACTTTTGAAACTCCAGCTGAATATGGTATGGTTAGACGCTTAGGAGCAGATGCTGTTGGTATGTCAACGGTTCCTGAGGTTATTGTAGCCAAACACATGGGGATGAAATGCTTTGGGGTGTCTGTTATTACAGATCTAGGTGTAGAAGGTCAGGTAGAAGAAGTATCTCACGAAGAGGTACAGAAGGTGGCTAAAATAGCTGAAAGAACAGTGGGTAAACTGGTGAAACGATTTATAGAGACCTACTAAACAAGGAGCATAGTGTTTGACTTACTTGGTAGCTATTAAAACTAAAAAAAGGGACTAAAAATTAATTTTTAGTCCCTTTTTAAATTATAACAATCGGTAGAGTATTTATTATTTAGCGTTGATAACTCTAAACTCGGTTCTACGATTGGCTTGATGTTCTCTTTCTGTACAAGTAACACCATCTTTACATCTATTAGTAAGACGTGTCTCTCCATAACCTTTAGCAACTAATTGACTTGCATTAATACCTTTACTCATAAGATAATTAACCACGGCTTGTGCTCTTCTTTCTGATAAGTCCATATTATAGGCAGCATTACCTCTTGAATCAGTATGTGATGCAATCTCAACGGTTTTACCATCACGAAGAATAGGTAATAAACGTGAGTCGATTAAAGATTTAGCTTCTCTAGTAAGTGTAGCGCTAGCAAGATTCCATTTAATTGGAAGTGGAGAGTATTCTAATAATTCACATTCTACTTCTTTCCAATTTGTCAAACCACCTTTATTCACTAATACTTCTTTAGTAACGGTTTTGTACTGTGCAGCAACGGCTTCTTCAGTAGCATATGCATCTTTAACTAATACCGTTCTTTTAAGACTAGCGGTTTTAGCAGGAACATCTGTGGCAACGGCTTGTGGAGGTGTTGTCATAATTGTTCTTTTAAATGTTTTATTCACTGCAGGGATAGTAACTACTTCTGTGGCTTCTGGTGAAATATTTGTTACTTTAAATGTTTTCTTAACAGCAGGAATATCGATAACTCTTGTAGTAGGAGGTGTAACCATTACTACTTTTTTAACCGTTTTTGTTACAGCAGGAATATCGATAGTTTGTGTAGTAGGAGGTGTAACCATTACTACTTTTTTAACCGTTTTTGTTACAGCAGGAATATCTTTAATTACTGTTTTTGCAGGTTCTACTAAAACTTTTTTAGTGTAAGTTCCTTGTCCACAATCAGGGTTTGAGCCACCTTCTTGATTACAACCTGGAACTTTACTTACAGATGCATCACTAACTAAAACGGTAGTGTTAACAGTAGTAAATTGAGCAGGAATAGCCTTATAACACCAGTAACGACAGTCGTTAGGGTCACTTGATTCACAGTCGGGCGCTTTATCGCTCATAGTCCATTTTGCAGATTTAGCTCTGGTCTCAATGGTTTCTGAACTTGAAGAGAATTTAGCAGGAGTAACTGTTAGTTTTGATCCAAATTCACTTTTTCTATATGTAAGTTTCTCTGTTCCCCATTTAGCTGGTATAACAGACATAGTTTGTCCTGCAGCTTGAGTAACGATAGTTTCAGTTCGTGTTTCATACTTAGCAGGAATAATTTTAACTCTTGTTGTTGCGGGTTGTACAACAATCGTTTCAGTTCTAGTTTCGTAAACAGCTGGAATAACTTCCAATTTTTGGGCTGCACTTTGAACTTCAACTTCCACAGTGCTGTAAGATGTTTTAGCAGCAACTTTTTTAAGTGATTGAGCAGGTCCGTTTACCTCAACTTCAAAAGTTTCTGTTCCATATTTAGCAGGAACTACTTTTAAAACCTTGTAGGCATCTTGAACAACTACTTCTTGATTTTCTGTTCCGTATTGTGCTGGAACAACTTTAAGTTTTTTGTAGGCTGGACTTACTTCGATAGTAACATCTTGATTTTCCCACTTATCGGGAGTCTTACACCTTACATAACATTTTCCCGTTTCCGGATTGGTTGGTAATTCTTGAGCAAAAGTGGTAACACCAACTAATGCTAAAATTAATAGTACTACATTTTTCATTGGGTATTAAAATTTAAAATTAATATCGGCAAAATTACTAAAAAAAATAAGGATTAACAAAATGATAATTAGAAATACTAATTCGTGGGTTCGACTTAGTGGCAACGTGATTTTTAGTAATGTAGGATAACAAACTCTGTTCTACGATTTTCCAGATGTTCGCTTTCTGAACATTTTACTCCATCGTAACAATGATTTACAGGCATAGTTTCACCATAACCTCTACCGGAGATTCTATCAGGGTCTGCACCATTGGCTACCAAATAACCAACCACTTCTTGCGATCTTTTTTCGGATAATTGAAGATTGTAGTCAAAATTCCCTCGTGTATCGGTATGAGAACCCGATTCAATAATCATTGTTGGGTTTTGACGCATAATTACAATGATTTTGTCTAACTCTCTACGAGCAGGCAAGGTAAGGTAGTATTCATCCAAATCAAAGTAGATAGGATTGATTAAGATCTTACCTTCTTTAATTTTTGGGACTTCTATTTTGGGTTCATCTTGGGTTACCAATTTTTCTTCTTCATCAGCTATTTCTTTTTTGGGTGCTGTAACTTTTGGCTCTTCCTTTTTTTGAACTTTAGGCGTAATTGTCGTCTTTTTTGTTGTTGTGTTTTTTTTAGGGATTACAGTTTTAGGCTCTTTACTTGTGTTTGGTTTTTTAGGAGCAGGTTGTATTTCGTCAACAATAGCGATACTGTTTTCTTCTGGGATTTCTTTTTTTACAATCACCTCTTCTTCAATTGGATCCGGATCTAACAATAAAACAATTTGATCGGGAATGGATTCGGTGTTTATATCTGCTTTGGCAATATTATTAAAATCTTTTTTAAAGCAGATAAGAGTATAATTTGTATTACAATCTATATTATAGAAATGAAATTCCCCTTTTTGGTTTGTACTTGTAGATTCTATATTTTGTCCATCAAAATACATATCAATGGTCGCATTGCTTAATCCTTCACCGGTAACGCTGTTTTGGATAAATCCATCAATATTTCGTGCACAAGGTGCTGTATTATCATAATTTACATCCTGTGTAATTTCTTCCGTTTCGTTTTGCTTATTCTCAGCTTGATGTACTTGATTTACACTAGTGGTTGTTGAAGCGTTGTTTTGGCTTATTTCAGTATTATTTTTAGTGTTAGATTGGGCTGCTTTTTCATTGATAACACTAACTTGCTCTGAGGGCTCCATTTGATTTTGGTTGTCAACAATTTCTTTGTTCTTGGGAGCTATCATTTCAGTATTCTCATTCGTTACAGTATTGTTTACAATAACTTGATTCTCATCACTAGTTGGTGTAATTTCTTGTTGGGCTTTATTGTTTTGCTCTTTTCTAAGCCTATCTGCTGTTGCTTGAGCTTCTGCAATTCGTTGTTCGAGTTCTTGAGTACTTTTTTGTTTTTGTATTTGCTCATCTACAGCAGCTAATTGTTCTTTGAGTAATTTTTCGGTTTTTGCTTTTTCTTCTTGTATTCGTTTTTCTCTTTTTTGGATAGCCGCAATTTTATTTTTATTGGAGGTTTTTGTTTGGGTTGCCTTTTTCTGTTTTGTGATTAATTTTCTCAAATTGGCTTGACTTTCCCGAAGGTCTTTTTTTCGTTGTTCATCCAATGCAACAGTTTTTTCTATCTCTTTTTTGGTGCGTTCTTGTTCGGCTCGGAGTCTATTTGCTGTTTCTTGTGCTTTGGCTATACGTTCTTGTCTTTCTTTTTTGATTAGCTCTTGTTGTAGTTCAAAATCTGATTTTTGATTGTTTTGTTCCGAAGCTGTATTTTCAGCAATCACTTCTTGTGTGTCTGTTTGTATATCAGGAATGTTTTTGTCCTGATTTTGGTTTTCGACCAATTCGTCTTGTGTTGTATTCTCTTTAGCTTGTTTATCGGCTAGTTCTTGTTCCGCTCTCAGTTTATCTGCTGTTTCTTGTGCTTTGGCAATACGTTCTTGCCTTTCTTTTTCCAGAGCATCTCTTTCGGCAGCCAATGCGGCCTGTTTTTCTTCTTCAATACGTTTTTTTTCGGCTAATTCATTCGCAATACGCTCTTGTTCAAGTCGTTCTTGTTTCTGCTTTTTTTCGTTAGCGATACGGACTTCCTCCAGTTTTCTCTGACGTTCTTGTTCGGCCAATATTCTTTCTTCTTCCTGCTCTTGTGCAGCTAGTTTTTCTGCTTCAATACGTTCTGCCTCTTTTCGCTCTGCTTCGGTTTTTTGTGCTAACTCATTTTCTCTACGTAATTTTTTAGCCATTGCTTTGGCTTTTGCAATACGCTCATTTTTTTCTTTATCAGCAGCTAATCTTTTCGCTTCGGCAGCAGCCAATCGTGCAGCTTCTTGTTTTTGTTTTTCTATACGTTCTGCTTCTCGTTCCGCAGCTATGCGTTCTTTTTTTATACGTTCTTTTTTAATTCGATCTCTTTCCCTTTTTTCTGCAAAGGAAAGACCTTCTTCTTCAAGGTCAGCATCTAAATCTGTGTCCGGTTTTATGACTTTGTTGGTTTGTGTATCATAAACAACCAACTCATCTGACACATCAAATTCTTCGACATATTCTTCTGGAAAATCGGTATCCAAATATAAGATAAGTTTATTGCCACTTTCAGGAACAGTCTGAACTTCGGCAAAACCATTCCATCCTTCTTTATAACAAACAATATCATAACGTTGAGTACATTCTACATTATCAAACAGAAATTCGCCTTTGTAGTTGGTCAATTGTGTACCAATATGATCTTGACTATTAAATATTTCAACCGTTACTTCAAAAATACCTTTTTGATTGGATTTATTTTTAACAATGCCTTCAATGGCTTGCTTACATTTATTTAATGAGGGTTTTTTATCTTCAAAATAATAGATATCAACTCCTCCAAAACCATCAACTCTGTTAGAGGAAAAATAGCCTTTGTTAGTACCTGGAATTAAGACATAAGCAAAATCATCTTTTTCACTGTTGATAGGGGCGTTAAGATTATTGGTATTGGTATAATATCCCTCTTCAAAAAAACTTTCATAGATATCTAATCCACCCAATCCTTTTCTGGCATCTGTAGAGAAAAACAGTTTGTCTTTATGCCCCACGAAAGGATACATTTCATTTCCTAAAGTGTTTATGTTTTCCCCTAAGTTAACTGGTTCACCAAAGTTAATACCCTTATCTTCAATGCTGACCGAGTAGATGTCATTACCACCAAATCCACCCGGCATATTGGAAACAAAAAATAACTTGGTGTTATCTTGATTTAACGCGGGTTGTTTATAAGTGTAGTTAGGATTATTAAAAGGGAGCAAGGTGTTATTTTTCCATCTACCGGTTCGATCAATACGAGCACGATAGAGTTGAAAATTCTTATTTCCATTCTTTTTGGAGTAGTACACTGTAGTACCGTCTTTAGTAAATACAGCGTGTGTGGCATCTGTAGGAAATTTAAGACCTTTAGAGATTTGACCTTTAGGTTCGAGCACTCCTTTGTAAAGGTTAGCTCCTTTTTCGTTAAAATCAGGACTATTTTTATACGTAGATTTAGAATAAAATATCGATCCGTCATCAGTTAGAATTGTACCAAACTCATTATTACGGGTATTGGCATCTACGTTTAAGATAGAAAATCTATCCGATGTAGTCTGGGCTGTTACCGTAGAGAGACTCATTAAAAAAATATAAACGAAAAATCGTTTCATTTTGCTGTCAGTTTCTATTTGATTCTTTTCTATTAGTAATTATAAAACACAAATGCTCAAACAAAAAGCAGACCAATTAATATTTGTAATAGTAAATAATATTAATTAGGTTTGGGGTTTATAAAAATTCTATTCGTTGGTAAAGATGTTATTAACATTTTAAATATCCAAATACAAAGGTAGTTTTTTTTGGCAAATAATTTAAAAGTTAGTTAATTCAATAGGTCGCACCATAAAATAATGGTATGAAATATAAAAAAATTACGGAATCACCATCTACTTATCAACATTTGGAAGATATGTCTGTGGGTGAAATAATAGAAAACATTAATAATGAAGATCAAAAAGTAGCCCTAGCCGTTCAAAAACAATTACCGGCTATAGAAGTATTAATAGAAAACCTAGTGTCTAAATTACAAAAAGGAGGGAGGCTTTTTTATATTGGTGCCGGAACGAGTGGTAGACTTGGTATATTAGATGCCTCAGAATGTCCTCCTACTTTTGGAGTGTCTGATGATTTGGTAATTGGTCTGATTGCAGGTGGAGATACGGCCATTCGTAAAGCCGTTGAAAATGCCGAAGATTCCAAAGAACAGAGCTGGAATGACTTACAAGCTTATCATATTTCTGATTTAGATGTATTGGTTGGTATTGCCGCATCGGGAAGTACGCCTTATGTGGTATCGGCATTAGAACAAGCAAATCGGAATAATATAATAACCGGTTGTATTACGATGAACGAAGGTAGTCCTTTGGCTAGAGTAGCAAAACATCCTATAGTTGTAACCGTGGGTCCTGAATTTGTAACCGGAAGTTCCAGAATGAAAGCCGGTACGGCACAAAAAATGGTTTTAAATATGATTACAACAGCCACCATGATTCGATTGGGGAGGGTAAAAGGTAATAAAATGGTTGATATGCAATTGACCAATACCAAGTTAGTTGATCGGGGTACAAAAATGATTATGGAAGACCTTGGTGTAAGTTATAACAAAGCGAAGGAGCTGTTATTGCAATTCGGCAGTGTTAGAAATGCAATTGTAAAGTATAGGGATGAAAAATAATAAATGGTTAAAAAAATTTACAGATTGGGAATATTGGCCTTCCTATATGTTTTACATACCAAATATACCTTATGCTATATATTTGGCACTAAAGGCAAGAGATTTTACATTTTATTCGATGGTAAATCCGGGTATAAAAAACTCGGGTAATGGAACAGAATCTAAATTTGAAACTTTAGAATTAGTGCCTGATGATGTAAGGCCAAAATCTATTCTAATCCAAAAAGATACACCACTTAATAGTATTGTCATATCACTTCATAAAAAAGGGATTGATTACCCAGTTATTGCTAAACCGGATATAGGTTTTCGAGGTATGTTGGTTCAAAAAATCTATTCGGATGAGCAATTAAAAAATTATATAAAGAAGTATCCAATCCCTACGATTCTTCAAGAATTTATAGATTTACCTAATGAGTGTGGCATTTTTTATCATAGGATGCCCGATGCAGAAACGGGGCGTATTACATCCGTAACTCTTAAATCTTTTATCCATGTAAAAGGAGATGGGATATTGACCTTATCACAGCTTGTTCGTAATGACAATAGAGCAAAACATTACTATCAATTGTTCGAGAAAATACATGCTGATCAATGGAATAGTGTGGTGGAAAAAGATACCTTAGTCAAGCTTACCGATATAGGAAATCACAGTAAGGGAACTCGATTTGTTAATGGTAATCATCTTATAGATAAAGAGCTGGAAGCAGTTTTAGATGGACTTAGTAGGCGTATAAAAGGCTGGTATTACGGAAGATTAGATGTAAAGTATACAACAATAGAAGAATTAAAACAAGGCAAGAATTTTACGATTTTAGAAATCAATGGTACTATTTCAGAACCTACTCATATTTATGACCCTTATCATACCACCTATTTTAGAGGTTTAAAAGCGATACGTGAACATTGGAAAATTTTATATAAAATAGCGAGTGTTCATAAGAAAAATGGGCTACAAAGCGGCGCTTTTTATACCTATTGGATGGATATTAGGGACTTGTTTCGCTATATCAAAAAGGTAAGGCGTTTATCGAAAGCGACTTCTTAATTTTTTTAGATCCAAGCCGCCATAATTACCGGAACTCATCAAGAGAAGATTGCTGTTTTGAAAATTCATTTGATTTATAAAAGCAGTAAACTCCTCACTATTTGTAAATACCATCAGATCATCTCTGTTAAAGGCAGCTTTGATATCTTCCTTTGAGATAGGAGCAAGTTTTTTTATGGCTACAGCCTTTTGAGAATAATAGACAATAGCTTGCTCTGCTAAAGCAAGAGTGTCTTTATAATCTTTGATAAAAGTCGGGTTTAAACTACTATAGGTGTGTAATTCTAAACAGGCAATGAGTTTTCTTTCGGGAAATTGATTTTTTACAGCTTTTACTGTGGCCAAAACTTTTGAGGGAGAATGTGCAAAATCTTTAAACAAGGCAGCATGATTAGATCCCGCAATTTTTTCAAGACGCTTACTAGCTCCAGCAAAACTGCTTATGGCTTCTAAGAATTGTGAGTTATCAACGCCCATTAATTGACAAACCCATTGTGCTCCGGCCAGATTTTGCATATTATGGTCTCCAAAAATTTGAATGGGGATTTTTCCTTCATCCGAAAAAAGATAGGTAATTCCATCTTCAGTAGTATGTGGCATACTATTGTAGGCATATTTCTTAATAGGTTGGGCTGTTTCTGTTACGAGTTTTTGTAAAACCGGATCTTTTTCAAAATAGACCAGCATTCCACCGGGTACAATAGAATCAATAAACAGTCTAAATTGCTGGACGTAGTTGTCAAATGTTGGAAAAACATTAATATGATCCCAAGCAATGCCGCTGAGTAAGGCAATATGAGGATTGTATAAATGGAATTTAGGACGTCTGTCGATAGGAGATGAAAGGTATTCATCACCTTCTAGAACGATAAATTCATTTTTGGTAGTAAGATGCACCATCGTCTCAAAACCATCTAATTGCGCACCCACCATATAATCAACTGCTATATTGTGATACTGCATTACGTGAAGTATCATAGAGGTAATACTCGTTTTTCCATGGGAGCCACCAATGACAACCCGGGTTTTATTTTTAGATTGTTCATAAAGAAACTCAGGATAGGAATAGATTTTCAGGCCTAATTCCAATGCTCTTAGTAATTCTGGATTATCTTGTTTAGCATGCATACCCAGTACTACCGCATCTATATCTGGGGTGATTTTATCAGGATACCATCCCATTTTTTCGGGTAACAAACCCTGTTTTTTTAAACGTGATTTCGAGGGTTCAAAAATAGTATCGTCACTTCCTGTTATCAAGTCTCCTTTTTGTGCCAGTGCCAGTGCCAGATTATGCATGGCACTTCCTCCTATGGCAATAAAATGAATATGCATGGTATATCAAATAAATTGGGCTCAAAGGTACACTTTTTAGAGGCAAAAAAAGAAGGCTTCCAGTAGATGATTACTACTGATTTTAGGGTGTTTCCCTAAAATATCACGTCTTTCCCTCATTTTGATTATTAAAAGAGGAATGATTATTGTAAGTTTGTAGGGAATAGAAATCTCATTTTCCCATGAAAAAGGTACTTGTATTAATTTTATTATTTTCAACTTTGACCCACGCTCAACAACCTTCACCAAACGACTATAAATCTCTATGGAAAGAGGTAAGCAGATTCGATAAAGAGAATTTACCAAAATCGGCAAATGAAATCGTTCAAAAAATTCTTGAAAAAGCAAAAAAAGAGTCAAATACCAATCAGCTTATCAAAAGTTTGTTGTACCAATCCAAATATATGTTAGTCCTTGAGGAGGATGCACAATTGCGTATTGTCAATACTTTTAAAAGTGAAATAGTAGTAGCGAAATTTCCGGAAAAGAATATACTAGAAAGTATCTTAGCCAATATGTATTGGCAGTATTTTCAAGAGAACAGATGGCGCTTTTACGATAGAACACATACCGATAAAAAAGTGAATGCCAATGATTTTCGTACTTGGGATTTACAAACACTTTTTGCCGAGATTCACCTCCATTTTCAACAATCGCTTGATAATGCCCTATTAGCTCAAACGACTCCCTTGGAAGACTTTAATGGTATAATAGATCAGCGAGACAATTCAAAAGTATACAGACCTACTTTATATGATTTTTTAGCGCATAATGCATTGGATTTTTATAAAACGGATGAAACGAATTTATCAAAACCGGCCTATAAGTTTGTGCTCGATAATCCGGATTATTTGGATAAAGCTTCCACCTTTAAAGACTTGTCTATTAGTACTAAAGACACATTATCTTTACAGTTTAACGCCTTGTTGTTGTATCAAAATTTGATACGGTTTCATCTTCACAACAAAAATACAAAAGCATTGGTTGTTGTCGATCTGGAACGCCTAGCCTTTGTAAAACAACATGCGAGTTTTAACGACAAAGAATCGGTTTATCTTAAAACTTTACTGGAATCGGAATCCAATTTAAAATCGGATGAGATGAGTACCCTATACAGCTTTGAAATAGCCTCTCATTATAAAGAAAAAGGCCAACAATACCAATCGAATAAGGATGAAACTGCACAATGGGAACTAAAAAAAGCAAAGCAAGTTTGTGAACAAAGTATTGCACGTTATCCCGAGAGTTTAGGGGCAAAAAAATGCAAAGTCCTATTAGCTAATCTTGTTAAAAAGTCTTTCGACATAACAGCAGAAAAACACATCCCAATTAACAAGGAATCACGAGTATTATTGGCTCATAAAAACACCAATCATATATTCTTTAGGATTTTGAGAACAAATGTTGATTTTTATAGAAAACTGGCAAAGACATATAATGATATTGAAATTTTGGCATTAATCAACACCCTTCCTATTCAGACAGAATGGGAAGCTAAGGTAAAAAATGAATCGGATTTTCAAAGGCATCAATCGGAGTTGATAATACCCAAGTTACCCCGAGGTAACTATCTTTTTTTGGTCACAGATAAGCAGTCAAAGGCCAATATTTTTGCCTATACTGCCGTGCAGGTTACCAATATTGCTTTACTGGAAACCAATACCCAAAAGCAACAGATTTTTCAGGTTGTTGATAGAAATAATGGAATACCATTGCAAGGAGCTGTCGTTCACTTATCAAACAAAAACACCGGAAAATATGACAAAAAAATTGATAAAAGTTTACGTGCCGATGAATATGGACAGATTTATCTACCCAAAGACATCTACTATAATAGCGTAAAAGCAAGTATTACTTACAAGGACGATAAGGGCGAATTTGGCAATTATTATCTTCAGAAAAGTTATGTATCAAACCACAAACAACGCCCCTATAACGATGCTTACATCTTTACCGATAGAAGTATTTATCGACCTGGACAGACACTCTATTTTAAAGCCATTGCCGTTACGAGAAAACCGAGAGGAAAAAGAACGTTTTCTGAAGTGCTCGCTAACGAAAAAGTGCTAGTTGAATTAAGAGATGTAAACAGACAATCCGTGAGTAGGCTGGAATTGCTTACCAATGATTTTGGTTCGGTAAGTGGCACATTTGTCTTACCGGCAAACGGTTTAACCGGAAATTTTACCATTAAAGTGTCAGGAGTTGAATATCAAATAAATACCAGTAAATCGTTTGCTGTTGAAGAATATAAACGTCCTAAATTTCAAACTAAGTTTATGCCTGTTTCGGGATCCTATAAAGTTAATGATACGGTAAAAGTAACAGGAGTGGCTACGGCTTATGCCGGTAATGCTATAACGGAGGCAAAAGTAGTATATCGCGTGCATCGCAAAATTCAATTTCCGAGATGGTGGTATTGGTATCGTCCTGCTTTTTCATCAGAACCTCAGGAAATACTACATGGTGAGACCCAGACCGATGCAAAAGGAAATTATGAGATTAATTTTAAAGCACAACCGGATGTAGCTATTGCTCCAAAAGATTCGCCAATATTTAATTATGAAATTTTGGCTGATGTAACCGATATTAACGGAGAAACACACAGCACAAAAACCCTTGTGAAAGTGGGTTATAACAGTGCCGTGATCCAGTTAATAACAGCTGATAAATGGAATAGAGACGACAAAGAACAATCCATTCAGATCATTACCAAAAACCTCAATAATCAACCCGTTTCATTATCTGGTAGACTAAAAATTTATAAGATAGCGGCACCGCAACAAGTTATGCGGCCGAGACCTTGGAGTACACCAGACTATAAGATCTTGACCCAAAATGATTTTTACCGGCATTTTCCTCACGATGCCTATGCCGATGAAGATAACCCATTACAAAGACCTTTAGGTGAACTAGTGTATGATGAAGAATTTACAACCCAGATAAAAGCACCAAACAAGGTGTTGATAAAAAGAAAAAAATTGACCAATAAGTGGCCAATTGGGGCCTATCTTATTGTGATGGAAGCCCAAGATAAGTTTGGACAAACCCTTGTAGACAAGCAGGTTATGAATCTGTATGATTTAAAATCCGATAAAGTGCCGGATAATCAGTTGCTCGTTGTAAAAACAGATCAATCGCAATATAAAGTTGGGGAATCGGTTTGTCTACAAGTAGGCACAGCCTCGAAAGAAGCTTCGGTTATACTAAGAGTAGAGAAAGATAAAAAGATTGTTTCCACACAGATTATTAAGCTTTCGGACGAAATTAAATATATAGCCATACCCGTAACCAATAAAGATTTAGGTGGGTTTGTCGTTCATTATCAGTTGGTAAATTACAATGCGTATATAGGAGGTAGCGTTTTTATTGATGTACCCTTAACTCAGGAAGATTTAGAAATTGAAACGCTGACTTTCAGGGATAAATTACAACCCGGTAGCCAACAAACATGGCGATTTAAAATCAAGGGCTTACAAAAGGATAAGTTTGCGGCGGAGCTCTTAGCAAGTATGTACGACGCTTCCTTAGATCAGTTTAAACCACATAAATGGCAAAGGCCACCATACATTGGGATACGGCCCTATTATACATCGCTTTCTACAAACGCTTATAAAAGTTTTGAAATCACTCAGTTCACCGTTCGTACCCTCAATAAACATTTTGTGCGTTATCCGAAAAATCTAGGTTTTGATGCCTTAAACTGGTTTGGTTTTTCTTTTGCTTCTTATTATAATGACACGATGCTTTTAACAGATGAAATGGAAGTTATGGAAGCAGCTCCGGTTCGAGACAAAAAGAATAAAATGGCAAGTGCAAAAGTAGGTAGAGGTATAATGTCAAAAAGAGCAACCTTATCGGTTGAAAAAATGGAGGGAGATGTAGCTGGGGTTTCAAATAGTATAGATGCATCAACAGAAGAAACTACAGATTTTTCTGCAGTACCAATCCGAACCAATTTTAATGAAACCGCTTTTTTCTATCCACAATTGCATACAGATGCAGACGGAAATATAGAATTTACCTTTACCATACCCGAAGCCTTAACCCGTTGGAAATTACAACTCTTAGCACATACCAAAGATGTACGAACCGCCTATGCCGGTTTGCAAACACTTACACAAAAAGAACTGATGTTGTTGCCTAATCCCCCTCGATTTTTAAGGGAAGGAGATCAGTTGACATTTAGTACAAAAATCAGCAATCTTAGTGATACCGATTTATCCGGAAAAGTACAATTGGAACTTTCGGATCCTTTTACCGGAAAAGCCTTGACTTCTATTGTGTCTAAAGCAAACCTAATTAAACCTTTTGATGTCACTGCTCAAGGAAATACAGCTGTATCTTGGGATTTATCTATTCCAAAAGGGATTCAGGTAGTCCAGTATAAAATAGTCGCAAAAGCAGGAAATTTTTCTGATGGGGAACAAAATGTATTGCCGGTAGTAACCAATAGTATGTTGGTTACTGAGACTTTGCCTATGTGGGTAAATTCTAATGAGCAACGTAGCTTTACGTTAGAAAAATTAAAATCCAATACCTCTAATACGTTGCGTAATCAGAAATTAACCTTAGAGGTGACCTCTAATCCGGTGTGGTATGCTATACAAGCCTTACCGTATTTGATGGAGTATCCCTACGAATGTTCAGAGCAAACCTTTTCGCGATATTATGCCAATAGTTTGGCTACTAAAATACTTCAGTCGAATCCTAAGATTAAAAAAGTTTTTGATCGCTGGTCATCATCAGATGCACTGTTGTCTAATTTAGAGAAAAACCAAGAATTAAAATCACTTCTAATTCAGGAAACGCCTTGGTTACGTGATGCTCAAAGTGAGACCGAACAGAAAAAACGAATAGCCCTGTTGTTTGATCTTAATACGATGACTAATGAACTACAACGTGCGGAACAGAAATTAGCTGATATACAAATGAGTAATGGTGGATTCCCTTGGTTTAAAGGCGGACGTTATCCGAGCCGATATATCACTCAACATATTGCTACCGGTTTTGGCCATTTAAACAAATTACATATCGACCGTAGAAATCAAACAACTCGTATGTTAGAAAAAGCCATCGCTTTTTTAGATAATGAGTTACATGACGATTATGCTAAATTATTAGAAAGGGCTAAGATTATTAAAGAAAAAGAGAACGATAAAGCCAAAGGGGATGCGTTGGCAAAAAAATATTTAGAAGCCAATCACTTAGGAAATATACAATTACACTATTTATATATGCGTAGCTTTTTTCCCGAACATCCTATAAAACCATCTTTACAGAAGGCGGTTGATTATTATACGCAGCAATCCTACACCTATTGGAATTCTTATACGTTATACCAAAAAGCCTTGATTGCATTGGTAGCCCATAGAAATAATAACAGCAACACTGCTCAAGCCATTATACGGAGTTTGGATGAAAATAGTATTACCAATGAGGAGTTGGGTATGTACTGGAAATCGAATCAGTCCGGTGGTTGGTATTGGTATCAAGCGCCTATAGAAACACAGGCTTTATTAATAGAAACCTTTGCCGAGATTCAAAAGGATACCAAAACAATTGACAATCTTAAAAAATGGTTGCTAAAAAATAAACAAACCAACCGATGGAAAACAACCAAAGCTACTACAGAAGCCGTGTATGCCCTGTTAAGTTATGGAAACGATTGGAGTGAAAATACCAATAGAGTACAGGTAATGATTGGAAACGAAACGTTAGATCCTATGGCGGATATTCCAAACAAACCTGAAGCAGGAACCGGCTATTTTAAAACCGTTTGGACTGGAGATGAAATTACCAAAGAAAAAGCAAAAGTAAGTATTACTAAAACGGGCAATGGTATTGCTTGGGGTGCCTTATATTGGCAATATTTTGAGAATTTAGATAAAATTTCTTTTGCAACAACACCTTTACAAATAACAAAAAAACTCTTTGTAAAAACCAATTCAGATACCGGAGAAAAAATGACGGAGATAACAGCGTCTAGCCATGTAAAAGTTGGTGATTTGATTCGTGTGCGTATAGCGTTGAAAGTTGATAGAAGTATGGAATTTGTTCATATGAAGGATATGCGTGCCAGTGGATTGGAGCCTATAAATGTACTTTCTAAATATAAATATCAAGATGGCCTTGCGTATTATGAAAGCACTAAAGATGCCAGTACTAATTTTTTCTTCGACAGTTTACATAAAGGGGTCTATGTGTTTGAATATGATTTAAGAGCAAATAATGCCGGCAATTTTTCTAATGGGATAACGACTATTCAATGTATGTATGCACCGGAATTTACGAGTCATAGTGAGGGGGTACGAATCAAAATAGAGAGGGAATAAGTATGCTAAGAACCTAAAATTTCGGAATCTGTTAAAAACTGTAACATGGTTTTTTCTAACCAATAATCGTTTTTAAAAGATGAATAGAAGCCCACGTGACCACCATATTTAGGAGTAAGCAAACTAAAGTATGATGATACTTTAGCTTCTTGAATAGGGTAACAACTTTTGTTGAGAAAAGGGTCGTCTAGAGCTGAGACTAACAAGCTAGGGAGGCTAATGTGTTGGATATACTTCTTACTACTTGATTTTTCCCAATAGTCTTCGGCATCTTTAAATCCTTGCGTAGGTGCAGTAAAATAATTATCAAATTCGTAAAATGTTTTTGCTTGACTTATTCTATGGGCATCAAGTCCTGATCGAGGAAATTGATTAAGTTTATAATGTGCTTTAGCTTTGAGTGTTTTTAAAAAATTAGATTGGTAGATCCGGTTCGATTTTTTATTTAGGGTTTGTGCCGATCCTTTTAAATCACAAGGTGCAGAAACCGCTACTGCCGACTTAATGTGTCTAGAGATTTTGGGAGCATATTCGCCCATATATTTAAGGGTAAGGTTCCCCCCAAGACTATAACCCACTATATATAAACTGTCATAATGGTATTGGTTTTCAATATATTGTATGACTTCATGTAAATCACTAGTTTTCCCACTGTGATACGAGCCTAGGTTTAAATTGGGTACACCACTACAACCTCTAAGGTTAAAGGCAATCACATCATAACCTTGCTTATTGGCCATTACAGTTAATGATTTTATATAGCTGGAATTACTGCTTCCTTCTAGCCCGTGGATTGCGATTATACATTTTTTAGATTGTACGGAAGCCCTGTCCAAATCAATAAAATCGCCATCAAGGGTGGATATACGTTGCCTTTGAAAATTGACTTGTATTTTTGTCGTAAAATAACGATATAATGTATTGAAGTGTTTATTTCTAAACAAAAAAATAGGCGAAAAGTTGTTGGTTTTAAGTAGTGGCATTTTACTTGTTATGAGTTTAGGTTAGAGTGTAAATCGCCATATCAATTTACCGATAACTGTTGTTCGTTCTAGTGATAATCCATTTTGGGTATCTACTTCCTGATTGACTACGAAATAGAAGTAGCTTCCAATTTTTGGAATCCAATTTATACGATAATTTACTAAAATGGTTTCCTCTTCATTATTCCATTGGGCAAAAATACCGGTTAATAGCTTAGGATTAAATGCATAGTCTATCCGCCCACCCAATTCATTAGTTGTGAAACGCTCTTGTGGTAGTTGAAGATAGTTGTGTTGCCAATCTATGCTTAGGTTTAGGTGTTTGTTAATGTTAAAATTGGTAACGAACTGATATTCTTGTCGTTTTCCGGTGTAGAAATCACCAATATTTATGGCGGCGTCTATTGCAATTTTTCGTCCTCTAAAACTGCTAAATTGCCATTCAAAACGATTATCCCAATACGAACCTGACGGAATATATACACCATCTATAAGCTCGAAATCATCAACAGGATTGTCATAGATATGTTGGATGTTAAATTCAAAAAACTCACCACTTTTTGTTACAAAACCTAAGGGTCTCCATTCGTAAAAAATAGATTCGGTTTCCTTGGTTTGTTCGTTTATATAGTAGTTGATGTCGATAGGTTTAAAAACAAGGTTTCGGAAAAAGGGAAGTTTTTTAAACCTGGGATTAAATTGTAATTCGGTATAAAACATCTGATAATTCTTACGTCTAGTATATCCCATATCCGGTTTAAAATCTGGAGCTACAGAGGTAAAGGACAAATCATATTCTATCCAATCATTGGGGTAACTTACAAAGAAGTTGTAGGCGAGTTGATCTTGTATTTTTTTGTTTAGTGTATTATACATTGTATTGGAATGTGTGTCACTCAACGCCAATCCGCCACCAATTTTCAGGTTTTTATCACCAAATAGTTTTGAAGTAGAATAATTAAAAGTACTGCCAAAAACACGATTGTTATACCCTTTGCTGAGTTTTTGTGTGGCAATGAAACCAATACTTGATTTGTTAAAGATATCTTGATTTACTTTGATTACGGCGTAGTTTGTTGAAGGAATATTCTCTTTGCGCTTCGTTTGAATGGACATTATACCTAAATTGGTTTTATTTAATTTACCAAAAAAACGCATTCCGCCAATAATAGGAATTACAGTTTGCCGGTCTATTCCAATAGTTCTACTGTGAAATAGTTTTGTGCTTCCAAGATTCATGTCAAAATAATTTTTTCCCTCCAGAAAAAATTGTCTTTTTTCAGGGTAAAATAAAGAAAAGCGAGACAGATTAATTTGTTTACGATCCGACTCAACCTGAGCAAAATCTGTATTGGCAGTAAGATTTAGTTTTAGTGTTGGGGTGATATCAAAATTAATTTCTCCACCAATCTTTTTAGTGTGCCGTACGATGCTTTTCTCAAATTCTACACCGCCTAAAACATAAGGCATTAGCGCTATCTTTTTACCTTGTTTAATCGTATTGAGACCGGTGAGATGTCCTCCTTGTGAGATGTTTTCAAGTTCGAAACTTCGGGACCAACCTTGCCACATTATTTGTTCTTTTTTTCGGCGAATATTTCTTTCAAAATTGATACCCCAAGTTTGGGCTTTATCAGATGTAAACTTTAAGGTGCTAAATGGAATCATCACTTCGGCAAACCATCCTTGTTGGTTACGAGTAACTTTGACATCCCAAACACCGTTCCAGTCTTTATTCCATTCTTGTCCCTCATTGCCTACCAATACATCCGCAAGGGCGCCATTGGGGTTGGTTACAAAGAGATAGCCACTACGATTATCATTAAAAGGGCTAATCATCAATTCAATATTATCATCACTTCCCCAACTAAAGTCTCTTTTCATTTGTTGCGCGGCTATTTTATCGGGTTGACTATCATAACACCAAATACCAAAATAGAGCTTGTTTGTAGTGTAAACTACGGCGATTTTTGTTTGTTCGGTGGCAGGTTGTCCTTCATTTTGCTCTCTTTGCGTAAAATGAGTAATAGGTGTTGCTTGTGACCAACAGGATTCATCGAGATTTCCATCCAATTTAATAGGTTGCTCATAATAATAAGCTTGAATGGTATCGGGGTTTGCGTGTTGTGCAAGGATAGATTCTAACCCAATAAATAACAGAAGTAGAAAGATAACTTTTTTCATAGGTATGAAAATATTCAAGACAGATTGAAAGAATTTCAATCGCTTACAAAGGTAGTTTTTTATGATGATTTTTGAAAAGTACTTTTGAAAAAAAGGGCTTTATTATATAGATTAAAAAGTATAAGTATACTGTTTATTTCCACTCTTTATAAGGTTTTTTAATCAAGACTGAGTTGTAATAGCGCAAATCTTGTGTAACTTCTTCGCCTAACCATGTCGGTTTCTCAAACCAGCTGTCCTCCGAAGGCAATTCTATTTCAGCGACAATTAGTCCTTGATTATCACCAAGAAATTCGTCTACTTCAAAGAACAAGTCGTTTGATGTGGGAACAATATAGCGTATTTTATGAATACGTTCCGGCTCACAAATCTGTAGTAAATCTTGTGCATCTTTCAGACTTATTTCTTTTTCAAATTCAAATCGTGTGATACCGTTTTTATTTCCAATTCCTTTGATGGTTAAGAAACCTTGGTTGTCTTTTATCCGTACTCTAACTGTTCTTTCCGGCACTGAGGATAGAAAACCTTGGACGATCTTTGTTTTTTTAGTAGCATATTGTTTAAAATTGCCCTTGACTAAAAATTTTCGTTCAATCTCTTGATTTGCCATAATTATTCTAGTTATTAAGTATAGTGCTAAGAACCATATCTTGAAAATTTTTTAATTATTGTTAATTCTGTGTGACATTGTTAAAAACAAGTCGATAATTAAACAAAAAATTAGAAAAACTTTACGACCTTTGTATCTATAAAAATCAATCATATGAAACTTACTTTAACAAAGTCTATTTCGAAAGTTACAAATATAGTCTTTCTAGCAGAGGATATTACCGGATTAAAAGATTTAATTTCACCGGAAAGGTATGCGTATTTCAAAAAATCGTGGGATTCTACACCTTTACAGTATGTAAAATCAATTTCCGGATTCTTATTTGTTATTAATACCAATAAGGCAAACTTAGATGATTGCAGAAAACATGGTTTTACCATTTTAGATTTTGTAAAAAATGAAAAGAACTTACACGTTTCCGGTGATGATGAAGCTAAGACACTCGCTTTACTTGAAGGTTTGTTGTTGTCAAATTACCAGTTTTTAAAATATTTTAAGGCGGCTAAGGAGAAAAAGAACAAATTACAAGAAATCAAAATTCATGGTGCTGTAACTAAAAACGCCTTAAACGAATTGGAAGAATTAGTTGCATCTGTATTTTGGGCAAGAGATATGGTTAATGAGCCGGTTTCTTATATGAACGCTACCCAATTGTCTAAAGAGATTGTTGCCAAAGGGAAAGCATCTGATTATAACGTAACGGTCTTAGAAAAAAAGAAGATTGAATCGCTGAAAATGGGTGGGCTATTAGCGGTAAATCAAGGGTCGGAACAACCGCCTACTTTTACCATAATTGAATACAAACCCAAAAATGCCAAAAACAAAAAACCTATAGTTTTAGTCGGTAAAGGTGTAGTTTATGATACGGGTGGCCTTAGTTTAAAACCTACACCACACTCTATGGACTTGATGAAGAGTGATATGGGAGGTGCTGCAGCTATGGCTGCCACAATTGATGCGCTTGCCAAAAATCAAATTCCGGTTTATGTTATAGGTTTAATACCAGCAACAGATAACCGTCCCGGAAAAACAGCTTACGCACCGGGTGATGTAGTACGTATGTTTGACGGAACAACGGTTGAAGTCTTAAATACTGACGCCGAAGGCAGAATGATTTTAGCCGATGCTTTGGCTTATTCTAATAAATACAAGCCCGAATTAGTGATTGATGCAGCTACATTAACCGGTGCAGCCGTTAGAGCTTTAGGGACTAGAACCTCTATAAGCATGGGTAATGCAAAGGATAGTTATTTTAGAAAACTATATGAGTCCGGACTTAAAACACATGATAGAGTATTTCGTTTTCCTTTTTGGGAGGAGTGGAAAGAGGATTTAAAATCAGATATTGCCGATATGAAAAACCTTGGAGGGGCTAATGCGGGTATGATTACAGCGGGAAAATTTCTAGAACATTTTGTCAAGTATCCTTATATTCACATTGATATTGCCGGTCCTGCTTTTTTAGAGGCACAAGATTCGTATAATGGTAAAGGTGCAACGGGTGCCGGAGTTCGGTTATTGTATGACTTCTTAAAGAATCTATAAGCAATATTTACTTCAATGTAGCTCATAAAGGTTTGACCAAACGTACTTGGTAAAAAAGGACAGTATTTTTGCGATTTATTTTAAATTTTATAGGTGTTCCGACATCGTCGTAGAAGAGGTTTCTTATCTCCTGTAGTTTGTATTCGTATGCCGGTTTGCCATTTATTTCGCTGATGATATCATTAACTTGTAGCCCTATTTGTTCTGCCGGAGAGCCCGGACGGATTTTATAAATGGCATAAATGGGCTTAAAACTGTATTTGTAATCAATTTCAAACCGTATGGAAGTTCGTTCTTCAAATTGTTGATTGCCAAGTATGGTTTTATTGACTATATTATTTTCTTTCACAAGTGTTTTTCCGGCATACATCAGTTCTATTCCGGCCCGATTATATTTGAATTCTTTATCAAAACTCTTAGTTTTCTTTAAGTATATTCTTTGGTGTGGATAATCCAGATAAACAGTAAATCGATTAAGAATTCTTGAGCCGATACTCCCATCTCTGTCTTCATAGGATCTAGCATAAGAAGTGGCTGTTGAATCCAGAAAAGCAACCGTAGGGTTATTAAAAATAAAACTCCCGATCTTAAAGGATTTTATTTTACTTCTTTTGCCATCAATACTACCGCTCAATCCATCACCCATATGATCGATAAAAAAATTATTTTGAGTGGTTATGCCTGCTTCTATGTTTTCAAATAGCCAAAGTGCATCACTATTCCCACTATCAATAAGTAATTTGGTAGAATGCCGCGAAGTATCTGATAGATTCACCAGTGCATCTAAATACGGTTTTTTGTGATGAAAATGTAATGAAAAGTTTTTATATTTTTTTGAGTTGGGTGGTGAAAAGTCTTTAGAATTATAAAAAATAAGTTGTTTTTTACGATAATCAATTTTTGTTACAAAGTTCTTTAACAAATCATAACCAATAATACCATGAATGGTTTTGCCCATTTTTAAGGATAAATCAAATTTATTATCAAAAACCACATAGATGGTTTGATGAATACCCATAATATTTTTGATCTTTATAATATTATCTTCAGAGCGTATTCCTTCAATAGGTTCTCCCGAACCGAGGCCTCTTAGTTTTATTTTCTTACTCTTATTAAGGATTATGGAATCGTTAGAAGCTACATTAAAAATAATTGTTTTGCTGGCACCGGAATCTAAGATAAAAGAAAGATTTTTCCCATTTACCGTTATAGGAATAATGATAAGATTATTGTTAGTTTCAAAATGTATTTTTTGTTTATTGTTTTTACCAATAAATCGCATTTCAGATTGGGATAACATACTTGATGTGAAGCCAAAGCTAAATAGAAACAACAGAAAATATTTTGGGCCTATAATCATTGTGACTAAAGATACATATTTTTTAAGCACTTTATAATCCTCCACTCTATTTTAAGATAAGATTAACAACAAAAGGATTTGTAGATATAGGATGTTTTTTGCGAAAAAAAATGCAATTTTGTAGTCTTAAATACAACGTTATGCCAAGTGTTTCGAATAAAGGTTTAGTAATGCCTGAATCTCCCATTAGAAAATTAGTTCCTTTTGCCGAAGAGGCAAAAAAAAGAGGGGTAAAAGTATACCATCTCAATATAGGGCAACCCGATATTAAAACGCCTCAGGTAGCCCTTGATGCGGTTAAGCATAATACTATTCAAGTCTTGTCATATAGCCGTTCAGAAGGCTCAGAGGAATATCGAGCAAAACTGTCTAGCTATTATAAAAAGCATGAAATTGATGTGAATTATAATGATATTTTGATTACAACAGGAGGCTCCGAAGCACTATCCTTTACAATGGGTAGTATAACTGATGTTGGCGATGAGATTATTATTCCTGAACCCTTTTATGCCAATTATAATGGGTTTGCCACTGCTAATGGTGTTAAGGTTGTGCCGGTTGTTTCCTCCATAGATAACGCTTTTGCTTTACCACCTATAGAAAAATTCGAGTCTTTAATTACGGATAAAACCAAAGCCATCCTTATTTGTAATCCCGGCAACCCAACCGGATATCTTTATTCAAAAGAAGAGATTCAACAATTGAGAGCATTGGTATTACAATATGATTTGTTTTTGATAGCAGATGAGGTCTATCGTGAATTTGTCTATGACGGATTGACCCATTATTCTGTTATGCAAGAAGAGAATCTGGAAGAACATGCAATTATGATTGATTCTGTTTCTAAACGTTATAGTATGTGTGGGGCGCGTATTGGATGCATCGTATCAAAAAATAAAAAATTTATGGCAACTGCCTTAAAATTTGCTCAAGCTCGTTTGAGCCCGCCAACCTATGCTCAAATTGCCAGCGAAGCTGCACTCGAAACGCCGGATTCTTACTTTGAAGCCGTTAATGCGGAATATCAAGAGCGTAGAAATGTTTTAATTAGAGAGTTGCAAAAAATAGATGGTGTGAAAGTGTCAAGTCCCAAAGGTGCCTTTTATTGCGTTGCGGAACTGCCCGTTACAGATACAGATGATTTTGCCCAATGGCTTTTAGAATCATTTGAGGCTGATAATGAAACGGTAATGGTTGCACCGGCAAGTGGGTTTTACTCTTCAGAAGGCATGGGTAATAACCAAGTCCGAATTGCCTATGTTTTAAAAAAGGAAGATTTGATTCGTTCTATTGAAATTATTAAAAAAGCATTGCGTTTATATAAACAGAAATAGGCTATCGAATATCAATATAACATATCATTAAAAAAATACAATACATTTGGTATTGATGTACCAGCAGAACGATTTGTTGAAATCAATGATTTGGAACAACTAGACGTATTGCTACAAGGAGAAAAAGATTTATTTCTACTAGGTGGAGGAAGTAATATGTTGTTGGTTAAACCTATCAAAAAATTGGTGGTACATATGGCTACCAAGGGCATTACGGTTATAAATAAGGACGAGAAATTTGTTTATGTCGAGGTACAAGCCGGAGAAAATTGGCATGAATTTGTGATGTGGTGTGTCGACCATAATTATGGGGGTGTTGAAAACTTGGCATTGATTCCCGGTAATGTAGGGACATCTCCTATTCAAAATATTGGAGCTTATGGTGTAGAAGTTAAAGATACGATTGACCATGTCAAGGCGGTAGCCATTGCATCTGGAGAAGAAATGGTTTTCACTAATGAAGATTGTAAGTTTGGGTATCGTAGCTCTATTTTTAAATCCGAATATGCCGGTAAATTAATACTAACCAGTGTTGTTTTTCGCTTAACACACACACATCATAATATAAATGATTCGTATGGAGCTATTCGGGCTATGTTGACCAAAGATAAAAGTATTAAGGCTATTGCCGATGCAGTAATGACTATTCGGTCGGGAAAATTACCTGATCCTAAAAAAATCGGGAATAGTGGTAGCTTTTTTAAGAATCCGGTTATTCCAAAAGATGATTTTGAAAAGCTTGTAAAAAAACACTCTTCAATTCCGAATTATCCGGTAAATGGGAAACCGGAATGGGTGAAAATTGCAGCAGGGTGGCTAATCGACCAATGTGGGCTAAAAGGATATAGAGTAGGGGATGCCGGAGTTCATAAAAATCAGGCCTTGGTATTGGTTAATTATGGTAATGCTACCGGTGCAGAGATTTTAGCGCTTGCTCACTATATTCAGAATGAAGTTAAAAAGAATTTTTTTATTTCTTTAGAAATGGAGGTTAATATTATCGGAGACAATTAACCTATTTTTTTATTCTATACTACAAAAAAAAGGCTACCAAAAAAGTAGCCTTAATTAAATTGTTATTCTGTTTAAACTAGAATAAGTTCATATCATCTAAAACCTTCATTACCCCTCTTACATGAACGGCAGATTCTTTCATCAAATTCATTTCTTCATCATTTAGTTTTAGTTCAATAACTTGTTCAATACCATTTTTACCTAATTTAACAGGCACCCCTAAAGCTATGTTTTCCATACCATATTCTCCGTTTAACATGGTACAAACAGGGAAAATACGTTTTGAATCTTTTAATATGGCTTCTACCATTTGTGCAGCTGCAGCTCCGGGTGCATACCATCCGGAAGTCCCTAAAAGGTTCACAATTTCGCCTCCTCCTTTTTTAGTACGTTGTACAATACGGTCTATGGTTTCTTTGTCAAGTAATTCCGTTACAGGAATACCTCCAACAGTTGTGTATCGTGGAAGTGGAACCATAGTATCACCATGTCCACCTAGTAATAAGGCTTGAATGTCTTTGGGTGAGCAATCTAATTCAGTGGCTAAAAAAGCACGGAAACGAGCTGTGTCTAACACGCCTGCCATACCAAACACTTTTGTTGCCGGTTTTTTAGCCGTTAGATAAGCGGCATAAGTCATTACATCCAATGGGTTAGAAACAATAATAACAATGGCATTGGGCGAGTTCTCAACCACTTGCTCCGTTACAGATTTTACGATTTTTGCATTGGTAGAAATCAAGTCATCACGTGACATTCCCGGTTTTCTAGGAATTCCCGAGGTGATTACCACAACATCTGATCCGGCAGTTTTACTATAATCATTGGTAGAACCAACAACACGTGTATCATAGTAGTTTACAGCAGAAGATTCCCATATATCAAGGGCTTTTCCTTCTGCGTAATTTTCTTTAATGTCCAGCAAAACGACTTCTTTTGCTATGTCTTTTTGAGCGAGTACATCAGCACAAGTAGCTCCAACACTACCGGCACCTACAACAGTTACTTTCATAAGTAATATATTAAGTTTTTAATTAAAAATGTTCAGTTGGACAAATATACACAGATTCAATAGAGTATATAAATGATAATTATCATTTTAAGAAAACTATATGAAAATAGGCCTAATCTTTTATCGTACACTTACCGCTAAACCTAGGCTTATGCTTGAGTATTGCTGTAAACTATAATCACCAAATATTTTTACAGGGCCTAGATTAAGTCGCGCTCCTAATGTGGTTTTAAACCCCGAAATGGCAAAATCAAGTTGCATAGGGTCTGTGATAATTTCATCATTTTCAATAGTTCCATTGTCATCAAAATCGAATTCATAATTACCTAATGCATCTAAACTTGTAGTGCCTGCTGTATAGCCCATGCCTAAGTAGAAGTTAATTATTTTTAGGTCGATATCTCCAATTACTTGAAGCGTATAAGCATTGATGTGCATTTCTACGGATTGATTAGAACCGGGTACTTCGCTATTGTTTGGTGTATATATCAGGTTGGCTCGGGTAAAAGCACCAAGTCCTGAAACGTTTAGCGTGGGAATCTTATCAATCACTTTAAAATATTGTGATAAATTATGTTGAATGCCAATACCTAAAAGTCCGTAAGATACCTCATTGCTATTGGTTTTTGGGAAAAAACGTAGTTTGATATCTGTTTTACTCGGCAATCCTAATCCTACTTGTACCATGGGTGTGGGAATAGCAACCGGAATAAAAAAATTCTCAGGCCAATCTTCTCCCAATCCGTCAATTGCATCAAAAGTAATGCTGTCTGTTCCGTCTGATGCTTCTAAGACACTGCTAGTTGTATTACCGGCAATGGTTGGCAATTCACTACTACCACTTGAAATACTTAGGTAATTGTAGTCACTAGCTACAAATTGAAAGAATTTATCTTCATCAGGGACTATTGCTGTTGTGGCAAAAAATGTGATATCAAAGCCTAATTTTTTATGGGTTTTTCCACTAGAATACCATCCATTATTTAGATTATACATCAATCCATTCATAGCCGGATTAAGATATTGTTTGGTATAAATTGCAGCATCGTCTCTAGCAGCAAACACTTCTTCAAGTTGAGCAAATGACATAAAAGTAAATCCAAACAAAAGGATAAAAAGAACTGATTTTTTCATAATCAAGGTATTTATATACTGTTTTACAAGCGTCTTAATGTAATAACGAATTTATACTAAAAAAATTCCCTTAAAGATATCCTTAAGGGAATTTTTTGGATTAATTTTCAGATACCCTTACGCATCAATGTTGGCGTAAACGGCATTTTTTTCAATGAATTCTCGTCTAGGAGGTACTTCTTCACCCATTAACATAGAGAAGACACGGTCTGCTTCGGTTCCGTTATCAATACTCACACGTCTCAATGTTCTAAATTCTGGATTTAATGTGGTATCCCACAATTGTTCAGCATTCATCTCTCCGAGACCTTTATAACGCTGAATTGTAGTGTTTCCTCCCATTTTCTTTGAAATAAGATCACGTTGATCGTCATTCCAAGCATATTCTCTGTTTTTTCCTTTCTTAACTAAGTATAATGGTGGTGTGGCAATATATACATAACCTTGTTCTATTAATTCACGCATATATCTAAAGAAAAAGGTAAGAATAAGGGTTGCAATATGACTACCATCTACATCGGCATCTGTCATAATAACTACTTTATGGTAGCGTAGTTTACTTAGATTTAGAGCTCTAGGATCTTCTTCCGTACCAATGGTAACACCTAAAGCCGTAAAAATATTTTTAATTTCTTCGTTTTCAAAAACTTTGTGTTGCATCGCTTTTTCCACATTAAGAATCTTACCTCGTAATGGTAAGATTGCTTGAAAAAAGCGATCGCGACCTTGTTTGGCCGTACCTCCGGCCGAGTCACCCTCTACCAAGAATATTTCTGCTTTTTCAGGATCTGTTTCTGAACAATCACTGAGTTTACCCGGTAATCCTCCTAAAGACATCACAGTCTTTCGTTGTACCATCTCGCGCGCTTTACGTGCTGCATGACGTGCTTGTGCCGCTAAAATTACTTTTTGGACGATAATTTTAGCTTCATTGGGGTTTTCTTCAAGGTAATTAGATAGCATTTCTGATACAGCTTGACTTACAGCCGAAGTAACCTCTCTATTTCCTAATTTTGTTTTGGTTTGTCCTTCAAATTGAGGTTCGGCAACTTTTACCGATATAATAGCGGTTAGCCCTTCACGAAAATCATCTCCTGCAATATCAAATTTTAACTTATCGAGCATTCCGGAAGCATCAGCATATTTTTTTAGGGTGTTAGTTAGCCCTCTTCTAAATCCGGAAAGATGTGTTCCACCTTCATGGGTGTTGATATTATTGACATAGGAATGTAAATTTTCAGAATAGGATGTGTTGTAGGTCATCGCTACTTCAACAGGGATTCCGTTCTTTTCACCTTCCATTGAAATAACGTTTGCAATAAGTTGTTCTCTTGTTCCATCCAGATAACTTACAAACTCGGGTAATCCAATTTCACTATAAAAACTTTCACTGATAAAATTACCTTCATCATCTTTCTGACGTTTATCAGTAATGGTAATGCGTAGTTTTTTATTTAAAAAAGACAGTTCTCTCATTCGAGTAGCCAAAGTTTCATAATTAAAAACCGTGGTGTCTTTAAAAATCTCGTGGTCGGGTTTAAAAGTTACGGTAGTTCCTGTAAGATTACTCTTGCCGACAACTTTTACAGGATATAAGGCTTTTCCTCTTTCGTATTCTTGTTGCCATATTTTCCCTTCACGTTCTACAGAAGCCGTAACGTGCACAGATAGGGCATTTACAACAGACACCCCTACACCGTGTAATCCCCCGGAAACTTTATAAGAATCTTTATCAAATTTTCCGCCAGCTCCAATTTTGGTCATTACAACTTCTAGAGCGGAAACTCCTTCTTTCTGATGCATGCCTACAGGAATACCTCGACCATTATCTTTTACTGTAATAGAATTATCTTCATTAATCCAAACATTTATCGTGTCACAATGACCGGCCATTGCTTCATCAATGGAATTATCAACCACCTCATAAACCAAATGATGTAAACCACCAACTCCAATATCACCAATGTACATCGACGGGCGTTTTCGCACATGCTCCATTCCTTCTAAAGCTTGGATACTTTCTGCCGAATAACTGTTCTTTTTAATTTCGTCACTCATATTCTTTATCGTTAAATAATTAAAATTAATCGTAATTTACAAATATAGAAAAACCTATAATTTTAAGTAGTGTGATTAATGCTAAAAAAGCCGAAGTTATTAACAATTTCGATGTTTTTTTAACGATGAATCATCGTGTAGTAATCCAAACAGGAACGTGCTAATTTAATTTAAAAATTCCGTTGTATTTGATGTATAAACCCATACTATAATCAAATTGATTATCAATGCGATTAGAAGTAGTTTCTGGTGTGGGGTTGGAGCTGTAATTTTGGAAATAAGCATTGACAATAAATCCTAAATCAATGGCATCTGAAATCGCCTTTTTATAGGATAAATTACCCAGAATCAAGCTGCGTTGGGGTTCAGTATGTCCGGTGTACACTTCCTGCAAAATACCATTTTCGTAATGTATATCCGTTTTTACAGAAACAGACTGAAACATATCATCTCCTTTAGGACTTACAAACTGATTTCCATACCAATATCCAAATCCTAATTTCCAATTTTTATACTGATAAGTAAAGTTTGCTAACCAAGCGTATCCCGATGTATATATGTATTCTTGTGGAATATTACCGCTTTTATTTTGTAAAAAATAGCTTTCTAGCATAAGAGATTGTTCCCCATTAACACTATTTTTTAGCTGTAAGCCTAAGGCGGTATTACGCATCGTAAAAACAACTCGATCTTGTGTCTGATTGGTGTTTATTTGCCCACCTCTATGATAAAATAAGTTTTGAAAGTCTGCCTGAATTAACCAATTATTAGTGTCTAAAATTTTTCCGGAAGCACTAACACCCATTACAAATTCTTCATTTTTTGTTGCTCCTTTAAAGATAAAGTGTTCCCAATTAATCCATGTGTCTATCGTATATTTTTTCTTTTTAACTAAATACTGTAATCCGTTTTCGTTTTGTCGTTCGTCAAGTTGACTTTCAAAAGTTATTAAGGGGGCTATAAGATGATGCGATTTTTTACTTTGTAAGGTTCCCATAATAAGTTCTGAATCTTTCATAGTATAGGTGAATGAAAAAGTAGGAATAATTTTATGGAAAGTATCTAATCCGGCATAGGTTAATCCAAAAACGCCAAATTCTAATTTGGCCTTAGGAATCGGGTAGAAGAGTAGTTTAGGATGTAGAGAAGAACCCAAAAGGGTATATCCATCCGCAATATTGTTAAAGTATTCGTTGTTTTTAATAAAATTATGATTCTCTATTGCAAAAAATAATGTATTTTTAGATAGTGAATCATTTTTTACTTGTGCGCTTGTTCCAATAACTGACAGAATCAGTAAAACATTTACCAAACGAAATAATACGTATTTACTCATACGGGCAAAGTTAGTATTATTTCTAGAGTATTTACACCGCTTTTGGAATCTTTATAGCCATATCGGGTTTTACATGGGCTTTGTTTGCTCGTCCGGAAGGATCTTCGTTTTCTTGCCATTTTGGAATCCATTTTAGGACAGTTTTAGCGGCTGCTTTTTGTGGAAAATGTTGCTGAAAAATTTCTCTATAGAAATAGGCTTCTTTAGTAGTGGGCGTATTATGTGGATATTTGATGGCAGCTGTTTCTAGCTCCAAATCGCTTACTTGTTTACTGCAGTATTCAATGAGTTCATCAATCCAGTTATACCCCACCCCATCTGAAAATTGTTCTTTTTGGCGCCATAATATTTCTTTAGGAAGAAAAGGTTTTGTAGGTGTATCAAAGGCTTTTCTTACGATATATTTTTCGATTCCACCATAGGTTTCAGGTTGTTTTTCTTCGGTTCGTATTTTCATGGCAATATCTAAAAAGTCTTTATCTAAAAAAGGAACTCGAGCTTCTAATCCGTGTGCCATAGTTGACTTGTCGGCTCGTAGGCAATCCGAAGTTGATAATAATTGCACTCGTCTGATTGTTTCTCTTTGAAATGCTTTGGCATCAGGAGCATTACCAAAATAGAGATAGCCTCCAAATATTTCATCAGCACCTTCACCGGATAAAACCACTCGAACACCTAAATCGGTAATTTTTTTACTTAAAAAATACATTGGTGTACTGGCTCTAATAGAAGTTACATCATAGGTTTCCAAATGCCAGATTAGTTGTTTTAAGATGGCAATGCCTTCGGTTATACTAAAATAGAATTCATGGTGAATAGTGCCTAAAAAGCGGGCTACTTTTTTGGCCGCTTTTAAATCGGGAGAATCCGGTGTAAGTCCAATAGAAAAAGAGTGTAATTCTTTGCCTTGCTTTTTGAGTTCTCTGCTTGCTATAGCCGATGTTAACGAAGAATCTAATCCTCCGGAAAGTAAGACTCCTAATGGCACATCAGTCATTAACCGTTTTTTTGTGGCAGTAATAAGACTTTCTCGTAACTGTTTTAAATCTATTTTTTTTGTAGCGACTCGCTCATCAAACCAATCCGGATGGTGGTACTGTTCTAAGCCTTTTTTACGGGTAAAAATATGACCGGGAGGAAATGCTTGAAAAGTTTTACACTGATCTGCAATGCTTTTCATTTCCGAAGAAAAATACCATCGTTTTTGTTCATCTTGACCGTAATATAAGGGTTTAACTCCTATAGGATCTCTACCTACCATAAAATCGTCTCCATCTACAATGATAAAGGAAAAAACGCCATCTAGATACGATAGAAAATCATAACCAAATTTTTCATACAAATGTATGATTACCTCAGAATCGGAGTATGTTTTAAAAAAACAATCTTTTAAGACGGTATCCCTGAGTTCTTGGTGATTGTAAATTTCGCCATTGTGAACCATATAGGCATCTCCATTTCCACGAATAGGTTGTTTTCCCGATTTTAAATCGATAATAGACAAGCGTTCATGGGCTAAAATATGCCCTTTAGCTGTTAAAATGATATCGCTTTCGTCGGGGCCACGATGTGACATTCTCTTTGCTAACCGACTTCCTTCTTCTAAAGAAATGCCTTTACCGATTATTCCTAAAATTCCGCACATAATTTTTTCTTTTGTTTATTAGGCAAATCACCGATAAAAATTATAATATTCCATTATAATTTAAAAACTAATTACAAATATAAATAGAAATTTAATCATTTTATTTGTATTGTAAGTAAATATACTTGTTTTTATATGTGTTGCTTAATAATTGTAACTTTGCGATTTAGAAATAGGATTTATGAAAAGACGAGACATTCAGGATATAGAAATTAAAACTAGGGTAAAAAATAAACCTACCTTTCGACATGAAAATTTCATTGCTGGAAAACCTCCTTTTTTAAGAGGTCCTTATAGCACTATGTATGTGCGTCGCCCTTGGACTATTAGGCAATATGCCGGTTTTTCGACAGCAGAGGAGAGTAATGCTTTTTATAAAAAAAATTTAGCAGCAGGTCAAAAAGGCCTATCCGTAGCTTTTGATTTAGCCACACATAGAGGTTATGACTCAGATCACGAAAGGGTACAAGGTGATGTGGGTAAAGCTGGAGTTGCTATTGATTCCGTGGAGGATATGAAAGTACTCTTTGATCAAATTCCGTTGGATAAGATGTCCGTATCTATGACGATGAACGGTGCCGTTTTACCAATTATGGCATTTTATATTGTTGCAGCGATGGAGCAGGGGGCTGATTTAGCAGCATTATCAGGAACCATACAAAACGATATTTTAAAAGAGTTTATGGTTCGCAATACCTATATCTACCCGCCAAAATATTCCATGAAAATTATTGCTGATATTTTTGCATATACAAGTAAATATATGCCTAAATTCAATAGTATTTCAATTTCGGGTTATCATATGCAAGAAGCCGGTGCTACACCCGAAATAGAATTGGCCTATACTTTGGCTGATGGTTTAGAATATATAAAAACAGGATTGGCTACCGGAATGGATATTGATAGATTTGCACCTAGGCTTTCCTTTTTTTGGGGGATTGGTATGAACCATTTTCAAGAAATTGCCAAGCTACGTGCCGGAAGGTTATTGTGGGCTAAGCTAGTTAAAAAGTTTCAACCCAAAAACGCTAAATCACTTTCATTGCGAACACACTGTCAGACAAGCGGCTGGAGTTTAACCGAACAGGATCCGTTTAACAATGTGGCTAGAACTACTACAGAAGCCCTTGCTGCGGCTTTTGGTGGGACACAATCTTTACATACCAATGCACTAGATGAAGCGATTGCTCTACCAACTGATTTTTCTGCACGGATTGCTAGGAATACGCAAATATATTTACAAGAAGAAACCCAAATAACCAAGACGGTTGATCCTTGGGGAGGATCGGATTATGTAGAGAGATTAACCCAAGAAATTGCTGAAAAAGCTTGGGCATTAATGAAAGAGATAGAATCTTTGGGCGGAATGACAAAAGCTATCGAAAAAGGAATTCCTAAAATGCGTATTGAAGCTGCAGCAGCAGAAAAACAGGCTAAGATTGATAGTGAACAAGAAATAATTGTTGGGGTCAACCAATACCAATTGACACAAGAAGAGCCACTTCATATATTAGAGGTCGATAATCAAGCAGTTCGTGAATTACAAATGGCACGTTTACGGGAATTAAAAAAACATAGGGATACCAAGAAAGTTGTTCAAGCGTTAAAAGCATTAAGTAATGCAGCAGAATCCGGAAATAAAAATGTATTAACTTTGGCTGTCGAAGCGGCTAAAGTTAGAGCTACGTTGGGAGAAATATCCGATGCATTAGAGCTCGTATACGGAAGACATAAAGCAATGAATAAAACCATTACAGGCGTGTATAAAAAAGCCATTAAAAATGATAAGCTTTTTAAGAAAGCACAAGGATTAGCTGATAAATTTGCAAAGCTAGAGGGTAGAAGACCTAGGATATTAATTGCAAAAATGGGACAGGATGGTCATGATCGAGGAGCCAAAGTAGTGGCTAGTAGTTTTGCTGATCTAGGTTTTGATGTGGATATGGGAGCGCTCTTTCAAGCCCCTAAAGAAACAGCAAAACAGGCCGTAGAAAATGATGTTCATGTACTTGGCGTTTCTTCTTTAGCAGCCGGACATAAAACACTGGTGCCTCAGGTTATTGAGGAGCTTAAGAATTATGGACGTGAGGATATCTTGGTTATTGCAGGCGGTGTAATTCCTGTACAAGATTATCAATTTTTATTTGATAAGGGAGTTGTAGGTATTTTTGGACCCGGTACGCAAATTGCCAAGGCGGCAATTGCTATTCTAGAGATTCTTATAGAAGGTATTGAATAAGCACAAACCTCTTATTCTAGGGGTTAGCTGGTTATTCCTATTGTATTCTAAGTTATAGAATCTAATAAGACATCAATGAATTCTTTTTAATAACCAAGATGACTAAAACCCATATTAATTATACGAGTAACCTATTTAAATCCCCAAAAAAATGATTCCAAAAAAAATAGCAATAATCCTGTATTTCCTAGTGGCTTCTATATATCATAGTGGCGCACAAGAAACCGTAACCAGTGGAAGATTGAGCATTAGTATCACCAATTTAGGAGATGGAGTTGCCATATCGAGTATTAAAGACAATGGTGCTGAAATTTTAAATACAAGTGCCGGTTCTGACCTGTTTACACTTTTTATTACCAATACAACTACCGGAACGGACGAAATCGTAACCGCCACAACGGGGTGGTCTAATGTATCTATTACCAATAATGGTGATACGGCTGTTATAGAACTTACAAATCCTACCAATGCCAATTTACCAATTACATTATTGGCGAGGATTAATATTGACACCAACGATGCCAATTCATCTTGGGATTTATCTATTTCCGGGCTTGGGGCAAATGCCTCATTGATCGATGTTATTTTTCCTCAACTAAATATAGAGGCAAGCGGCAATGATACTTTTTTATATCCATTGTATTCGGGAAGACTTACCGAAAATCCCGGATCAGGAATAGATTACTACAATGATACAGCAGATACATCAGATAATGGCGTAGGCATTTACCCAAGAGGCTGGGGCACAACCATGCCATTTTTCTCTTACTACAATTCTAATTATGGTATTTATTTTGGGTTTCACGATCCGGATGCTTCTCTCAAAGAATTTGGTGTAAAAGGAGAAAGTGGCGGTGTAAAAATTCAATGTAAAACACCCATTCCTAATAAAACCATTTCTAATAATAACTGGGAATTTCCAGGCGTATTTGAATTGGATTTGTATAATGGAGATTGGTACGATGCGGCACTTATTTATAAAGACTGGGTATCGCAATCGGCAAATTATTTTCCACAAGAAACACCAGAAAGAGCAATGCGTCAACATGTAATAGGCGATATCGGTGTATGGCTAACAACCTCTGATTTTTCTACTGAATCTATGGCTGATATGGAAAATTATATACAAACTGCAATCAATTTTTTTGATGTTCCGGTTGGGATGCACATCTATAATTGGAATTATGCTGAACACGACCATTTTTATCCGGTTTATTTTCCGGAACGAACGGGCTTGTCAAATCTAATTGCTTCTATCCAAGATAATAATGATGCCGTTATTATGCCTTATATCAACGGACGATTATGGGACACCGGTCAAGGAGGAAATGATGCAGGAGATGCAGATGCTGCAACGTATTATGCTGATAATGGCTTGGCAGATGCGACAAAAGATGAAAATGGATCTGTTTTTACGCAAGTGTTTGAAAGCAATGTTTTTGCCACTATGTGTCCCACGCAGACGGATTGGCAGAATATACTTATTGATGCTTCCGATCAAGTTACAAATCTAAATAGATTAAACGCGAAGTCGGTTTATATTGATATGGTTGCAGCTTCGGCACCTACACAATGTATGGATCCCAATCACAATCATGATCTTGGAGGCGGATCATTTTGGAGAGCTGGTTATAAACAAATGTTTGAAAATATACACAACTCCATTCCATCTGATGCCTTTATTACGGTAGAAGGCGGTAATGATTTCTTAGCGGATGAAGTAGATGGTTTTATGGTACAAGGTTGGCAAACTGATCATCAAGTACCCGCTTGGCAAGCAATTTATACCGGAAAAGTACAACTTTTTGGTACACAAACGGGCGGTTCTCATTATCCGTATCAAAAATTCTATGGACGCTTGGCACAAGGTTTTGCCTACGGTGTACAAACCGGCAGACAGTATATGTGGTTAGCTATAAACCCTTCGGCTAATGCTGATAAATTTATGGCTGCTAACTTTGTAAAATCCCTAAGTCAAATGCGTTATAAATTACGTGATTTTATGTCTTATGGTTCGATGAAAAGACCAATTGTTCCACACGCATTGCCGACCGGTTCAAACATACCGACAATAACTTATGACGTGTACGATTGGGGGGGACACCATGGCCTTACCAGTGTTACCAATTCGGCAATACAAGGCAGTGTTTGGCAAAATGATAATGAGGTGGTAGTTGTATTTGTAAATGGGCGCATTCAAAGTCCTGCGGGTACAGTAGGTGGCAACATCCGGTTTGAGTATGATTTTGACCCAAGTGATTATGGTTTAACAGGTAATCTAACGATACAAGAAATAAGCCCTACTGCTGATGGTACTGTTATGCCGGTAGATGTAAATACTTTTCCCAAAGAAGTAAATCTGCAGAATTTAGAATTGGTTGCCTATAAAATAATAGGAGAATCATCACTTGCTTTAGAAGATGTATCAAAACTAAATTTCTCAATCTATCCTAACCCTGCAAACAAATCGTTCACTATTCAAGTAGATAGCGATACATTTTTTGCTAAGGTTTACAATAATTTAGGTCAAGTAGTTATTGATACGATAGAAACGCCTTTAGTGGATGTTTCCTATCTAACAGCCGGATTATATGTAGTTGAAATAGAAGTTGATGGGGTATTGTACAGAAAAAAGCTTTTAGTAGAATAGCTATATAAAAAAAGAAAACCGGAACACGAAAAAAGACAAAATCTACTTTTCAAGCTCCGGAAATCAATCTAAAAACTACTAACTAAAAATTTTGTTGCATCTAAAAAAAGTACTCTAGCTTACAACAGGACAAATATAAGTGTGTTTGAAAAAATAAATAATGATAATTGTCAGTTCAAAACAAAATAATCAGTAATAAGCTGGTAACTAGGTGGTTATAATTTTTGATTTTGTGTGTACGAACGCCATTTTTCAAGGACTTGACGAAAATCTTCCGGCAGTTCAGAGTTAAAACTCATTCTTTCTTTAGATACAGGATGTGTAAAACCTAAAGTTTTGGCGTGTAAAGCCTGTCGAGGTATTGCCTTAAAGCAATTTTGAACAAATTGTTTGTATTTGGTAAAAGTGGTCCCTTTAATAATCTGATTACCTCCATAGCGTTCATCATTAAATAAAGGGTGTCCAATATGCTTAAAATGGGCACGTATTTGATGGGTTCGGCCAGTTTCTAATTTACATTCAACTAAGGTTACATAAAGAAAACGTTCAATTACCTTATAATGTGTAATTGCTTCTTTTCCAAAATCACCATCAGGAAATACATCCATCTGAAGTCGGTTTTTTAAACTTCTGCCAATATGCCCTTCAATAGTTCCCGAATCCTCTTTTAGATTTCCCCAAACTAAGGCATAGTATAATCGTTCTGTGGTATGGTCAAAAAATTGTTTGGCAAGATGGGTCATAGCTGTTTCCGTTTTGGCAACCACTAGTAAACCACTGGTATCTTTGTCTATACGATGTACCAAACCGGGTCGTTCGTTAGAGTTTTTGGGTAAATTTTCTATATGATAGAT